>NZ_JBIAKV010000006.1:0-122580 GCF_042872705.1 Micromonospora sp. NPDC005203 | reverse complement strand
GTGCGAGGGCGGTGCGTCTCGGCGCACGTCGTCGCAATTGCTAAAGTAGATGCCTGTAAGACTATGCAAATGATGCTGTGGTGGTCCTATGGGCTCGCAACTGCGGGCGCTAGGGTGAATGGGTGACGACGTACCGGATCGGGGAGGCCGCCGACCTGCTCGGCGTCAGCGCCGACACCATCCGCCGCTGGGTGGACGCCGGGCGGCTGACGGCCGGGCGCGACGAGCACGACCACCGGGTGATCGACGGGGTCGACCTGGCCGCGTTCGCCCGCGCGCAGGCCGGCGACCCGGACGCGGGCGCCGAGTTCTCCTCGGCCCGCAACCGGCTGCGCGGCATCGTCGTCGACGTCCGCAAGGACACGGTGATGGCTCAGGTCGACATCCAGGCCGGCCCGTTCCGCGTCGTGTCGCTGATGAGCCGGGAGGCGGTCGACGAGCTGGAGCTGCGGGTCGGGTCGATGGCCGTCGCGGTGATCAAGTCGACCACGGTGGTGGTGGAGCGGGCCGCACCCGGCCCGAGCCGGGGAAGGTCGGCGGGATGAGCGCGCGGGCGACGCGTACGGCGATGGCCGTCGTCCTGGCGCTGACGGTCGCCGGCTGCGGCGCGGGCGACGACCGGGCCTCGGACGGCCGGGGCACCGGCGCGGTGACGGTGTTCGCGGCCGCCTCGCTTACCGAGTCGTTCCGCCGCATCGGTAAGGACTTCGAGGCCGCCAACCCGGGCAGCACCGTGACTCTCAACGTGGCCGGCAGCTCCGCGCTGGCCAACCAGATCAACCAGGGTGCGCCGGCGGACGTGTTCGCCTCTGCCGCCCCGGCGAACATGGCCACGGTCACCGGGGCGGGCAACGCCGACGGCACCCCGACAACCTTCGCCCGCAACCAGTTGGTGATCGCGGTGCCTCGGGGCAACCCGGCAGGCGTGACCGGGTTGGCCGACCTGAGCAGGTCCGGGGTGAAGGTGGCGCTCTGCGCAAGCCAGGTGCCCTGCGGGGCGGCCGCCCGCACCGCTGTGGACGCGGCCGGCGTCGCGCTGACCCCGGTGACCCTGGAGCAGGACGTCAAGGGCGCGCTCGCCAAGGTGAAGCTCGGTGAGGTCGACGCAGCCCTGGTCTACCGCACGGACGCACGAGCGGCGCGCGCCGACGTGACCGGGGTGGAGTTTGCCGAGTCGGCGCGGGCGGTCAACGACTACCCGATCGTCGCGCTGAAGGACGCTCCGAATCCGGCCGGCGCGAGGGCCTTCGTCGCGTACGTCCGCTCGGCGCCGGCGCAGGCGGTCCTCGCCGAGGCCGGTTTTCAGGCACCATGAGCCGGGTCCTCGAGCACGCCGCGCCCCGACGGCGAGGGCGGGTGCCGATCGCGCTGCTGATCCCCGCGGGGTTGGGGCTGCTCTTCCTCGTCCTGCCGCTCGTCGGTCTGGTGATCCGGGCGCCCTGGGCAACCCTGCCGCAACGGCTCACCACGCCGGGGGCGCTGACCGCGCTGCGGCTGTCGGTACAGACCGCGACCCTGGCCACCGTGCTCTGCCTGCTGCTCGGGGTGCCGCTCGCGTGGGTGCTGGCCCGGGTCGAGTTTCCCGGCCGCCGACTGGTCCGCGCGCTGGTCACCGTGCCACTGGTCTTGCCGCCGGTGGTCGGCGGGGTGGCGCTGTTGCTGGTCTTCGGCCGGCGGGGGTTGCTCGGCGGTTGGTTGGACGCCACGTTCGGCATCACCCTGCCCTTCACCACCGCGGGCGTCGTGGTGGCCGAGTCGTTCGTCGCCATGCCGTTCCTGGTCATCGCGGTGGAGGGGGCGCTGCGCGCCGCCGACCACCGTTACGAGGAGGCCGCCGCGACGCTGGGCGCCGGCCGGTGGACCACCTTCACCCACGTCACGTTGCCGCTGGTGGCACCCGGTCTGGCCGCCGGGGCGGTGCTCTGCTGGGCGCGGGCGTTGGGCGAGTTCGGTGCCACCATCACCTTCGCTGGCAACTATCCCGGTCGGACGCAGACCATGCCGCTCGCCGTCTACCTGGCGTTGGAGACCGACCTGGAGTCCGCGATCGTGCTCAGCCTGGTGCTGCTCGTCGTGTCGGTGGGCATTCTGGTGGCGTTGCGGGACCGGTGGATGACCAGCGCATGAAGCCTCCGCTGCTCGACGCCCGGCTCGTCGTCGACCGGGGTGCCTTCCGGCTGGACGTCCCGCTGCGGGTGGCGCCCGGTGAGGTGGTCGCGCTGCTCGGGCCGAACGGCGCCGGCAAGACCACCGCGCTGCGCGCGCTGGCCGGGCTGCACCCCCTCAGCGCCGGGCACGTCACGCTCGACGGCGTCGACCTGGACCGCCCGGAGACGCGCGGCTGGGTGCCCACCGAGCGCCGGCCGATCGGCGTGGTCTTCCAGGACTACCTGCTGTTTCCGCACCTCAGCGCCCTGGACAATGTGGCGTTCGGGCCGCGCCGGCACGGCGTGGACCGGCGGGAAGCGCGTGCCACCGCCCGGGACTGGCTCGGTCGGGTGGGGCTGGACGCGCAGGCGCACCGCCGTCCCCGACAACTCTCCGGTGGTCAGGCGCAGCGGGTGGCGCTGGCTCGCGCGCTGGCCGTCGCGCCGTCGCTGCTGCTGCTGGACGAGCCGCTCGCCGCGCTGGACGCCCGTACCCGGCTGGACACCCGCGCGGAGCTGCACCGGCACCTGTCCGCGCACCCGGGCGCCACGGTGCTGGTCACCCACGACCCGCTGGACGCCCTCGCGCTGGCCGACCGGCTGGTCATCGTCGAGGGTGGTCGGGTGGTCCAGGAGGGTGACGGACCGAGCGTCACCGCCCGCCCGCGCACCGACTACGTGGCCCGGCTGGTCGGGCTCAACCTCTACCGGGGCAGGGCCGAAGGACACGGGGTACGCGTCGCGCCGGCCCTGACCCTCACCGTCGCCGACCCGTTGGACGGCGAGGCCTTCGTGGCGTTCCGCCCGGCGGCGGTAGCCCTGCACCCGTCCCGGCCGGAGGGCAGCCCGCGCAACACCTGGGCGGGGACGGTGACCGGCGTCCAGCGGCACGGCGACAACCTACGGGTGCAGCTGGACGGGCCGATCGGGGTGGCCGCGGACGTCACGCCTGCCGCGGCCGCCCAACTGCGACTGATTCCCGGTCAGCGGGTCTGGGTGGCGGTCACGGCAGCCGAGACACACGCCTACCCGGCCACCGGCTGAACGTCGGGTCGCCACAGACACGCACGACGAGCCGGCCGCGGTGGTGGTGGTGGTGGTGGGTTCGCTGTCGTTTTCGTCCAAGACAGCCACCGGGGTCGCGATCTAGCGTGGACCCGGCAGCCCGCCCGAGCACGAGGAGACAGCACAATGCGCAATCTGGTCTACACCGGCTTCATGTCGCTCGACGGCGTCGTGGACTCGCCCGGCGGCGGGCCGACCGAGGAGCACCGCAGCGGTGGGTGGGTGTTCAAGGACCTCGAGTTCGTCCCGGAAGCCTGGTCGCTGAAGGGCGAGGAACTCGCCGACACGACGGCGTTGATGTTCGGCCGGCGCAGCTACGAGGCGTTCGCGCCGGTCTGGCCCGGCTCGGAGGACCACGCCGGCTACAAGGAGCTGCCCAAGTACGTGGTGTCGACCTCGCTGTCCGACGACGCCGTCGTCGACGGGTGGGGACCGACGACGATCCTGCGCTCGACCGGGGACGTCGCCGCGCTCAAGGAGAGCGAGGGCGGCGCGATCTTCATCCACGGGAGCGCGGAGCTGGCTCGGCGGCTGTCCGACGCAGGCTTGATCGACCAGTACAACCTGCTCGTCTTCCCCGTGTTGCTCGGTGCCGGCAAGAGCCTGTTCGGACGGGCCGACCGGGACAAGCGCATGCTGACGCTGCGGGAGTCGGAGAGTTACCCGAACGGGATCCTCAAGCTGGTCTACGACGTCCGGCGGTGATCCAGGTCGAGGGCGATCGCGCCGCCGGACCCCTCGCGCAACTGCCCGGCGGTGCGGCCCACGTAGGAGCGCAGCGCTCGGGCCAGGTGCGGCTCGTCGAAGTAGTCGAGCTTGACGACGACGTCGGCTGCCGGCTCGCCGACAGCCAGTAACTCCGCCGCCGTGCGGGCACGCTCGATCTGCCGGACGGCACTCTGCGTCAATCCGGTCGAGGCGCGGAACCGGCGTTCGAGCGTGCGCCCCGACACGGCCGGGCGGTGACCCCGCAGCACGTCGGCGACGAGCGCGTCACGGACCACGACCCCGGCCCGGACGAGACGGTCGACCAGAGCCTCGGCGTCGTCGGGAGAGGGCGTCTGCCAGTGCCTCCCGTCCAGCCGGAACGTCCGACGCGTGGTGTCGGGAAGCGCGATGCCACCGTCGGTCAGCGCCGAGGTGGGCACGGCGCGCAACGAGGTGCCCACGGCGAACTCGATGCCCGTGAAGGTCGCGCCGCCCGGCACCGGCGCAGTGCCGGTCCGGGTCTCGGGACCGGTGATGCCCGTGTGCGCACGGCCGGCCTGTGTCCAGAACACCAGGCCCCACCGCACCCCCGCGACCGACGTCATCGCGGTGACCTGCTCACTCGTGCAGGTCCACACGGTGTCCACCCACGGCGAGTCCGATCCGCGTGTCGTGAACCGCAGTGCCACGGACGAAGGTTACGGCGCCGCGCGCTCGCCATGGCTCGCCCGGCTACGGAGGATCCCGCCGACAACCGGCCGCGCGGACGCGGTCAGCCGGCGAGCAGGTCGTTGTGCGCCGCGCGTAGCCGGGCCAGCGTGGGGTCACCGCCCGGGACGACTCGGCGATCCAACTCGGCCCACGCCTCCGCCAGCGCGGCGCGGATCGCGGCCAGCTCGGCGGCGTGCCGCTGGGTGCTGCGTCGGTGCTGCTCCTCGAGACGGCGTGCCCAGCCCGCGGTGACCGTGGCGAGCCGGTCGGCGTCGGCGCGGGCCTGCGCGCCGCTGCGCGCGGCTGCGGCGGGAACGATCGCGGCGACCGGGCGGGGATCGCCGTCGCGGGTGACGACGGTCACCGCGTCGGTCAGCTCGGCGAGCGCGACAAGCTGACCGAACCGGGTGCGCGCCTCACGCAGCGGCACGGAACGCGGCGGGTCGGGGTGGGGGGTGAGCGCGGGGACGGCCATGGATGCATGGTGCCGCCGGGGTACGACAAAACACGCGGTCGTCAGTGGACGGTGGTCGGCGCCGCGCCCGGTCCGGCCAGCCACTCGTCGGCCAGCACCGACCAGACCTCGAGGTCGATGCGGCCGTGCGGGCCTGGGCTGACCTGGCGGAGGGTGCCGTCGAGGCGCAGGCCGAGCCGCCGCGCGAGTGCCCTGCTGCGGGTGTTGTCGGCGGCGGTACGCCACTCGACCCGGTGGATGCCGCGCTCGCGTACGGCCCAGTCGACGATCCGGCGGATCGCCGGGGCGACAATTCCCCTTCCCTGCGCGGCCGGCTCCACCCAGCAACCCGCCTCGCAGACGCCCCGGGTCGCGTCGAACGACACGAACATGACGCCGCCGACGAGCGTGTCGCGCCACCACAGCCCCCAGATGCCGCCGGTGTCGCTGGCCCACCGGTCGGCGTACCGCTGCAACACCGCGCGGGCCGACGGCAGGTCGGTGGCGACGAACGACGGCGACACCCAGGGCTGGATGTGCTCCCGCGCCCGATCCAGGTGGGCGAGGAACTCCTCGGCCCGCCACGGGTCCAGCGGGCGCAGCTCGACCTCCTCGGTCAGCGGCAGGGCGAACACCGGGCCTCCAGTCAGCTGCGGGGAAACAGCGTCGCACAGGGCCCGGCGCGTCCGCCCGCGCCGGGCGGCGCGCTCAGGTCGGCAGATGGGTACGCAGCGCCGCGAACTGCGCCACGGTCAGGTACGACGGATTGGCGGCCTGCGGTTGGCGGAACACCTCCAGGGCGGCGAGCCGCTCATCGGCGCGTAGTCGTTGCCGGGGCACCCGGTCCTGTTCGGCGAGGATGGGCAGGTCCAGTGGCACCGACCAGGGCTGTTTCGGCGGCCCCGGCTCGGCCGGCCCGGTGACCCGACCGACCCCCCACAGCCCGTAGGGCAGTCGACCGCGACTGCCGCTGGCCCAGAAGACGATCGCCTGTCCGGCGCCCATCATCCGCGCCCGGTAGCCGGGGCGTACGCACCAGCTGGTCAGCCGGGGGGCCTGGGCGAACCGAGCGGTCAGGTCGACCTGGTCGGCGTTGCCCTTGATCAGCCAGGCCCCGAGGTCGTCGAGGCGCACCCGCGGCTCGGTCACCGCCTCATTCTGCCCCGTCGGCGGCCGGCCCCATCAGATGATCATGTGGGTCCAGTAGGTGAGCCAGAGCACGAACAGCACGCCCTGCACCACGGCGAGGGTCGCGGTCAGCCAGAGGTCGACGCCGCCGTGGCGGGCCCACCGGGCCAGCACCAGGGCCACCGGGAACGCGGCGAGCAGATACCGCAACAGGCTCCGGTACACCGCCGGGCCCATCGACAGCGGCACCAGCACCATGAGTACGCCGTACACCAGGTAGGCCAGCTCTCGGCGGCGCAACCCGGCGACCAGCACGGCCAGGACGGCCACGGCGAAGAGGACCCGGGCGGCGTCGCGGGGCTCCCCGGCCAGCCCGTTCAGCAGCACCGGCACCGGGTTCTGCACCTCGATGCCCCACCCGGTCCGCTGGGCGTGCTGGTAGGCGAACCAGCCGCCGCCGCGCCACCTGCAGAACGCCATGAAGGTGAACCAGCCGGCGGGCAGCAGCAGCAACGGCCAGCCGATCCGCAGACAGCCGAGCAGGGCGCGGGGGCCGAGCCGCCAGTCGTGCTGGCGCAGCAGGACCAGGGCCAGCGGCAGCGCGACGAGCAGGCCAACGGAGCGGCTCATCGCCAGGAAGTAGCCGAGCACACCGACCAGCAGCCACTGGCGTCGCTCGGCGTGGTAGAACGCGGCCAACGCGAGACAGACGAAGAGCGACTCGGTCAACGCGGCCTGGAACAGGAACGCGGTCGGCAGCAGCACGAGGTACCTGGTGAAGCGGCGGGCCGCGGGTGCGTCGCCGAGCAGCACCTCGGCGAGCCGGTAGCCGTACCAGAGCGCGAGCAGGAACGCGACGTTGCTGATCAGCAGCAGGGCCAGCGCACTGTCGCCGCCGAGCAGCGCGCCGACCGGCCGGGCCAGGAACGGGTAGAGCAGCGGGAAGCCGAAATCGTTCCAGGGCCGGTCCAGGGGCAGCTCACTCAGCCGCAGGTAGAGCAGCCCGTCCCAGGCGAACCAGAGGGAGATCCACCGGTGCCCGGAGATTTCGCGCTGCTGCGCCCACATCAGCGCCTCCTCGGGCGCCGGCGCCCCGGGCACGTCGTCCCAGGCGTGCAGGACCAGTAGCCCGAGCAGGGTCAGCAGCAGTTTCGCGCCGACGAACAGGCCGATCACGTACGGCCAGGGCGCCGGGACCCGACGGGCCGCGCGCGCGCCGGCACGGCCGGCAGCACCCACCAGGCCGGCACGGCCGGCAGCGCCCACCAGGCCGGCACGGCCGGCAGCACCCACCAGGCCGGCACGGCCGGCAGCGCCCAGTCGGACGGCCAGCGTCGCCGCGCCGCGTCGCCACCGGTGCATCCGTTCCGCCCCCCGGTTCGCCGGCCCACCCGCCGCTCAGGAGTGTGGTCCAACCCGTTGTACGCCGCCAGACGCCACTCCGGAGTGGAAACGATCGTTGACCGAGAGTGGCATTCGGCGCAGAACGGGTAGGCCCGGCGCCACCGACGATCAGCAGAGCGGGGAGTGCGGCAGCATGGGCGAGCAGCACGGCACGGTGGTCATCGGCGCGGGTCCGGCGGGGCTCACCGCCGCGTACGAACTGCTCCGGCACGGCCGGACGGTCCGGGTCTTCGAGGCCGACGAGGTGGTCGGCGGGATCAGCCGGACCGTGGAGCGCGACGGGTGGCGGTTCGACATCGGCGGGCACCGGTTCTTCACCAAAGTGCCCCGGGTGGAGGCGTTCTGGCACGAGATCCTGCCGGACGAGGACTTCCTGACCCGGCCCCGGATGAGCCGGATCTTCTACCGGGGCGCGCTGTTCAACTACCCGCTCAGCGCCGTCAACGCGCTGCGCAACCTGGGGCTGGCGGAGGCGGTCCGCTGCCTCGGCTCGTACGCCCACGCCCGGCTCCGGCCGCCACGCGACCAGTCACACTTCGAGGGCTGGGTGTCGGCCCGGTTCGGCTGGCGGCTGTATTCGATCTTCTTCAAGACGTACACCGAGAAGGTCTGGGGTATGCCGGCGGACCGGCTGCAGGCGGACTGGGCCGCGCAGCGGATCAAGAACCTGTCCCTGGCCACGGCGATCCGCAACGCGCTGCTGCCCCGGCGGCGACGCACGGACGTGACAAGCCTGATCGAGGAGTTCCAGTACCCGAAGTACGGGCCGGGGATGATGTGGGAGCGCTGCGCCGAGCAGGTGTGTCGCCGGGGTGGGCAGCTGTCGACTGGCATCCGGGTCACCGCGGTGCACCGCGACCCGGAGCGACGGCGGGCGATAAGCGTGACGGTCAACGGCGCGGACGGGCAGCGTACCGAACCAGCCGATGACGTGATCTCGTCGATGCCGATCTCGGAGCTGGTGTCCGTCCTGCGTCCGGCGGCGCCGCCGGAGGTGCTGGCCTGCGCCGCCGACCTGCGCTACCGCGACTTCCTGACGGTGGCGCTCGTGGTGCCTGCGGAGTTCTCGTTTCCGGACAACTGGATCTACGTGCACGATCCGGGGGTACGGGTGGGCCGGATCCAGAACTTCGGTTCCTGGTCGCCGTACCTCGTCAAGGACGGCCGCACCTGCCTGGGCCTGGAGTACTTCGTCTTCGAGGACGACGAGATGTGGCGTACCCCGGATGCCGACCTCGTGGCCCTGGCCACCGCGGAGCTGGAGCGGTTGGGGTTGGTCCGTCCCGCAGTGGTGGAGGCCGGCTACGTCGTGCGCATGCCCAAGGCCTACCCGGTGTACGACGAGCGCTACCAGCACAACGTGGACGTGATCCGGGCCTGGCTGGCCGAGGCGGTGCCGAACGTGCACCCGGTGGGCCGCAACGGCATGCACCGCTACAACAACCAGGACCACTCGATGCTGACCGCGATGCTCACCGCCGAGAACATCGCCACCGGCAGTACGCACGACGTCTGGTCGGTCAACGTCGAGCAGGACTACCACGAGCAGTCCGTCGGCGGCGACCGGCGCGGCACGGGCCGGGACGCGCCGGTGCTGGCCAGCCGGATCGTCGCCGCCCCGATCGCCGCCCCCGTCGGGGTGCGCGCCGGCGGCGACGGTGACCGGGCCGCGCCGCTGCCGGCACCCGTGGACTGAGCGCCCGGCCGCCCCGCCGAATGCCGTAGGCGTCGCCTGCCCCGCCTCCGAGGATCACGTGGTTTGATCTACACGTCGATCCGAAGGGGGCAGGGTGGGGCGCAGGGCGATCATCTTCCACGGGACCGGTGGCAACCCGGACGTCGTCTGGTACCGCTGGCTGGCGCGACGGTTGGAGGCCCGGGGCTACACCGTCGAGGTCCCGCACCACCCGGGCATCAACGTCGAACCGATCGCCACGTTCCTGCCGACGGTGCTCAACGGGCACCACTTCGACGAGGACACGATCCTGGTGGGCCACTCCGGTGGCGCGGCGCTCCTTCTGGCGCTCCTCGAACACGTCGACGTGACCGTGGCGCAGGCGATCCTGGTCGCCGGCTACTGCACCCGGCCCAACGCCAGCGACGAACCGGTCCTGCAGCAGAGCTACGACTGGGCCGCCATCCGGTCCCACGTGCGCGACATCTACTTCATCAACTCCCGCAAGGACCCGTACGGCTGCGACGACCGCCAGGGGCGCGCCATGTTCGAGCGTCTCGGGGGCACCCAGATCGTGCGCGACGACGGGCACTTCGGCGACTACGACCAGCCGTACGAGCGCTTCGAGCTGCTCGACCGGCTCATCCCCTGACGCGCGGGAATCCGTCAGCCGCGCGCCCGCTGGCGTGCCGATTCGTACAGGACGACGGATCCGGCCGTGGCGGCGTTCAGGGAGCTGGCCGTGCCCACCATGGGTATCCGGATCAGATGGTCGCAGGCGTCGCGCCACGCCGAACTCAGCCCGGACGTCTCGTTGCCGACCACCAGCAGCGTCGGCTGGGTGAAGTCGTACTCCGCCGCCTCCACCGTGCCGCTCTCGTCGGTCCCCACCACCTGCACGTCGACGCCGTCCGCGCGGATGGCCTCGACCCAGTCGAGCACCGTTCGGTGGGAGGGCACCCGCACCGCGGGGACCGAGAAGAGTGAGCCCGTGCTGGCCCGCACCGACTTGGGGTCGTAGACGTCGGCGGCATGGCCGGTGACGATGACGCCACCGGCGCCGAAGGCGTCCGCCGAGCGGACCAGCGTCCCGATGTTTCCGGGGCTGGTGGGCCTGTCGAACACGACCGCGAGCAGGTCGGGACCCGTCGGGATGCGACCGAGCTCGTCATCGGGCAACGCCACGATGGCGAGCAGTTCCGGGGCGACGTCCGCCTTGCCACCCAGCTCGAGCATCAACTCGCCGGCAACGGCCACCTTCGTCGCGCGGGCCGCGTCGAGGGTCTCGTGCGCCCAGCTCGACAGGTGTGCGTCCGCGTTGTACAGGAGCTCGCGGACCTGCCACCCGAGCTGGGTCGCGAGCGTGATGGGTCGGACGCCCTGCACGAGGAACTCGCCGTTGCGCTGGCGCTTGGTGCGGTTGCCCAACAGCGCCTCCCACTGTTGGAACCGTGCATTGCGAGTTGTCACCCGTAGGACCGCCACCAACCCCGCCTCCATCGCGTCTGACCGTGCACTGTTCGGCACGCCGTGCGGCCGGCTACGACGCACCAGAACCTGCCGAGCTTACGTGGGTGGGCACCGGACCCGGCGCGCGCTCCACGAGGAGTCGGCCCGGTCGCGGTCCTCCTGAGCTGCTGGCCACTCCCCCGGCAGCGGCAGGGCGCTCCCCTCCGGCGGGGAGGAGGTGTCGTCCAGCGCCAGAGATGATCGGTCCATGATCCGCTGGACAGAACGGCCTGTGCGCACGACCGCCAACTGGCGGAGGTGGGTTCCAGCGGGCACCGCGGCGTGGGTGACGGCGTACGCGATCGTGCACGCCTGGTGGGCAGTCCGGGGCGCGCCCCGGTTCGCCGAGCCGGGCGAATCCTTCTTTCCCGGCGGGTGGCTTCCGGTGGTGCCCGCGGTGTTGTCGGCGGCGGCGATCCTGCTGATCAGCTCGGGCGTCGGACGCGACCGGAGCACGAGGGTCCGTTGGACGCTGGCCGTACTCGGCTGGGTGTCCGGTGTGTCGATGGTCCTGTACTCGTTCATGGTCCCGCTGACCCTCCTGATGATCCTCGGCGGCCTGTTCGGGATGGATCTGGACGCGATGGACTGGGTGACGCTGCTGGCACAGGGCAGTGGCGCCCTCGGCGGTGCCCTGACCATCGTCATCGCCAACGCCGAGCAGCGGCGGGCACGCGGGGCCTGCCACGGCTGCGGTCGGGTTCACGGCCGCCGGCCCGCGGGGCGGGACGCTCCGACGCCACCCTGGGCGTTGTTCGCCGGATACCTGACGGTCGCCGCCTGCCTGGCGCGCTTCGTCGCCGAGCGCGTGCACGGCTTCGTGTCGAGCAAGGCACCGGAGATCCCCTGGACCTTCATGATCACTTTTATCGTCCTGATGCTCCTCGCGGGCACACTGTTGCCGCTGGCGTTGGTACACCGCTGGGGCCGGATCTGGCCCGGCTGGGTCCTGCCGCTCGCCGGCCGAAAGGTCCCCCGTTGGCTGGTGGCCGGCCCCGGACTCTTCGTCGGCGCGGGCCTCACCACCTATTTCGGTATCGCCGGCATGACCGCCTGGGCCACCGGCGACAACGTGGACGGGGCGGCGTGGTTCCTGGCCGTCGTGCTGCCGGCGTACACGCTGTGGGGTCTGGGGCTGCTGGTCGCCGCCAGCTCGTACCTCAGCCTGACCAAACCCGAGTGCACGCTGAGTCGAACGAGCGCTCCCGGGGCCGTGTCTCGGTAGCTGGTTCTCGGGGCGAGCCCTCACCGCGGCAGGTGCGTCCAGTACGCCACCGTGGCGTCGTCCGGGACCTGGCCGTCGGGGTCGGCTTCGGCCTCCCGGACGGCCCGGATGACGCCGGCCGGGCCGTCGGCGGCGAGCAGTGCCAGCACGCCGGGCCAGTCGGTCCGCCCGTACGGGTCGACGATGCGGCTGGCGCCGTTGCTGAGCAGCGCGATGCCGTTCAGGTCGGCAAGGGACCGACTGCCGGTCACCGCCTCCCGCGCCGCGCGCGGGTCGTCCTTGGCGATCCAGTAGCCGCCCGGCCGGTTCCGGCGGGCCCGCATCGCCGTGCTGCAGGAGGCGCGAATGCGGTCGTACTCAGGTGTATCCCGAGCTACACCGCTCAGCGGGACGGAACAGTCGCGCCGGGCGATCACCTCACGCTCGTCGGTGATGACCCGCGGGCCGCCGTGGGCCTGGTCGAGGACGAGGAAGGAATCCGCGAGGAGCAGGTAGTCCAGCCGGTCCCCGCGGGCGCGGGCCAGCACGACCGTCGCCTGCGGGCTGCTGGGGTCCACGATGTCGCAGGTCGGCCGGTGCGCGGCGGCGATCTCGTCGATGGCGGTGGCGAGGACGGTCGCGAGGTCCCGGCCGTCGTCGAGCGACAACTGGCCGAGCAGCGCGCCGCCGAGACGGTGGGTGTACCAGGCGACCCCGTGGTGGCAGAGCGACTCGGCTCCCGGAATGCCCGCGCCGTCCAGCAGGACGACAGCTCCGGGCACCGCACCGACGAAGTCCTCGTTGCGCCGGTTGGCCCTGCCGGGGCTCGTCGCCAGACTGAGGTGCACTGTCGACTCCTGACGTTTCCGGGCGCCGATCCGCGAGAACGTGTCGGACTCACGATAGGTCGTCGGGTGTGCCGTCGACACATGGTCTGCTGTCGGTGACGATCGTGAGGGTGTCGACACTGTGGGAGGTGCGGTCGGTGGGCAGATGGTTCAACCGCAGCCGTAAACGCGACGACGAACCACCGCGCGAATCGAAGCCGTCCGGCCCGGTCATCGAGATCACCGTCACCCAGGGCGGTCGGTCGAGCACCACGACCCTCGGTGGTCCGACCGCCTTCGGGCTGCAGTACCACGCCTATCACGAGCAGTACGGCGCGACCGACGCGCGGACGTTGGAGGCGGGGACCCGTTACGCGCAGGAGTTGATGCGCAACAACGACATCGACGAGGCCGTGGCCCTCTGTCAGGAGGTCGTGGCGTTGCGCAGCTCGGCGCTCGGGCCGGAGCATCCGGACACCCTGCGCAGCAAGCACAGCCTGGCCTTCGCGCTCTGGCAGCGCGGCTCCCACGCCGAGGCACATCGGGTGCAACGAGACGTCTACCAGGCGCGGCGTCGGGTGCTGGGCGACGAGGACGTCGAGACGTTGCGCAGCGGCAACAACCTGGGCTGGCTGCTGATCGAGCTGGGTCGGATGGACGAGGCCGAGCCGCTGCTGCGGCGGGTCGCCGACGGCATGGCCCGGACGCTGGGTCGAGACGACCCGGACACCCTGACCTGCCAGATGAAGCTGGCCGGGCTCCAGCATCTCCAGGGCCGCAGCCAAGAGGCCGAACGGGCTCTGCGGGACGTGGTCCGGCGGCTGAGCCGGACGGTGGGGTCCACGAACCCGGTGACGCTCCAGGCCCGCAGCAACCTGCTGGTCGTCCTGCTCGACAACGGCCGGGCGGCCGAGGCGGTCGACGCGGCCCGGTCGCTGGCGGACGACGCCGGGCGAGCCCTGAGCAACACCGACGGCGTACGCCTGCACGCCCTGCACTCCCTGGCCCGAGCGTTGGACGGAGTGGGCCGGCGGGCCGAGGCGATCCGGTTGCTGGCGGACACGCTGCCGGACAGTGATCGGGGTCGAGGCGCCGACCATCCCGCGACCCTGGAGATGCGGACGCTCTTCGCCCTGCTGCTGGTCGAGGCGGGTGACCGGAGGGCAGGCCAGGAGGCGCGGGCCGCGCTGGCCGGGTGCGAACGCGTGCACGGCCCGACCCATCCCCACACGGAGAAGGCCCGGGCGCTGGTCCGGCGCACCCGCTGACGGCGACGGGCGTTGGCCCGGTGGGAGGCGGTCAGCCGCCGGTGTGGATGTGCGCCGCCCACAGCGTCGGCGCCAGCGGGTAGCGGTCCCGCAGCCCGCGCACGGCCGCGTGCAGCGCGTACGCCGCCGCCCCGGTCGCGTCGCCGTGCTCGTAGAAGGCGGTGGTCAGGGCGAGGGAGACCGCGTCCTCGACCTCCCACAGGGTGCCGATGACGTGCCGGAACCCGGCGAGCTGGAAGGCGCCGGTGATGTGCAACGCCTCGTCGACCAGGGTCGGCGGGGCCTGGGCGGTCGCGCAGGCCGACAGGAAGGCGAACTCCGCGTCCAGGTCGAGCCGCGACACGTCGGCCACGGTGAGCGGGCTGTCCTGGTGGTCGTGCACGAGCAGCCGGCCCTGCGCCGGGTCGTGCGGATCGGCCACCGCGTGGCACGCGAAGTGCGCGTACGTCGAGTCGGTCAACCGGTCCAGGACCTGCTCCCGGGTGGCCGTCGCGTCCAGCCCCAGCCACGCTCCGGGCAGCGCCGCCGCCGCCGCCGCGGCCTCGCGTTCGGCGCTGGGCAGCGCCCCCGGGCCGCCGGGGGTGGCGCGCATCGCCACGACGCAGGACCGGGCGTCGGGCCGGGACTGTCGCGGCCCGGTGCGTTTGCGGGCGAGCGCGGTCACGGTCGGGGTGTAGGAGGAGACCACCCGGTCGAGGGCGGACCGGCCGGCGCCGGCCTGGGCGGCGTGCAGGGGGAAGAACGCCAGCGGGCCGACCGGGCACCACCAGACGCGCGGCAGCTCGCCGGCCGCCCCGGGCGCGTCGACGTGCTCCAGCACCGGCCCGACGAGGGCATGCCACAACCATTCCAGTACGCCGGTGAGCACCGACTGGGCGCGCAGCCGACTCCGCGCGTCCGCTGCCGGGTCGTACGCCGTGGTGGTGGCCTCCTGGAGCAGGCGTAGCTGCGTCATCGCGTCGGTCAGCGACAGGCCCGGCAGCGGCAGCACCGTCACGCGGTGCTGCCGCAGGATGAGCGCGTCGCAGCGCAACTCGCTCGCGATCGGCACGATCACGGTGCCGTCGACCTGGTCGAGCAGCTGCCGGGCGCTGGGCGCGCGCAGGAAGTCGCCCAGGCCGGGCAGCTCCCGGATCGTCGCCAGCAGCACGTTCCACTCGGTTTCCCGGTCCCGGCCGAAGGTGGTGGGTCGGGACGTTTCGGGGGCGGGCGCTTCGAAGTCCCGGCGCATCCGCTGGAAGTCGCCCGCCAGCCGCCCGTCGACGCGTTGCAGCGCCGCCCACTCGCCGTCGGCCGTCAACCGCTGGTGCAGCAGCAGGCCCCGGCCACGTTCCAGCAGCTCCAGGGCCCGTTCCGGCTGCCCGGCGCCGACCGCGCAGGAGGCGGCGGTCGCCGCCAACCCCGCCGTCGAGCCGAGGTCGGCGTACTGGTCGTGGCGGGTACGCCCCCGCGAGGCCAGCCGGGGCAGCAACGTGATGGCCTCGTCGAAGGCCTCCGTCGCCTCCTCCCACCGGCCCAGCGTGGTCAGCGTGTAGGCCGCCTTGTCGAAGGCCTGGATCCGGACCGGCACGGCGCCGGAGTCGATGCGGCCGGCGGCGCGCGCCCGCTCGGCGGCCTCGGTGAGCAGGGCGGGTTCACCGGTACGCAGATAGGTCGCCCGCAACGCCTGGGCGATGGACAACCCGGTCTTGACACGCTGCGGGTCGCGCGCGGGCAGGGCGTCGAGCGCCCGGCGCAGCAGGACGAGCGCCTCCTCCAGGTAGGCGGGCTCCCCGGTGGCGTCGTAGAGCAGCCGGAGGCTGTAGCCCAACTGGTCCAGGTACAACGCGTGGTTGGCCTCACCGCCGACGGAGAGCGCGAGCGCCCGGCGCAGCAGGCCGACCGCCGTCTCCAGGGCGGAGACGTCCCCGGTCAGCTGGTGTGTCTTCATGCCGACGGTGGAGAGGCTGGCGAGCGCCATCCGATGGTGCGGATGCCGCTCCCCGACGGTGTTCAGCGCGGCGGCGAACTCCTCCCAGGCCGGGCCGAGCAACTCGGCGCGGCCGGTGCGGTCGACCAGGGTGAGCAACGTCTGCCCGGCCAGGATCCGCGGTTCGATGCTCTGCGGGGTGTGGTCCCGCAGCACCGCGACGGCCCGTTCGACATCGGCGGTGTGGGTGGTCCCGGCCGCCCTGGCCAGCAGGCACCGGGCTCGCAGCATGACGATCTGGTCCTGGTTGGGCCCGGTCGTGTCCACCGAGGACACCAACTCCATCGCCTCGTCGACGTAGTCCTCCACCCCGGTGAGCTGGTAGGCGCGCAGCAGCGCCTCCGCGTGGATGCCGCGCAACACGGGCCGGTGCTCCTCGCTGATCCACCGCTCGGCCGACTTGGCGATGGCCGTGAGCCGGTAGAGCGTGTCGACCGAGCCGTCGAAGGTGTGCCGGGCCTGCTGGACCTGGCAGGTCTTGAGCATCAGCAACGCGCTGTTGCCCAGGTCGGCCGAGGCGTCCTCGGCGAACTGCAGATACTGCTCGGCGATGTCCAGCAGCTGCGGCTCACTCTCGATCCGCGCTCTGGCCAGCAGCACGTCGGTGTACGTGGCCAGCGCGCGGACACCGTGCGCCGTACCCAACTCCTGGGCCAGAAAGGAGTCGGCCATCGTGCGGATCGCGGCCTCCAGCACGACGGTGGCCTCGATCAGATCCTCCCGCGCCTGGTCCGCGTGGTACCTGTCGAGCAGCGCGGCCCCCAACTCCACCTGGGCCTCGGCCCAGCGCCGGTCCCCGCGCGGCTGCCGGGCCGCGGCACGACGCCAGTGGTCGACGGCGTCCCTTGCGTAGTGACCCACCCGCACACCTCCCCGTCGCGGTCGCTCCCCAGCCTGCCAGCCGCATGCCGACATCGAAAGGAGATAATCAGCCGATGAGTCAATCGGCGCCGGACAGGCGACTCGACGACGACCGGGCGGCCCGGCTGGCCCGGGTCTGCGTGGACATCGCGCAGGTGGGCGACCTGCTCGGGCCGGAACCGGCTCGGGCCCTGGCGCGGCTGCGGGACCGGCCGCTGTCCGACCAGGGCGTGGACGCGGTGCTCGCCGAGGTGACCGAGTTGATGCGCCGCAGCGGGCTGGTCGGTGGTGACACGGCCGCCCGGGGACACCACTACCTGCCACTGGTCGGCATCCACGGCCGCCGCCCGGAGGTCGTCCAGGTGTGCCCCGGTGACCTGTGCGACCGGGTGGAGATCCCCCGGGCGGACGCCGGCCCGCCGCACTGCGCCGTGTGGGACTGCCCGCTACCGACGTTTCGGATGGACCGGTGAACGCGGTCATCGCCTCGCTCGGCGGGAAGCTGGCCGAGCGGTGGCTCGCCGGGCTGGCGCTGCCCGGTGTGGTGTTCGTGGCGGTCGCCGCCGTGGCGGGACGGCTCGGCCACGCCCAGTGGTGGGACCTGTGGCTGCTGGCGCGGGAGGTGGACCGGCTCGCCCTCGGGTCACCGGCCCCGGGCACCGGCGCCGCGCTGCTGATCGTACTCGGTGTGGTGCTGGCCAGCGTCGTCGCCGCGACGGCCGCTCAGAGCTTGGAACGCCTGGTCGTGGCCCTGTGGACGCAGGGCTGGGGCCGAGCCGGCGAGGCCGTGACCCGTCGGCGGCGGCGCCGGTGGCACGCCGCCGTGGACCGCTACGAGAACGCTCTGCGGGACAAGGCACGCCGGTTGCGGTCTGCCGACGGCGCCACCGGAGCACTGCCGGACACCCAGGCGCTCGCCCGCGCCTGCGACCGGATCGCGTTGACCGAGCCGGACCGACCGACCTGGATCGGTGACCGCATGGTCGCCACGGCGGTGCGGGTGCGGGACTGCTACGGCCTGGACCTGGCCGCGGCCTGGCCCCGACTGTGGTTGCTGCTGCCCGAGGAGACCCGGGACCCGCTCGCCCTCGCGCAGGTCGACTTCACCGCCGCCGCCCGGCGGGTGGGCTGGGGGCTGCTGTATCTGGCGCTCGGCCTGCTGTGGTGGCCCGCGGCGGTCATCGGCCTCGGCCTGTGCGTGGCGGGTTGGCGAAACGGCCGCGGCACGGTGTCCGTGCTGGCCGACCTGGTGGAGGCGGCGGTTGATCTGCACGTACGCGCCCTCGCCGCCGCGCTGGGCCACCCCACCGACGGCATTTTCGGCACGGCCGACGGCCAGGCGGTGACGGTCCTGCTCCGCAAGGACCGGTGATCCTGAGCCGAAGCGCGCGGGGGTCACGCGACGGCGACGTCGTCGGCCTGCCGGACCGGCTCCGGGGCCGACCAGTCCTTCCGCCTGGGCAGCAGGAGCGGGGTGGCGAGCAGGAGTAGACCGGAGACGGTGATCGCGGCGAGCGCGCTGGTGCGGGTGGCGAGCACACCCCAGATCACCATCAGGACGGCCTGGAGGAGTCTGCTGCTGGCACTCCAGGTGCTGAGGACCCGGGCGGTGTACGCCACCGGAGTCCGGTGCAGGCGTTCGGTCGCGTAGATCGGATTGAAGACGCCCATGCAGGTGATCAGCAGACCCTCGACGACGATCACGGTGACCACCCCGGGGATGCCGGGCTGGACGAACGCGAGACCGAGGGGAAACACCGATCGCAGCCAACCGGTGACCGTCAGGACGCGGTGCCGGCCGTGGCGGTGCACGAGACGCGCGGACAGGCGGGCACCCACGAACCCACCGAGCGCCGGGATGCCGAAGGCGAGACCGTACTGCCAGGCCGGGACGTCGTACTCGCCCAGCAGGAGAACGGCCAGGAGCGGGGCGGTGGCCATGATGAGGCCGCCGACCAGCACCGAGTTGAGAAACAGACCCCGCAGGACGCGGTCGCCGAGGACGAGTCGCCAGCCGTGCAGCAGGTCGGCTGGGCGCAGCCGGGTGACCCGGCCGCGGGGAGTCGCGACGTCGCCGCCCGAAATACGCAGGACCGCGAGCGCGGACAGCAGGTAGCTGAGCGCGTCGGTCAGGACCGTGACGACCGGGCCGAGCATCCCGACGAGCGCGCCACCGAGGGGCGGACCCACTGCGGTCGCCGTCCAGGTTGTGCCCTCGAACCGCCCGTTCGCCACCAGCAGGTGCTCAGCGCGGACCAGATGCCTCAGGTACGCGCCGGACGCGGTGGCGAACGCGATGCTCGCCGTCCCGGAGACCACCGAGACAACCAACAGTTGACCGTACGACAGCACGCCGAGGACGTACGCGACCGGGACACTGGCCATCGCCGCGAACCGGACCAGGTCCATCACGATCATCACGGGACGCTTGGCCCGGTGCTCGACCCACGGTCCGAGCGAGAGGGCGACGATCGCCGCGACGGCGAGCCCCGCCGCCTCCAGCAGTGCCACGGCGAACGCCGACGAGTCCAGCACCTGCACTGCGAGCAGTGGAAACGCGCCAAAGGCGAGCCACGTGCCGTACGCGCTGACACCGTACGCCGACCACAGCCACCCGACGTTGGACCCCAACCGCGTACGCATGCGACTCCCCGTGACAACAGACGTTCCGGTCCGGGCATCCCACCGCCCGGGCCGGCGCGGAATCAAACAACCGACATTCGGGCGAGTCACAACCATCGGTTGTATGTAGGCATAATGAGTCAGTGGATACCGAGGCCGTGCGATCGTTCGTCCGGGCGGCGGAACTCGGGCAGCTGCAACAGGCGGCCGACGAGCTGGGCGTGACGCAGCAGGCCGTGTCGAAGCGGATCGCGGCCCTCGAACGTGAACTCGACGTGCGGTTGTTCACCCGTACCGCCCGAGGGGTCGAGCTGACGCTCGACGGCCAGGCGTTCCTCGCGCACGCCCGGGACGTCGTCGCCGGTGTCGACCGTGGCGTCGCCGCGATCAGGCCCGGCTCGCGGGCCCTGCGGATCGACGTTCTCGGCCTGCGATCCGCGCAGGCCGTCGTCCTGCACGACTACTGGCGGTCGCATCCGGAGATCACCCTCGACGTGGTGACCCTGCGGGTCAACGACCCGCGTGAGGCGGCCGCCGCCGTCCAGGCCGGCGACATCGACGCCTCGTTCCGCTCGGTCACCGACCCGGCCGCCCTGCCACGCGACGTACGGATGATCCGCGCGTTCGACTCCCCGACGGAACTCCTCGTCGGCCCGAGGCACCCGCTCGCCGCCGCCCGGTCACTGACACCGACGCAGCTACGCGGTCATCGGATCTGGGTGCCGGGCATCGCACCGCGCAGCGAATGGGCGGACTTCTACGACCAGCTCGCGACCGAATTCGACCTCCGCATCGACGCGGCAGGCCCGCACTTCGGCGACGAGGTCCTCCTCGACATCCTCGCGGACTCCGTCGACGTGGCGACCCTGGTCGGCTCGCGCGACCGGTACCTCTGGCCGGCGAACCATGACCTACGTCGCATCCCGATCGAGCGTCCGACGCTCGCGTACCCGCTGTCGCTGCTCCTCCCCCGGGCGAACCCGCACCCGGGCCTGCGGGCGGTCATCGACCACGTCGCGAGCCTGGCTGCGCTCCCCGCGGATACCTGGCGCCCATCCTGGGCACCAGCCACCTGAGGGCACGGGCGCTGTTGGACGTGTCCCTGCGCCCGGATCAGCCGGTCGGGCGCGCGGTCACGGGGTGGCCGTTCGGCGGCCTCCGTGTGAGGCGACCAGGGCGTCAGCCACGATCGCGGCGTCCGCCTCGGCGATGTCGGCGGGATACTCCGGCAGGAGGTCGTCCCAGACGACCAACCAGGATCCGAAGAGCTGCGCCTGACCCTCGGGGCGCGCGAAGAACCAGACGTGCAGGTGGGCGCCACCGTCACCGACGCGGTAGACGTGGGCTCGCGAGATGTGCGGCAGGGCCTGCACGTGGCGGACGATTCGCGTGCTCAGCAGGCCCAGCTCCGCGGCGAGATCGTCGGGGAGGTCGGCCATGTCGTAGTGGTCGCGCGGGTACAGCATCAGCGCCAGCGGCACGCCCACGCCCGTGATACGGGCCAGCCGCCAGTGCTCGTTGAACCAGATCCCCTCGTCGCGCTCCTGGCAGTTCTGGCACTCCGCCGGGTCCTCACCGTGTCGGGCGGGCTCGGGCAGCACCGGCGGGCGCAGCGGCGCGGCGCGTAGCCCGTCCTGGTCGAATGGGCTGATGTCCCATCCGGTCATACCCGCCGCCAGCGGAAGCCGCCGTTCGCCGTCCGCGACGGAGATCGCGTGGTCATAGAACTGTTCTGGACTCAGGGCCATGGCGGGCAGAGTAGTGCAACCAAGATCGAATCGCTATCCATCGCCGTCACGATCGTTTCGCGGTTTGCGTCACTCCCTCCTGCCGCAGTTCCAGGACGTCGGCAGGCAGGAACCGGATCTCCAGGTCGAGTCCGGGGTGGAGGTAGCGACCGTCCGGGTCTGCGCGCAGCACCACCGGTTGCTGCCCAGCGGCGGAGAAGGTCAGGTGACCGTCGGAGACCGCGATGTCGATCGGACAGTCGTCGCGCAGGACGTAGCGACCCGACACGTCACCCGACGGTGCGGTGGTGACAGCTGTGGCGTATCGACGGTCCGCGGCGGCGCGAATGCTGACCAGCGTCTCCCAGCCGTCCTCGGAGTTGGTCATCGCCGCGACCGCGACGCCACTGTCGGGCCACACGTACGAGAAGCAGGTGTAGCCGACGTTCAACCCGGTGTGTCCGAAACGCCGGTGTCCGGCGCGGTCCTCGACCTCGGTGCCGAGCCCGTAGGCGCCGCCCGCAAGCTGCGGCTTCCACATGTCGGTGGCCAGGTCGCGGTTCAGCAGCCGCGAGTCTCCCGAGACCGCTCGGGCGATTTCCAGGTCGAGCCGGAGCAGGTCGGTCGGGGTGCTCCACAGTCCTGCCGCCGCCAACTCCGGTTGCGTACGCCAGCCGCCCGGGATGGCGGTGCCGCCGCCGTGGTGGCCCCGGGCTACCAGATGCGGCCGCTGGTGCGGAAACCGCTGGTCGAAGCTGCTGTCGGCCATCGCCACCGGGTCCAGGACCAGCGTGCGCATCAGGTCCTCGAACGCCGTGCCTGTCACATCCACAAGCAACTGCTGGAGTACGCAGTAGTGGCTGCCCGAGTAACGGAAACGGCTGCCCGGCAGCAGGGTCGACCGGACCGGTGCGGTGGTCGTCGGGCCGCTGCCGTCCAGGACCTGCACCAGCGACGGGGCGCGATCCGCCGGGTAGCCGCGGTACCAGGTGTCGGACAGGCCCGCCGTGTGGGCCAGCAACTGTCGGACGGTGACCGCGGGTTGCCGGCCCTCGCGGTCGAGCAGGCGCCACGAGGTGAGGTACGCGCGGATGTCGGTGTCCAGGGCCAGCACACCGTCCTGGACCAGTCGCAGTGCCCCGAACGCGGCGACATGCTTACTTATCGAACAGGCCGCGAACGCGGTGCCAGCGGTGACCGGGGTCGACGTCGCGCCACCGGTGACGCCGTACCCGGCAGCCCACACCTGCCCGTCCAGGTGGCCGACGGCGATGCTGACCCCCGGCACCTGGTAGCTGCCCATCAGATCGGTCAACGCCGCCGTGTCCGGCGACAGCAGCCCAGAGGACACCTGCCGGTCGAGGTTGCCCAGCAACTGGACCCAGTCCTGCGAAAAGTCCCCGTCCTCCACAGCGCCGATTCTTGACCACGCACGTCGGTGGTTCAAGCCCACTCGACAGGCGATGCCCGCCGCGTCGATCTTGCAGTTTCGGTCGCCCATACGCGCCGATATGCCCCCTACGCCGGGGCAGAAAGTGCAAGATCGCGGGAGGGCGGGGACCGTGGGGCGGTGCGCTCGGCACCGCCCCACAGGTTTGCTATCCGCTACTCCCAGGCACTCTGCTGGGTGTAGACGAGGTTGCCGGGGATGACCGTTCCGTTGGTGCTGCTGTACTCGGTGTAGGCCCAGAAGTCGCCAGCGGGCAGCGGCTTGTTCGGCTTGAGGTTGAACTGCTGCGACGAGCCGCGCTCCACCGTGCGGGGCAGCGTCAGCGTGGCACCCGTGTACTTCGCGTTGCGGCCGATGATGGCGTGACCGAACTGGAAGTCGACGACCGGGCCACCGGGGAACTGTGCGAACACGTACGCGGTGTAGCGCCCCGGCTCGGGCAGGAACTTGTACGCCTGCTCCGTGCTGGTCCAGTACCTGTCACTGCTGTAGACCAGGGTGTCGCCCCGGTACAGGTAGAGGTCCAGGTTGGTGTTCGGGTCCTCGGTGTTGGTCTCGACCATGATGCCCGCGGTGTTCGCCGGCACGGTGAAGTCGAACTTCTTCACACCGGGGGCCAACGGGTCGAACACGCCACCGTAGACGCCGGCCGGCATCGAGTACGACGCGCGCCGCATCGGCGTGTAACCGGTGCTGCGACCGGTGAGCGGTCCGGTGAAGCCGGGCTGGAAGAAGCCGAACGCACCGCTGGTCATCCGGCCGAACTCCTCCCCGTCGTCCCCGTACGGTCGGGGCATGACGCCCCACGGACGGGCGGTGACCGGGATCCGGGCGCTGTGGGCCTTGCCGCGCCAGCCGATCGACCCGGTGACGTACCGGTCCCAGGGTGCGCTGCCCCGACGCAGCGTGATGGTCACGGTCGCGGACGTGCCGGGTGCCAGCGTCACCGACGCCGGCGTCACGGTGACCTTCATGCCGTCCAGCCCGGACACCGACGAGCGGTAGGTCTCCCGCGCCTTGCCCACGTTGGTCAGGGTGCGGGTGAGTGTCACCGGACGGGTCCCGTCGTACTCGCGCAGCGAGATGGCCGGCAGGTTGAGTTCCCTGCCGTCCGGCGCGGCCGTCTCGCTGAAGGTGACCAGATCCGCCGCGGTGGGCTCGATGACCAGTCCGGGGTCGGCGGCCCCGGCCAGGTTGATGAAACCGCTGCCCTGGTCGAGGGGGTTGCTGGTGCCGACCGTGTCGGTGGCGGTGGTGCGCAGCGCCGAGGCGACCGCGCCCGGCGACCAGGTCGGGTGCGCGGCACGCAGCACCGCGGCCGCGCCGGCCACGTACGGCGATGCCATCGAGGTGCCCGAGTACGCGTCGTACGCCCGCCCGAAGTTGCCCGCCGGGGAGACCGCGGCGATGATGTCCGAACCCGGCGCGACCAGGTCCGGCTTGAGGACGCCGACGGCCACACTGGACGGGCCGGTGGAGGAGAAGTCCGCGACGCTGGGCAGGCCCGGGACGCTGGAGCCGTCACCGCCGCTGCGCAGGGACGCCTTCGCGTCCGTGGGGTGGCGCATCAGGTAGTTGAACAGCGTGCCGGCCTGCTTCTCGGTCGGCAGGTAGACGACCGGGAAGTTGAAGATCGAGTTGATCCGGTAGTTGCCGACCGGGTCGAACACCACCATCGCCGCGCCGCCCTTGGCCTTGATCTCGGCGGCCGAGCCGAACATGTCGGAGAGCGCGCAGGCGACCACCATGCCCTTGATCTTGGCCGGGTCGAGGCTGCCCGGTTCGCAGTAGACCGCACCCAGATCCGGCGATCCGGCCTGGTCGCCGAAGACCATCGGCGTGTCGCCGCCGGGCATCGCGTCCAGCGAGCCGCCCACGAGCTTCGTGCCGTCGCCCAGTTTGACGGTCGCCTCGTCGAGGTTGGTCACCGCCGCGCCGACCGTGGTCACCCAGGGTGCCGCGTTGCTGATCGCCCCGCTCACGATGCCGGTGTTGCCGGCCGAGGCCGCCACGAAGACTCCGGCCAGCGTGGCGTTGAGGAAGGCGCTGCCGATGGGGGTGTTCGCCTCCCAGTCGCCGAGTTCGCTGCCGATGGAGAAGTTGATTACCTGCACGCCGTCGGCGACGGCGGCGTCGATACCGGCGATGATGTCGGCGTCGAAGCCCATGCCGTTCCAGAGCACCTTGTAGACGGCGATCTGGGCGTCCGGCGCCACCCCGGAGACGGGACCGAAGCGCCGACCGTCGATGGTCACGTTCGGAATCGGCAGGCCGGCCGCCGTGGACGCGGTGTGCGTGCCGTGCCCGTTCATGTCACGGGCAGACAGCACCTCGCCCTCGGGCACCGAGCCGCCGCCCGCGAGCCACGTGTCGGCGAAGTACCGGGCGCCGACGATCTTGCCGTTGCAGTGCTCGGCCACGAAGGCGACACCGGTCTGACAGGTGCCGTGCCAGGTCGAGGGGGCCGGCATCTTCTTGGCGAACGACGCGCTCTCCGGCCAGATGCCGGTGTCCAGAACGCCGATGACCATGCCCGCGCCCGTGCCGGGGCCGGGCTTGACCGGCTTGCCGGCGGGACCTCCCGCCGGGGGCTGCTCCGGCGCGGCCGGAGCGGTGGCGCCCGGAGCGCCGGGTGCCGGGGCGGCCGGTGCCGGCGCGGTGGGCGGCGGCGTCCTGGTGCCGAGTGCCTGCGCAGCGGTCACCGCGTGGACGCGCTTGTCCGCCCGCAGGGTGGTCACCTGCTCGGCGGTCAGCTTCGCGGAGAATCCATTGAAGGCGGCGGTGTACGCCGCTTTGACAGTCACCCCGGCGGCGGCAGCGACGGCCTTACGCTGCGCGTCGAGGTGTCCGCGGTAGGCCCGCGCCGGGGCCGAGGTCACGTCCAGCCGGGCGCCCACCTCCGGACGGGTCCGCGCCAGCCCGGACACACCGCCGGCGTACGCGGTCAGCGGGTCCTCGGCCAGCTCGACGACGTACACGCCCAAGGCGGTTGGGTCCGTCGCGGCCCGTTGGCTGGCCGCATTCCGGCCGCCGGGTCGACGATCGGCCCCGTCGGTCAGGGTGACCTTCTTGTCCTGCCCGGTGGTGAAGTAGCCGGTGCCGCTGCCCGATGCCCCTCCGGGGGCCGCCGACGCCGATCCCGCAACCCCGGTGGTGCCGGTGATCAGGGCGACGACAAGCGTCGGTATCGCTAGTCGTCGCAGCCTGTTCTCGCTCGTGCCTGTAGCCACGAGGCTCCTTTCGATGGCTCCCTTGTGGAGCTGTTCCGCAATCACGATCCGCTCATGGGAGCGCTCCCCCACCTAAGCCGCCGACGGTTAATCGATGGTTTGCACGGTGTTACGGATCGCTGGTGCGAATAAGATCACAATCGGTCGACCGCGCCTAGATCAAGTTTTCCCGATGCCGCCTGAGCAGGGCTTACACCCCCGCTGGTACGACCTCACGGTCCACGCCGCCTTCGCGTACCGCTGCGCGGGTCACGTCGAGGACGGCACGGACGGCAGCAGCGACCCGGCCCTCGGCGGGCTCGTCCAGGGCGTGTTTCGGTCCGGCGTGGGGATGACGCTCGCGCGGCGTAGCCACGGAACGGGTGCTGCGGTCACCGAACCGCCCCAGGCGGTCGGCCAACTCCGCCGCCCGACTACGGAGGGGACCCGAGATTACGCAGTGGACCGCCCGCCGACGCAAGGGCCGGAGGCGCGCGGTCAGAAGTCCTGCCTGACCTTCGCGATGTCGAGGTCCAGCCGGGGGCCGAAGGACCTGGTGAAGTCTTCCAGGCAGTCCGATCGGACGATCTCCCGCGCACCGTCGAGGATGGCAACTGCCCCGGATGGAAGATCGAAGAGATAGCCGACGACCTCCTCGTTCCTGATGAGAACGAAGACCTGCGGCACTTCCGCCACGACAACCGTCGGGATCTCAGGCATCGACCGCTCGCTCGCGGCCCGCAGCTCGCCTGGCTCGCCAGGATTTCCAGTCACGTACACCCTCCTCCTCAGGCACCCCGATGCGCCGGTCTCGACGGGTGACTCGACCCGCAGGCTCCTAACACCAGATTGTCTTGGGACAAT
Source organism: Micromonospora sp. NPDC005203 (assembly GCF_042872705.1). Lineage (NCBI taxonomy): Bacteria > Bacillati > Actinomycetota > Actinomycetes > Micromonosporales > Micromonosporaceae > Micromonospora > Micromonospora sp. NPDC005203. The sequence goes on along the minus strand of NZ_JBIAKV010000006.1, from coordinate 95,778 downwards.
CTCTGCACGATAGTCTTGGGACAATCTGGCTCAGAGTCAAGGATTGTCACGGGACAAGTGAGGAGGGAGTGGGCGTGCCGGTGCACTCGCGCTACCTGAACATCGCGGCCATGATCCGAGAGCGGATCGAAGCCGGAGAGTGGGAGCCGGCCGCGCGGCTTCCGACCCTCAACGATCTCGCTGCCGAGTACGACGCCAACCGCGACACCGTCGGGCGGGCGATAGCCCTGCTGGAGACGGAGGGCTACGTGTGGGCGGTGCAGGGGCGGGGCATCGCCGTTCGATACGGCACCATTCGTCCACGTCGACCCCGCGGCGACCTGGTCAAGCGCAACGAGCAGGCAACCGGATACTCGTTTCCGTCAGCAAGCAGCCAGGAGGTGTGGGTTCGCCACGGCAGGGCCGTCAACGCGCCGGCCCCACTGGACGATCCCCGCATCGCCAAGCTTCTCGGAGTGGAGCCCGGCACCGACGTGCTTCGCCGATTTCGGGTTACCGGGCCAGCCTCCGAAGCGCCATTCCAGATCAACATCTCGTGGATTCACCCACGAGTCGCGGACATCGTCGCCGAACTGGACGCGAACCCAGCAGCGGGCGAGTGGCTGCACCACATCGAGGCCGCCGGCCACTGGCCCATCAGTTGGATGGAGATTCACCGCGCCCGAATGCCCAGCAAGGACGAAGCAGCCCTCTTGGAGATCCCCACCAACCTGCCCGTACTGGAGATCGTGCGGGTCGGCACCTCGGGAGGCGACAAGAAGCCGGTCGAGGTGACCGAGTACGTCGTGGCGAGCGACCGGGTCGAAACGGTCCACGTCCTGCACCGCGACTCGAACGCCAAGGAGCCGTGGCCCGACGCCGGACCGAGAAACGGGTCATGACCATGGCCCTCACGATCGCAGCCGCCAGCCGGACACACCAGGGCCTCGTCCGCAAACGGAATGAGGACTCGCACAGCCAAGGGCACTGGCTCTACGTCGTTGCCGACGGTCTCGGCGGCCACGTCGCCGGTGACATCGCCAGCAGCACAGCCATCGCTGCCGTGCAGGCGTACGACCGCCCGGTAGATCCGGAGGATCTTGCTGACGTCCTGGGACGGGCCGTCAACGAAGCGAGCGACGCCCTACGTCGAAAAGTCCGCGCGGACCCGAAGCTGGCGGGGATGGGGACCACGTTTGTCGCTCTGCTGCGATCCGGCAGTCAAGCGGCCGTAGCGAACGTCGGGGACTCCCGCGCCTACGTGATCCGACGCCACGGCTCCCGCGACAACGCCATGGTCCAGATCAGTGAGGATCACACCTACGAACACCTCGTCGCCGGCGCTCAGGAGGTGCCGAACCTCCCCGAGAAGCTGACCCGCTTCCTCGACGGACGGGACGACGGCAGGTCGGCCGACCTGACGCCTCTCCAGTTCCATCCCGGCGACCGGGTCCTGCTGTGCTCTGACGGACTGAGTTCGTACGTGCCACCCGAGCAGATACGAGCTGCGCTGGACTCCGACGGCAGCCCAGGGGACGTCGCCGACCACCTCGTGGCCCTGGCGATCGACCAGGGTGGGCACGACAACGTCACCGTCATCGTGGTTGACGTGACTGCGGCGAAATGACGATCGTCGCGTCCGCCACACGCCCACCCACGAACCCGATCCGGGGCGATTCGCCTACTGCCCATGTCGTACTAGGCTTTCGCCATGCTGATCATCGATGGCGCGGGCCGGTGGACCGCGCCCGCCGGGGCCGCCAACGACTGGGTCGAACAGCTGAGAGTGCCGGACCTGTCGGTGGGGACGTACTGCATCCCGGCGGGCGGCCGCGACGACCAGAGCCCGCACACCGAGGATGAGATCTACGTTGTCACCGCGGGGCGGGCGCGAATCGTGACGCCGGACGGCGCGGCCGAGGTGGGCCCAGGTTCGGTGATCTTCGTGCCGGCCGGCGAGGAGCACCGGTTCGACGAGGTGACCGAGGACCTGGCGCTGCTCGTGGTGTTCGGCCCGGCGTACGGTTCGCGCGCTCCGGGTCGGCGCGCCGAGTAGGGCGACCGAGGTCGCGTCCCACCAGGTGACGCCGGCCCGGATCCTCACTACATGACGACCTCCGCACCGAGGCTTCAGTCACCGAGCTGGCTGCTCCAGCTCGGCGCGGATCCGGCTGAACACACCCTGCGGGTCGTCCGTCTTCGCGAACCCGACGAAGGTCACCATGCCGAGCGTGTGCTGATCACTCCAGACGCAGACGGTGACGGAGGTGCTCGCCCCGCCCGGACCGGTGCCGCAGCCGGCCGTGCCGCCCAGAGGACCCGGTTGGATCGGCGCCACATCGGTCACCTTCGGCAGCCCGGCGAAGGTCTTGTCCAGTGCCGCGGTCGGGTCGGTGATCGTGCCGGACACCGCGCTGATCAGAATGACTCGCTGGTCGTCGCCGGGAATGTGTAGCCCGTGCTCGCGGGAGTACACCTCCTCGGCTTGGACGTAGGCGGTGCCCATCGCACTGTTGGCTTCGGAGCTCAGCAGCTTCTTGAAGTTGCCCATGTTCTGCTCGGCTTGTTCGCGGAAGCCCCGATTCACGGACTCGGTCCAGGTGCCCAGAAGCTTGGCTGGCGTGTCGATGCGCATCGACGCGGCGGGGAGCGTTGACCCGGCCGGCGCAGGGGTGTCGGACTGCCCCGCACATCCGGTAGCGGCCATGAGGATCGCCGAAGTCAGGGTGCCAATGACCGCTGAGGCAGTCGGCTTTGTGCGTTTCATGAGTTCCATCCCGTGTCGTGTCCGCGCGCAACATATCGCACACCACTTATCCCGAAGTGGCCCCCGACCCGACGCGCCCACGCCGGACAGAACAGCTAGTCGGACAGGCCCGCCGGCACGGGCACCTTGAGGTGCGTCAGGAGAGCGGCGACCGCACTGTCGAGGTCCCGGCCCACCTCGTGGACCGCGGCCACCCCCAACGAGCCGAACGCGCGACTGGGTTGCTCGATGACGAACCGCGCTCCGCCGTCGGGTCTGTCGCTGATCAACGTGCGCAGCGGCGCGTACAGCATGACCGCCGGGTCGTGGCGGAACATCCGTTCAGCGGTGGTGTGGTTGCCCATCAGGTATTCGACGCAGTGCCTGCGGTCGCCCGCGAGACTCATCATCGGTCGCAGGTCGCCGCTGCTCCAGTAGACGAGGAAAGCATGTGGCGCCTGGTCGCGCATGAGGGCCAGCACATCGTCCCAGGGCGCGTCGCGGGCCACCAGGGCGTTGAACGCCGCCGCGTCGTAGGGCGGGACGGCCCGCTCGTACTGCCGCCGGAAGTCCTCGAAGGAGCGATCGATGGTGATGTCCAGGCAGCGGGCCTGGTAGACACGTTCGGCCCATCCCTGGCCCATCGGATCCCCTTCACCTATTGGGCTGTTTACTGGAACCTAGCAGCAATAGTCCGAATTGCGAGCTTAGTATCTGAGCACTGATGATCCGACCGGCGTTGGGGTGACGTGTGAACGGCGCAGAAGCACTGCTGCGGACGCTTGTAGACGGCGGGGTCGAGGTGCTCTTCACGAACCCCGGCACCACCGAACTGCACCTGGTCGCAGCGCTGGAGTCGGTGCCCGAGGTGCGCGGCGTACTCGCTCTCTTCGAGGGTGTGGTCAGCGGCGCGGCCGACGGTTACGCCCGGATCGCGGGCAAGCCCGCCGCGACACTGCTGCATCTCGGGCCGGGGCTCGCGTACGGCCTGGCGAACCTGCACAACAGTCGACGCGCCAACTCGCCGGTGGTCAACATCGTCGGAGACCACGCCACGTTCCACACCGCCTTCGATCCACCGTTGAACTCCGACATCGCCGCGCTCGCGGGATGGCTGCGCGGCCCCGTCCGCCGCCCCGAGGACGCGGCCGGCGCCGGCCCGGACGCCGCCGCCGCCCTCGCCGCCGTCCTGGAGCCTCCCGGACAGATCGCCACCGTGATCATGCCGGCGGACGTGTCCTGGTCCGGCGGAGGAGCGGCCGGTACGCCCGTGCCGCCCCGACCGGCACCGACCGTCGACCAGGAGGTGATCACCCAGGTCGCGGCGGCTCTTCGGAGCGGCGAACCGACCGCACTGGTGATCGGCGGAACGGCGCTGCGGGAGGCGGGCCTGCTGGCCGCGGGCCGCATCGCCGCGGCGACCGGTGCCCGCGTCTTCTCGGAGCTCTACTCCAACCGGGTCGAACGCGGAGCGGGCCTACCCGCGTTTGCCCGGCTCGGGTTCTATCCCGACCAGGTGCTCGACCAGTTGCGCGGGGTGCGGCACCTCATCGTCGCGGGGACCAAGGCACCGGTCTCGTTCTTCGCCTACCCCGACCAGCCGAGCCTCCTCGTGCCCGAGGGCGCCGAGACGCACGTGCTGGCCGAGGTCGGTCAGGACGCCGTGGCCGCGCTGGTCCGACTCGCCGACCTGGTGGCACCAAACACCTCCGCCCCGGTCACCGATCCGCACCGACCGGCACTGCCCACCGGCGCACTCACCCTGCAGAACTGGACCGAGGTCATCGCGGCGCTGCTGCCCGAGCGGGCCATCATCATCGACGAGTCGGTCAGCTCCGGGATGGCCCTCGCCGCCGCCACCGCCGGCGCTCCCCGACACGACGTGCTCATGCAGACCGGTGGCGCCATGGGCGATGGCCTGCCCCTGGCCGTCGGCGCCGCCGTCGCCGCACCCGACCGGCCGGTGGTGGCACTGGTGGCCGACGGCTGCGTCATGTACACCGCCACGGCGCTCTGGACCCAGGTCCGCGAGCAGTTGAACATCACCAACGTGATCCTCAACAACCAGGCGTACGCGATCCTGCGCCAGGAGTGGAAATTCTTCAGCGACCGCCCGGGCCGCGCCGATCCCGACAGCAATCCCATGTTCGACCTGACCAACCCTCAGATCGACTTCGTCGGGCTGGCGAACGCGTTCGGGATGCCCGCCACCCGCGCCACCACCGCCGAGCAACTCGCGGAGCAGTTCTCCCAGGCGCTGGCCCGGACCGGCCCACATCTCATCGACGCCAGCATCCCGCCCGCGGCCTAGGTCGCTGCTCGGGCGGCTCAGACGACGTGGCGCAGATAGCCGGCGATCGCCGCGTCCAGCACCTCGGCGCCCGGACGCGCCCAGACCTCGGCGGAGAAGACCTCCACCTCGATCGGGCCGGCGTACCCGGCCGCGTCCACCGCCTCGCGCAGCCGACGCAACTCGATGCAGCCGTCGCCGGGCAGTGCCCGGCCGAGCAGCACCCCCTCCGGCAGCGGCGTCACCCAGTCGCAGACCTGGAACGCGGCGATCCGAGAGCCGGCGCGCTCGATCTGGGCGTACACCGTGTCGTCCCACCAGACGTGGTAGGCGTCCACGACCACGCCGACCACCGTCGGCGCGAACCGCTCGGCGATGTCCAAGGCCTGACCGAGGCTGGCGATCACGCAGCGGTCGGCGGCGAACATCGGGTGCAGCGGCTCGATCGCCAGGCATACGCCGGCGGCCTCGGCGTGCGGGGCAAGCTCACCGATCGCGTGCGCGACCCGCTGCCGCGCGCCGCCGATGTCCCGGCTGCCGGCCGGCAACCCGCCGGAGACCAGCACCAGTTCCGGGGCACCGAGGGCGGCGGCCTCCTCGATGGCCCGCAGGTTCTCCGCGCGCCAGTCGTCGGCCGAGAAGAACCCGCCACGGCACAGCGACGTGACGGTGAGACCGGCGTCGCGGACCAGTTTCGCCGCGCGGGCCAACCCGTACTCGGCCACCGGCTCCCGCCACAGGCCGATACCCGGCACGCCGGCCTGCACACAGCCGGACACCACGTCGGGCAGGGGCCACCGCTGGGCGGTGGCCTGGTTGAACGAGAACCGCCGCAGGGCGTCGACACTGACGTCTGGCCCGGCCACAGCCGCGAACTCGACACTCACTGGGCCGGTCTTCGCTCGCGACTGCGGGGCTCGCAGAACCGGCTCACTCCTCGCGCTCACTGGGCCACCCCCGCCACCGTGAAGAACGCCCGCGCCCGGGAGGCGGCCAGATCGGCGTCCGGCAGCAACCCGGCCCGGTCGGCCAGGACGAGCAGGGTCGCCAGGTGCGCGGCGGAGCGGCCGGACTGGGCGCCGCCGACCATCGTGAAGTGGTCCTGGTGCCCGGCCAGCCAGGCCAGGAACACGATCCCCGTCTTGTAGTGCCAGGTCGGCGCCGCGAACAGGTGCCGGGCCAGCGGCACCGTCGGCGCGAAGATCTCGGCGTACGCCGCCAGGTCCCCCCGGTCCAGGGCGGCCAGCGCGGCGGCGGCGGCCGGCGCGATGGCCGCGAACACGCCGAGAAGGGCGTCCGAGTGACCCGTCCCGTCACCCCGGATCAGCTCCGGATAGTGGAAGTCGTCACCGGTGTAGAGACGCACCCCGGCCGGCAACCTGCGGCGCAGCGCGACCTCCCGGCCGGCGTCCAGCAGCGACACCTTGATGCCGTCCACCTTCGACTCGTGTGCCTTGATCAACTCGACGACCGTGTCGGCGGCCACGTCCAGGTCGACCGCGCCCCAGTAGCCGGTCAACGCCGGGTCGAACATCGAACCCAGCCAGTGCAGCACCACCGGGCCGTCGGCGGCGGTGAGCAGCTCGTCGTACACCCGGAGGTAGTCCTGCGGACTGCGGGCGGCGGCGGCCAGGTGCCGGCTGCACATCAGCACCGGCCGGGCGCCGGCCGCGCGGACGTCACCCAACTGCTCGGTGTACGCGGCGACGACCGCCGCCAGGGTGGCCGGTCCGGCCGGCAGTTGATCCGTGCCGACCCCGGCGACGATCCGCCCGCCCACCGCGCGGGCCTCGGCGGCACTGCGACGGATCAGCTCCCGGGTGGCCGGGTAGTCCAGCCCCATCCCCCGCTGGGCGGTGTCCAACGCCTCGGCGACCCTCAGCCCGTACGACCAGAGGTGCCGCCGGAACGCGAGGGTGGTGTGCCAGTCCACCGCGGCCGGGGCACCCGGCACGTTCTCCGCGGTCGGGTCGGCGACCACGTGCGCGGCGGCGTACGCGATCCGGCTGGTCGCCGGGGCGGTCGGGCGGGCGAAGCCACTCCCCCCGGCCAGCCGGTGCCGCCGTCCGCCCGGCAGCACCACCTCGACGGTCATGAGCGCAGCTCCGGCACCTGGACGCGGCGGCCCTCGCGGGCCGAGCGCAGCCCCAGCTCGGCGAGCTGGACGCCGCGCGCGCCGGCCAGGAAGTCCCACCGGAACGGCCCACCGGCCACGACGTGCCGCAGGTACGCCTCCCACTGCACCTTGAAACCGTTGTCGAACTCCTCGATGTCGGGCACCTCGGCCCACTGGGCCCGGAAGTCCTCGGTGGCCGGCAGATCCGGGTTCCACACCGGCTTCGGCGTGACCGCCCGGTGCTGCACCCGGCAGTTGCGCAACCCGGCCACGGCGCTGCCCTCGGTGCCGTCGACCTGAAACTCCACCAGCTCGTCGCGGTACACCCGCACGCCCCAGGACGAGTTGATCTGCGCGATGATGCCGCCGTCCAGTTCGAAGACGGCGTACGCGGCGTCGTCGGCGGTGGCCTGATAGACCTGACCGGTCTCGTCGACCCGCTCGCAGATGTGGGTGGCGGTCACGCAGGACACGGCGGTGACCCGGCCGAACAGCTCCTCCAGCACGTAGTGCCAGTGCGGGAACATGTCGACCACGATGCCGCCGCCGTCCTCGGCCCGGTAGTTCCACGATGGACGCTGGGCGGGCTGCCAGTCGCCCTCGAAGACCCAGTAGCCGAACTCGCCGCGCACCGAGAGGATCCGGCCGAAGAAGCCGCCGTCGATCAGGCGCTTGAGCTTGCGAAGGCCGGGCAGGAAGAGTTTGTCCTGCACGACGCCGGTGCGGACACCGGCCGCCTCCGCCGCGCGGGCCAGGTCGAGCGCGGCGGCGGTGTCCTCGGCGAGGGGCTTCTCCGTGTAGATGTGCTTGCCGGCCTCGATGGCCTGCCGGATCGCCTTCTCCCGCTGCTGGGTGACCTGGGCGTCGAAGTAGATCTCGACGTCGTCGCGGGCCAGCGCCGAGGTCAGGTCGGTGGTCCAGTCGGTCAGGCCGTGCCGTTCGGCGAGCTAGCGGAGCTTCGTCTCGTTGCGCCCGACCAGGACCGGTTCCGGCCAGATGGTCGTGCCGTCGGCGAGCGCCACGCCGCCGGAATCGCAGCTGCCAGCAGCGAGCGGACGAGGTGCTGCCGGTAACCCATCCGTCCGGTCACGCCGTTGACGGTGGTGCCGATCGACCTGCGGGTCATGGGTGTTCCCCCCGTCGTGCTGGTCGTCCCTCCCTGCGGGGAAAGGGCTTTCTCTGCGATACCGTGGCGCTAGCCGGCACGGCGAAACGCCGTCGACAGACCGAGAGGGCGGGCCATGGCGACCCTGTCCGATGTGGCACGCCAGGCGGGCGTCTCGCCCGCCACCGCCTCCCGGGTGATCAACTGCAGCAGCAAGCCGGTGACCGACGAGCTGCGGGATCGGGTGCTCGCCGCCGTCGCCGAGTTGCAGTACGTGCCGAACGCCCACGCCCAACTGTTGGCCCGCTCGCACCGCGGCGCGGTGGGCGTGATCGTGCACGACGTCTCCGACCCGTACGTCGCCGAGATCACCCGCGGCCTGCAACGCGTCGCCACCGACCAGGGCCGGCTGCTGATGATCTGCAACAGCTACCGCGATCCGGACCGCGAGCTGGAGTACGTGGAGCTGCTGCGCGGCCACCAGGTCGCGGCGCTGATCCTGGCCGGGTCCGGTTACCACGACGAGGCGTTCACCCGGCAACTCAACGAGAAGCTCGCCGCGTACGAGGCCAGCGGCGGGCGGGTGGCGGTGATCGGTCGGCATGAACACTCCGGCGACGCGGTGATGCCGGACAACCGGACCGGCGGCTACCTCGCCGGACGTGAGCTGTGCGGGTTGGGGCACCAGGTGATCGGGGTCGTCGCCGGTCCGCACAACCTGACCACCACGACCGACCGCCTGGCCGGCCTCCGGCAGGCCCTCCGCGAGCAGGGCCGGGACCTGCCGGAACGGCGCATCCGGTACGCCGAGTTCGACCGCGACGGCGGCGCCGAGGCGACCGCCCGACTGCTCGACGCCGACCCGGAGCTGACCGCGATCGTGGCCCTCAACGACTCGATGGCCATCGGGTCGCTCGCCACACTGCGGGCCCGTGGGCTGGCCGTGCCGCAGCAGATCTCCGTGGTGGGGTTCGACGACATGCCGATCGCCCGGGACGTCACCCCGGCGCTGACCACCGTGCGGTTGCCGCTTGTCGACCTGGGAGTCCGGGCGATGTCCCTGGTGCTCGGTGCGGAGGTCCCAGCCCCACGGGTCGAGGTGCTCCCCGCCGAGCTGGTTCGCCGGGACACCGCCGGTCCCGTCCCGCCCGCCGCACCCGGGACCGTCGGCGCCGCGCCGCGCGCTCGGCAGGGTGACACCGTCTCGTGACCGGCGTCAGCCCGACGCAGCGCCTGCTCACCGGTGACGACGTGGCGTATCTGGTCCGGGCGTCGTTCGGCCCGCACACCCGGGTCCGGGACGCCGGACCGCTGGCCGGCGGCGGATACGCGACGGTCTGGTGGGCCCGCCTCGACGACGACCGCCGGGTGGTGCTGAAGCTCGCCCCGCCGGCCGGTACGCCGCTGCTGCGCTACGAACGAGGACTCTGCGCCGCCGAGGCCCGATACTTCCGCCTCGTCGCGGAGCACGCCCCGCAGGTGCCCGTACCCCCGGTGTTGTGGCACGGCACCGACCCCGCGTACGGCGAGTGGTTGGTCACCGCGCTGCTGCCTGGCCGGTCCCTGTCCGAGCTGGCCAGGGCCGGCATCGCCGTCGACGACGGCCCGGCGCGTCACGACCTCGGCGTCGCCCTCGCCGCGTTGCACCGGGTCACCGGCGACCGGTTCGGGTACGACGGCGACCGAGCCGGCGCAGCGACCTGGCGGGTGGCGTTCACGGCGATGCTCGACGCCCTGCTCGCGGACGCGACCGACTGGCACGTGCGGCTGCCGGTGACCCCGGATCGCCTGCACACGCTCGTCGGACGGCACGCCGACGCGCTGGACGAGGTACGCCGACCGGCGCTGCTGCACTTCGACTGCTGGGACGGCAACGTGCTGGCCGCGCCCGACCCGCAGGGTCGGCCGCGGCTGTGCGGCCTGGTCGACGGCGAACGGTTCCTCTACGGCGACCCACTGCTGGACCTGGTCTCGCCGCTGCTCTTCCGGCGCGTCGAGGACGAGCCGGAGCATCCGCTGCTGCGCGGCTACCGCGACGCCGCCCACACCCCCCTGGTGCTGGACGCCTCGGCGCGCCGCCGGCTCGGCCTCTACCGACTGCACCTGTACCTGCTGATGACCGTGGAGATGCCCAGCCGTGGTATGACCCCGAGCAGCCATCCGCAGCGGCACGCCCGGCTCGCGGCGCTGCTGGACGCGGAACTCGACGCGCTCGCGGCCTGACCCGAATTCCGTTGTCCGGGCCGTCCGCCGCTCCTACCCTTCTCGGCGTGCGGATTCGGGAGTTCGTGGCGGAGGACTGGTCGCAGGTGTGGCCGATCGTCGAGGAGGTGATCCGGGCCCGGGAGACCTTCCCCTACGACCCGGCGATGACCACCGAGCAGGCGTACGGCATGTGGGCGGAGGCCCCGCCGGGTCGGACCGTCGTCGCGGTCGACGGCGAGCGGGTGCTCGGCACCGCGAAGATGGGCACCAACCGACCCGGGCCGGGAGCGCACGTGTCCACCGCGAGCTTCATGGTCGCCGCCGACGCCAGGGGCCGGGGCGTGGGCACCGCGCTGTGCCGCGACGCCCTGACCTGGGCACGCCTTCAGGGGTACGCCGGCATGCAGTTCAACGCCGTGGTGGAGAGCAACATGTCGGCGGTCGAGCTTTACCTGCGGGAGGGTTTCGCGGTGGTCGGCACCGTGCCCGGCGCGTTCCGCCACCCCACCCTCGGTCGGGTCGGTCTACACGTTATGTACCAGGAGTTCTGACCGGTGGCTGACCGGCCGTGCCCAGCTCGACCGCGGCCGGCGGACGACGCGCCTCGGCGCCGGCGCGGCGGACCGGGGTGAACACGCCACCCACCGCGACCAGCAGGCAGCCCGCGCCCGCCGCGAGGGTGACCGCCTGGACGCCGTACCGGCCGGCGGCCCAGGTCAGCGTTGCTGCGCCGATCGGCCCGAGGGCGTAGTGCGTGCTCCAGAACGCCGAGGTGACCCGGCCGAGCAGGTGGTCGGGGGTGATCTCCTGGCGCAGCGACATCGAGCAGATCCCGCCGACGCTCAGGCAGCACAGGTAGACCGCGGTCAGCGCGGTGACCGCCGGCACGTTCGTCGCGAGGCCGACGCCCGCCACCGCGAAACCGCAGACCGTGTGCGCACCGATCCAGGTCGGGCCGAAGCCACGTCGACGGCGCAGCGGGGCCACCAGCAGCGCACCGGCTACCGTGCCCAGCGCCGCCAGGCCGAGCACCGCGCCGACGGTGCCCGCCGAGCCGCCGAGGTCGTGGGTGACGTGGTAGATCAGCACGTCGGTGAAGCCGTAGGTGAGGAAGATGAACACCGACAACAGGACGGTCAGCGCGCGCAGCACGGGCTGCCGCCACAGGAACCGCGCCCCGGCCAGGAACTCGGCAAGTGGCCGCTCCCGGGTCGCCGGTGCGGCGACGTCGGCTCGTACGGGTCGCAGCCGGATCAGCCACAGACCGGTTGCCGAGAGGGCGAAGCTCGCCGCGTTGACGGCGACGGCGAGCGCCGGGCCGAAGCGGGCCGACACCACGCCGGCGAGCAGCGGCCCGAGGACGGCCGCCGCCGCGTACGTCGCCTGCAACCGGCCGTTGGCCTCGGTGATCCGATCGGAGTCGACGAGGTTACGGACCGCGGTCACCGCCGCGACCTGGAACAGCATGCCGGCCGCCTCGCAGATCGGCAGCACGACGAAGAGCAGCCAGACCTGCGGGCCGGCGAGCCAGGCCAGTGGCACCAGACCGTAGAGCACCAGCCGGGCCAGGTCGGCCACGATCATCAGGGTGCGGCGGTCGTACCTGTCGACGAGCACCCCGCCGAAGATCCCGGCGACGACGGACGCCGCGCCCGCGACGGCGGTGAGCAGGCCCATCTGCGCCACCGACCCGGTGGCCTGGAGCACCAGCAGCGGCACCGCCAGGTAGGCGAACGAGTCACCGGCCGCGGAGAGCGACTGGGCGACCCAGTAGGTGCCAAAGGTGCGGTCGCGCCACAGCGGAGGCCGGCCGAGGGCGGCGGATCGGCTCATCGCGACGAGGGTAGTGGATTCGGCCACCCCGGTGCTGGCCGTGGCGGGCGTCACACCGACCCGATGTCACGAAGCGGGGACCGCCGCGCATCTCGTGGTCGTCAATCCCCGCAGAGAGGCGACAACAATGAGCACAGCGCACACCGAGCAGGAGAATCGCGCCGATCTTGCACTTCCTGTCGCCGATTTAAGCGGTAATGCACCCTAATGTCGGGGCAGAAAGTGCAAGATCGCCATGCAGGATCGGTTGACGGGTGCTGCGCTACGACACCCTGGTGTACGGGTTGGGCAGCGTGACCGACACGGCGGTGGTGCCGGGTGTCGAGGAGCACGCGTACACGCTGGACGGTCCGCGCGACGCGACGACGCTGGCGGATCGGCTGGCGCGGCTCGGCGGCGGCACGGTCGTCGTGGTGGGCGGCGGGTTGACCGGCGTCGAGTCGGCCGCGGAGATCGCCGGAGTGCACACGGTGCCGGCCGGCCGGTCAGCCGGTCCTGGTGAGGTCGGTCGTCCTCGCGAGTTCGGCTACCACGTCCACGAGCCGGCGCAGGGCGGGCGCGACGTCGCCCGGCAGCCAGACCATCTCGGTGTGGGCGTAGGCGCCGGTCAGCGGGACGAACACCACGCCGCTGCGGCGAAGGCTGGCTGCCGAGCTGGCGAGCCGGGTGACGCCGACTCCGGCGGCGACCAGGCCGAGGAGACCCTGCACGCTGGCTTCCTCCTGGACGACGTTCGGCACGAACCCCGCCTCCCGGAACTGCTCCTCGAAGGTGCGGTGCCAGGGTTCCCAGGAGGTGCGCGGCGTCATCACCCACGGTTCGTCCGCCAGGTCGGCGAGCGTCAACTCGGCGCGGTCGGCGAGCGGGTGGCCCTCGGGCAGCACCGCGCACACCGGTTCGGTCGTCAGCCTCCGGGATGCCAGGCCGGGGACCAGCGGGGTCCGGGTGAAGGCGACGTCGTAGTGGCCGCCGAGCACGCCCTGCACCAGCGGCGCGATGGCGGTGGACTCGGTGGCCAGGTGAAGATCGGGAAGTTGCTCGTGCACGGCCCGGACCACCGGGGGCAGGAGGTGGTTGGCGACGGTGGTCAGGAAGGCGAGTCGTAGGCTGCCGACCTCGCCCCGCAGGGCCCGCCCCACGACGGCGACGGCCTCGTCGGCGCGGTCCGTCACGGCCTGCGCCTCGGGCAGGAACAGGGCGCCGACGGCGGTCAGGGTGGTGCCGCGGGAGTCGCGGTCGAACAGCTTCGCCCCGAGGGTGCGTTCCAGTGCGGTGATCTGCTGGGACAGCGACTGCTGGGCGATCATCAGCCGGGCGGCGGCACGGGTGTAGCTCAGCTCCTCCGCGAGGACCAGGAAGTATCGCAGTTGCCGCAGCTCAGGGGTGGCCACAGGGACAGACTGTAGCCAGGTCAGGAAGCCTGTGTTGGCCGTCTCGTCGGACTCCCGCGCAGGATCGTTCGGGAGGCGGTAACGGCCTCCCGACGACACCCAGCGAAGGAAGCCGATCATGACCGCAACACGACTCACCACGCCGTTCAACGCTCGGTCCACCGCCAGTGACGTGGTGGCCGGTGTCGACCTCAGCGGGCAGCGCGCCGTCGTCACCGGCGCCTCGTCGGGCATCGGCGTGGAGACGGCCCGAGCCCTCGCGAGCGCCGGCGCCGAGGTGACCCTGGCGGTACGGGACATCCGGGCTGGCGAGCGGACAGCGCAGGACATCGGGGACAGCGCGTCGATCCGGGTCGTACCGCTGGATCTTTCCGACCAGCGGTCGATCGCGGCCTTCGTCGCGGCCTGGGCGGGCCCCCTGCACATCCTGGTCAACAACGCCGGTGTGTCGGCAACCCCCGAGGCGCGCACGCCGGAGGGCTGGGAGTTGCAGTTCGCCACGAACCACCTCGGCCACTTCACGCTCACCACCGGGCTGCACCGGGCGCTCGCGGCGGCCGGCCGGGCCCGCGTGGTGTCGCTCAGTTCCATCGCCCACGTGCAGGCGCCGATGGTCTTCGAGGACGTCAACTTCCGCACCCGCCCCTATGACCGGCTGCTCGCCTACGGCGAGTCGAAGACGGCCACCGCGCTGTTCGCGGTCGAGGCGAACCGGCGCTGGGCCAACGACGGCATCACCGTCAACGCGGCCAACCCGGGGGCGGTCGCCACGAACCTGGGGCGGCACCTCACCGAGGAGGACTACGCGGGGCTGCCGGCGTTCGACTTCAAGACCCCGGAGCAGGGGGCGGCGACCTCGGTGCTGCTCGCCGCCTGGCCGCAGCTCGACGGTGTCGGCGGTCGCTACTTCGAGGACTGCAACCAGGCTGCACGCCACCGCCCGGAGACGCCACTGCAGGGCGTCGCCGACCACGCGACCGATCCCGCGTCGGCGGCGCGGCTGTGGCAGGTCTCGCTCGACCTGCTCGCCGACGCGGGGCGGGCCTGACCGCCCGGGAGGCGGACAGACGCAGACGGCCGCGGGAGGATCCCGCGGCCGTCCACGGACGTGCTCAAGACGATCAGGCCTGGCGCAACGGCGCGAGCGCGGTGCTCCAGGCGACCACCTGGTCGAGGGTGGTGGTCAGCGCGTCGCGCTGGAACTCGTTGGGCTTGAACACGCTGAAGTTCTCGAAGTCGGTGAAGAGCGACAGCGCGACCTGTGAACGCACGTCGGCCATCTGCAGCTCACCGGAGATCAACCGGAGGTGCTCCACGGCCCGCGCGCCGCCGACCGAGCCGTAGCTGACGAAGCCCACGGCCTTGTTGTTCCACTCGGCGTACAGGAAGTCGATCGCGTTCTTCAGGGCACCCGAGGTCGAGTGGTTGTACTCGGGGGTGACGATGATGAACCCGTCGTAGGAGGCGATCGTCTCGGCCCACCGCAGCGTGTGCGGCTGGGAGTACTGGCCCATCGACGGCGGGTACGCCTCGTCGAGGTGCGGCAGCTGGTAGTCGAGCAGGTCGATCAGCTCGTACTCCGCGTCGGAGCGCTGCTTGGCGATCTCGAGCACCCAGCGGGCGACGGCTTCACCGTTACGCCCCGGGCGGGTGCTGCCGAGAATGATCCCGATCCTGGTCATGGTGGCGCCTTTCCTCGGTACGTGAACTGACGGCCCGACGCTAACCGGTGATTGCTTGGTCAAGCAAATGCCGCCGCTATGGTCGTGGTCACACGCTGAGTAACAAGTTGCTTAATCAAGCAAGTATGCTGTGAGGATGTCCAACTCCGCCGCAGAACCCCTGCAACCCCTCAACCCCGACGAGGAGGCCCTGGTCCGGGCCCTGGGCCAGGTGATGCACGTGCTGCCCCGCGCGATCGACGCCGACATGGTCGGTGACCGTCAGCTACCGCTCACCGAATACACCGCTCTGATGAACCTATCCGAGGCGCCGGACCGGCGGATGCGGATGAACGAGCTCGCCTCGGCCTGCTACCTCTCGCTCAGCGGCATGACCCGCACCATCATCCGGCTGGAGACACAGGGCCTGGTCAAGCGGGAGCGCTGCGCGGAGGACGCGCGCGGCTGGAACGCCGTGCTCACCGACGCGGGGTTCGCCCGCCTGGAGGAGTCCTGGCCCAGCCACCTGGACTCCGTCCGCCGGCGCTTCCTCCAGCACTTCGAAAGCTTCGACCTCGCCCAGTTGACGCGCGCGTTCCAGCGGGTCGGCACCGCCGAGAGGACCGAGGCGACCGACTGAGCCCGGCCCGGCCCAGCCGGTCGCCCGGCGACTCAACCGGGTAGCCGCCCCGCCGCGACCAGCGCCCACGCCAGCAGCCCGAAGGCGCCGGTCGACGCGACCGCGCGGAGCACGTTGCCGCGTACCCAGCTCACCTCGAAACGCTCCCGCAGGGCCGCGAGGTCGGTGCCCCCGTCCACGTCGCCGGCGCGGGCCAGCACGTTGTTCAGCGGCACGTTCACCGCGGCGGTGACACCGAGCACCACCAGGTACAGCAGCAGCCCGGCGACGATCCACGGCAGCACCGCCCGGCGTTCGGCGGCCAGGTGCAGCGCCGCCGCCAGCAGCCCGAACAGCAGCGCACCGCCGAAGCAGACGGCGAACCACCCGTTGAGGATGGACTCGTTGATCCGTCGCATGGCGAGCACCAGCGTCCGGTCGTCGGTGCGGCCCAGGCCCGGCATGACCGCATACGCGAAGGCGGCGAACAGCCCGGCGGTCAGGCCGGTGGTCAACGTGGCGACGAACAGGCTCGCGGTACTCAGGAATCCCATGAGAACCATTGCACCCGCCGGCACGCCTGCTGACCAGACCCGATCATGGTCACCGGGTCGGAGCGTGGGCGGCCAACGGGTTGACGAGGGTGCCGACGAACTGCAGCGCCGCCGACGGGTCGGCCAGGTCGATCATCTGCTGGTTGTCGCGCAACTGGAGCCGGTTGAGGCAGGACAGCGTGAACTCCGGTGCGAACAGGTCGTAGTGGCGGACCCGCTCGGCCAGGTGCGGCACCCGGTCGAAGTAGTCGGCGGCGCAGGCCGCGACCGTACGCCAGAAGTCGTCCTCGGCGAGCACACCGGCCTCGACCAGCACCGCGTTGAGGTGGCGCAGGAAGCAGTCCACCACGTCGGTGAAGATGGTCAGCAGCTTGGTGTCGTCGGGCACGTCGACCCGGATCCGTTCCACCTCGGCGGGCAGCTCGACCTTGTCGCTCATCACCGCGATCTCCTCGGCGATGTCCTTGAAGATCACCCGCTGGACCGTGTCGTGCTCGTCGAGGACCAGGATGACGTTCTCGCCGTGCGGCATGAAGGCCAGGTCGTGGGCGTAGAAGCTGTGCAGCAGCGGGGTCAGGTAGGCATCCAGGTAGCGGCGCAGCCACACCTCGGGGGCCAGGCCGGACCGGGCGATCAGCGCCGCCGCCAGTGCGCCACCATCGTCGTCGACGTGCAGCAGCGCGGCCATGGTGGACAGTCGCTGCCCCGGCGCGAGGTCGGGCACCGGGCTCTCCCGCCACAGGGCGGCCAACATCTTCCGGTACGGGGAGGTGCGGTCGGTCGCCGCCTCGTACTGCCGGTGCCGGTAACCCACGGCTGCCCGCTCCCGGATGACGGTCAGGCCGGTGCCGGTCAGCACCTCGTCGGAGGCGATCAGCTCGGCCAGCCAGTCGTTGATCGCCGGGGTGGCCGCCATGTACGCGGCCGACAGCCCCCGCATGAAGCCCATGTTCAGCACCGACAACGCGGTCTTCACGTAGTGCCGGTGCGGCGCGGTGACGTTGAAGAAGGTCCGGATGGACTGCTGGGCGAGGTACACGTCCGGCCCCGGGCCGAGGTGCACCAGCCGGCGCGCGGCCAACTCCCCGGCGAAGGTGACCGCCAGCTTGTTCCACCACTGCCACGGGTGCGCGGGGATCAGGTGGTAGTCGGCGAGGTCCAGCCCGAGATCGGTCATCGTGGCCGCGAACCGGGCCCGGGTCTCGGCGTCCAGCTCGCTCTCGATCAGCGTGTCGTAGTCGAGGTCGGCGGCGCTGCTGAACGTCGAGTGGTCCCGGTGCGCGGCGAGCCACTCCAGCCGGACCGGGGCGGCGGCCTCCGGCGCGTACCTGTGGTACTCGTCGACGCCGAAGCCGAGCCGGCCGTTGTTGGCCACGAAGCACGGGTGACCCTCGGTCATCGACGTCTCGATGGTCTGGAAGTCCGCGTCGGCCAGTTCGGCGGCGCTCGGCGCGGCCTGGGCCAGCTTGTACGCGGTGCCGGCCAGCGTCGAGGTGACCTCCTCCAGGTAGACCGGGAGCACCCGCGCGGAGAGCCCGAGGGCGCCGCGCAGCTCGACGATCAGGTCCACCGCGTCGGGCGGCAGCGCCGAGTCGTCGCGGTGCCGGGTGATGCTGTCCGCGTCGATCTGCCAGTGCGCCAGGGCGAGCACCCGCGCGGCGAACCGGTAGGCGACCGTGCCGTCGTCGCTGCGCACCTCGTACCACTGCCGGTCGTCCGGACCCGGCACCGGCTGGGGGGTGAGCAGCCGCTCGTGGGTGAACTCGGCGAGCGCCTTGCGGACCAGCAGCCGGTTGGCCCGGGCCCA
Organism: Micromonospora sp. NPDC005203; assembly: GCF_042872705.1. Classification (NCBI taxonomy): domain Bacteria; kingdom Bacillati; phylum Actinomycetota; class Actinomycetes; order Micromonosporales; family Micromonosporaceae; genus Micromonospora; species Micromonospora sp. NPDC005203. The sequence goes on along the minus strand of NZ_JBIAKV010000006.1, from coordinate 77,472 downwards.
ACGCTGGGGGGTGAGGTGCCCGACCGGGTCGCGGGGGCTGTCGTACCGCGCGGCGACGGTGGTCTGGGCGCGGACGGAGGTGGCGGTCACGCCGGGGCTCCTTCGGTTCGGGTGGCGGCGGCGCGGTCGGCAGCGGCGCGGGTGGCAGCGGCCTGGAACTGGGCTCGGGTGCAGACGCTGAGCAGCGCGTCCTTCTCTTCCTTGACGATCGGGCCGACGACAGTGAAGCCGACGGCGGCATTCAGCGCGTGCACCGCGGTGTTGCGGACGTCCGGCTCGACCACGACCCGACGGGTCGCCGGGTCGGCGAAGAGCCAGGCCATGACTGTGGTGAGCACCGCCCGGGTGAAACCGTGCACCGGAGTGCCGACCGGCGCGCAGAGGAAGTGCATGCCCACGTCACCGGGCTGGTGGTCGTACCGGCCGACCAGCTCGACGTGGGCCGGGTCGTAGCGCTCGGCGAGGAACGCCGGACTCCCCCGCCACAGCCCCAGGTACGCGTCGTGGTGTGGGTGCGCGGCGATCTGCCGGTACTCGTCGGCCACCCGGGCCACGTCGGCGTCCTGCATCAGCCAGAACGCCGCCTTCGGGTGGGTCACCCAGGTGTGCAGCAGCGTGGCGTCGCCGTCGGCGTCGAGTGGACGCAGCGCGAACTCACCGAGCCGATCGTCGGCACGGGTGAAGACGGCGCTCACGACGTCACCCCGAACTCCTGGAACGTGATGCTCTTCTCGATCGGGTAGTGCTCCCGGCCGAGCAGCTCGGCGATGATCCAGGAGTTGCGGTAGGCGCCCATCCCCAGGTCCGGTGAGGTGATGCTGTGCGTGTGGGTGCCCGCGTTCTGCAGGAAGATGCCGCGCCCGCTGTGGTCGATGCTGTAGTTGCGGGCCACGTCGAACCGACCGTGCGCGTCCCAGCGGATCTGATCGCGCACCGGCGCGAGGAACTCCGGCACCCGGTAGTGGTAGCCGGTGGCCAGCACCAACCCCTCCGTACGCAGCGTGAGGTCCCGTTCCTGCTCGACCTGACGCAACCCCAACGTGTACGCGCCGTCCTGGTGCGCGGCGCTGACCAACTCGGTGTTGGTGAGCAGGCGGGTGTTCACCGGCCCGTTGACGCTCAGCGCGTACAGCAGGTCGAAGATGTCGTTGATCAGGTCGGCGTTGATCCCCTTGAACAGGCCCTTCTGGTCGGACTCCAGCCGGTAGCGGGTCGCCTCGGGCAGCGCGTGGAAGTAGTCCACGTAGTCCGGTGAGGTCATCTCCAGCGTCAGCTTGGTGTATTCCAACGGGAAGAACCGCGGCGACCGGGTCACCCAGTTGAGCTGGTAGCCGTACCTGTCGATGTCGCCGAGCAGGTCGTGGTAGATCTCGGCGGCGCTCTGCCCGCTGCCCACCACGGTGATGCTGCGCCTGGTGCGCAGCGCCGTGCGGTGCTCCAGGTAGCGGGAGTTGTGCACGGCGTCGCCGGGCAGGTCGGCGACCGCGTCGGGCAGGTGCGGCGGTGTGCCCGTGCCGAGCACCAGGTGCCGGGCGCGATATTCGACGGTCTCCCCCGTGCCGGTGCTGGCCCGCACCACGTACCGCTGGTCGGCGGTGTCGAACTCCACAGTGGTCACCGTCTGACCGAAGCGCAGGTTCGGCAGCTTCGCCGCCGCCCACCGGCAGTACGCGTCGTACTCGCTGCGCAGGGGGTAGAAGCTCTCCCGGATGTAGAACGGGTAGAGCCGGCCGATCTCCTTGAGGTAGTTGAGGAAGGAGTACGGCGAGGTCGGGTCGGCGAGGCTGACCAGGTCGGCGATGAACGGGGTCTGCAACCGGGCCGACTCCAGCAGCATGCCGGGATGCCAGGCGAGGCCCGGCCGGGCCTCCAGGAACACCCCGTCCAGGTCGTCGATGGGCGCGGTGAGACAGGCCAGCCCCAGGTTGTACGGGCCCAGCCCGATGGCGATGAAGTCGTGGGTGGACATCCGGGTCTCCAGGCGCGAATTCGGGTTCACCGGCATCAGCCGACGGGGCAGGTCGCTCGGCATCAGCCGACGGGGCAGGTCGCTCGGCATCAGCCGACGGGGCAGGTCAGCTCGGCGGCGACGTGGTCGTGCACGTACCGGCCGGCGTGGGTGGCGATCAGGTCCAGCACGTAGCCGACGTCGTCGACGGTGGTGGCCGGGTTGAGCAGGGTGAACTTCAGGAAGTGTCGGCCGTCGACCCGGGTGCCGGCGACCACGGCGAGACCGGACGCCGCGAGGGCCTCCCGGGCGTGCAGGTTGGCGGCGTCGGCGAGGCCCCGGCCCGCCCCGGTGGGGAGGTACCGGAAGACCACGGTACTCAGGTCGGAGCGGGTCACCACCTCGAAGCGGGGGTCCTCGCTGACCAACTGCCACGCGTCGGCGGCCCGGTCGATCACCTCGTCGAAGAGCGCGCCGAGGGCGTCCGGCCCCATCACCCGCAGGGTCAGCCAGAGCTTCAGCGCGTCGAAGCGGCGGGTGGTCTGCAGGCTCTTGTCGACCTGGTTGGGGATGCGCTGCTGCACCATCCGGGCCGGGTTGAGGTAGTCGGCGTGGTAGGTGGCGTGCCGCAGCGACTGCCGGTCGCGGACCAACAGCGCGCTGGAGCTGACCGGCTGGAAGAAGGACTTGTGGAAGTCGACGGTCACCGAGTCGGCCCGCTCGATGCCGTCGAGCAGGTGCCGCCGCGTCGGCGAGACGAGCAGCCCACAGCCGTAGGCGGCGTCGACGTGCAGCCAGACGCCTGTCGCCGCGCGGATCTCGGCCAGCTCCGGGAGCGGGTCGATGGAGCCGAAGTCGGTGGTGCCGGCGGTGGCCACGACGGCCATCACCACCAGGCCGGCCTGCCGGCACCGCGCGATCTCCTCGCGTACGGCGGCCGGACGGATCCGCCGCCGGGCGTCGGTGGGTACCGGGATCACGGCGTCCGGGGCGAGGCCGAGCAGCTTGGCCGACTTCTGGACGCTGAAGTGACCGGCGGCGGAGGTGAGCACGCGCAGCCGGGGCAGCAACTCGGCACGCGCCGCCGGTCCGACCGCGTCGGCGCACGCCTCCTCCCGGGCCAGCAGCAGGGCCTGGAGGTTGGACTGGCTGCCGCCGCTGGTGAACACGCCGTCCGCGCTGGGACCGAGGCCGATCCGTTCGGCGGTCCAGTCGATCAGCCGCCGCTCGATGAGTGTCGCCCCGGCGCTCTGGTCCCAGGTGTCCAGCGACGAGTTCACGGCGGAGAGCACCGCCTCGCCGAGCAGCGCCGGGATCGCCACCGGGCAGTTGAGGTGGGCCAGGTAGCGGGGGTGGTGGAACCAGACGGCGTCGCGCAGGTAGACGTCCTCCAGCTCGTCGAGCGCGGCGCTCGCGTCGCCCAGTGGCCGGTCCAGGTCCACCCGGTCCACCAGGGGGGCCAGCTCGGCCGGCGTGATGCCGGTGAGCGGGCGGTCCACCGTGGCCACTCGGCGGGCGACCCGGTCGACGCCCTCGGCGATGGTCCGCCGATACTGCTCGACCGAGCCGTCCTGCAACAGGTGGGCCCGCGCGCCGGCCGGCGCCGGTGGTGGCGCGGTGGTCTCGACGGGGTACGTCGGCACGGTCACGGGATGTCCTTCCACGTTCTCGACGAGAGCAGCCGGAACCACCCCCGGGGCGGTCGCGCGCCTCCGGGGGCAGTGCTGTCGATCAGGGGTGGCCAGGGTCGACCAGGGCGGCGAGGTTAGGTTAGCCTAACCTCGGTCATTGTCAACAGCGGTTCGCTGTCACACCACCGGGGAGCCCACACGTGAATGCTCGGCGTTTCCGGGACCCGTGGGGCATACCGCACCTGCGGGCCGACGACCCGCTCGCGCTGGCGGCGGAGCAGGGCCGGGTGACCGCGTACGACCGGGCCTGGCAGATCGAGGTGGAACGGCACCGCGCCCAGGGCAGCAGCGCCGCCTTCCTCGGCGTCGACGCGCTCGGCTGGGACCGGTTCACCCGGCAGATCCGGCTCGACGACACCGCACGCCGCTGCCACGCCGCACTCGACCCGGCGACCGCCGAGTGGGTGGGCGCGTACGTCGACGGGGTCAACGCGGGCCTCGCCGCCGGGGCGGCCCGCGCGCCGGAGTTCGCCGCGACCGGGCTGCGACCGGGCCGGTGGGAGCCGTGGACACCGCTGGCGGTCTGGCTGGGCCACCACATCCTGTTCGCGGGGTTTCCGAGCAAGCTCTGGCGTGAGCACGTGGCGCAGCGGCTCAGCCCGGACGCGGTCGACGCGTTCGCCACCGACGGTCCGGCCGTGGCCGGCAGCAACGGGTGGCTGCTCGCCGCCGCGCGCACCGGCACCGGCGCGGCGCTGCTCGCCGGTGACCCGCACCGGTTCCTGGAGGATCCCGGCGTCTACCAGCAGATCCGGTTGGCCTGCCCGGAGTACGACGTGGTCGGGCTGGCGGTGCCGGGCGTGCCGGGCATCGCGCACTTCGGGCACACCGGTGCGGTGGCCTGGTCGATCACCAACGCGATGGCCGACTACCAGGACCTGTACGCCGAGCAACTGCGCCGCGACGGCGAGCAGGTGCAGGCCCTCGGCCCGGACGGTTGGCGGCCGGTGCACGCCCACGTCGAGACGATCCTGGTAGCCGGGGCCGATCCGGTCCGGGTCGAGGTGCTGGAGACCGATCGGGGTCCGGTGATCAGCGGCGGGCCGGACGGAGCGACGGCGATCAGCCTGCGTTACCCGCCCCGGGTCCGCGCCGAGCTGGGCTTCGCGACGCTGCCGGAGCTGCTGCGCGCCCGCACCGTGACCGATGTGGACCACGCGCTGCGGCACTGGGTGGAGCCGGTCAACGTGGTGCAGGCGGCGGACACCGCCGGTGGGCTGCTGCACCGGGTCGCCGGGGCGGTGCCGGTACGGCATCCGGACAACGGCCGGCGGGTGGTCCCCGCCTGGGAGGCCGCGCACGTCTGGCAGGGCTGGTACGCGCCGATGCCCCGGGCCGAGGTGGTCGGCCGGGCGGTGATGGCCAACGAGCGGGGGCTGGCGGCGCCGCTCGGCGTCGAGTTCGCCCCACCGCACCGGGCACACCGGATCGCCGAACTGCTCGACGCCGGGCACGCCTGGACGGCCGACGAGGTGGCCGCGGTGCACACCGACACTCACCTGGGCTCCGCCGGGCCGCTGCTGGCGGTGCTGGCCCAGTCGACCGGGCTCGGCCCGACCGCCGCCGCGCTGCGCGAACGGCTGCTGCGCTGGGACCGACGGATGGCCGCCGACAGCACCGACGCGGCGGAGTTCGCCCTCCTGCGGGCCGCGGTCGTCCGCCGGTTCGCCGCCCACCCGGCGCTGGCCGCGCTGGCCGAGCCGCCCCCGTACCCGGAGGTGTTCGCGCCCTGGTTGGCGCTGACCCCGCGCGTCGGTCACGCGCTGGAGCACCTGCTCGGCGCGGCCCCGCTGCCCGGCGTGGACGTGGCCGCGCTGGTGCGCGCCGCGGCCGAGGAGGTCGCCGAAGCGGCGGACGGCCCGGTGCGGTGGGGGGACCTGCACCGGCTCGCGGCGTGGCGGGCGCTGCCCGACCCGGATCCCGGACCCGGCCCCGGACTCGACGGCGACCACGACTGTGTGCTGGCCACCTCCAGCGTGCCCGGGGTCACCCACTGGTGCTTCCGGGGGCCGGCGGCGCGCTTCGTCTGGGATCTGGCCCGACGTGAGGACAGCCGCTGGGTGGTCCCGCTGGGCGCCTGCGGGGTGCCCGGCGACCCGCACCACGACGACCAGACCCCCGCCTGGCTGGCCGGAAGACTGTTGCCGGTGACCACCTCCTGGGACCAGCTCACCGAGGAGCGGGAATAGGACGGCCGCCGGCCGGGATGCCGAGGCACCCGACCGGCGGCCGGTCACACGGGCGTCAGCGCAGGCCGAACGCCCGGGTGATGCGCTGACTCACGGTGTTGCCGGCGGCGTCCCGCGCGGTGGTGCGCAGGCTCACGAAGCCGGCCGTCGCCGGTGCGGCGAGCGAGGTACGCCAGCCGTCCCCGTGCCGGCTCAGGCGCTGCTTCTGCCAGGTCGCCCCGTCGTCGTAGGACACCTCGACGGTGACCGCGCCGACCGTGCCCGAGACGCCGGGCAGGTGGGCGGCGACCACCGTCAACGGTGCCCGCCGCGACGACGTGCCGGCGGAGTCGAGGGCCACCCGGTAGTCCACCTGGATCATCGGCAGCACCGCCGACGACTCCTCCCCGGTTGCGGCCGAGGTGAAGCCCCACTCGGTGCGGGTCTGCCGGGAGTACGGGTTGGTCCAGGCGGCCCGGTCGTTCTCCACCACCAGCCGGTACGGCAGACGCTGCGCCGCCAGGCCGGAGACCTGGAGATACTCGGCGTTGCCCCAGTTCAGCTCCCGGTCACCCTGGTAGAGGGTGGTCCGGTTGACCATGTCGAAGTTGGCACGCGCCTCACCGATGTGACCACCCCCGTCGCCCCAGCCGGGCGCGGGCAGGTAGAGGGTGTCCAGGTAGCGCACCGGCACGTAACCCCCACCCATCCGGGGTCGCTGGATCGGCCCGAACCACTCGACGGCGCTCGGCCGCCCGGCCGGATAGGAGGCCACCTCCATCAGGTGCTGGCCCGTCTCGCCGACGATGTACGCGTCGTCGATCCACCGCTCGCCGGCGGTTACCCAGTCGGTACGCCGACCCTGGGCCGGGACGGTCTCCTGGTTGCCCGAGGCCATGCCCTTCCAGACGTCGGTGCGGAACTCCAGCGCCTTGCCCGGCCGGTAGTTGCGGAACTCCACGTCGACCCGGGCCAGGTCCCGCTTGGCCGGCCGGTAGGTGGGGTCGGCCGGCACCGTGCCCGTCCAGTGGTGCGCCACGTCGTACAGGTAGGTGGTCTCCGGGTGCGACTCGGCGGTCAGCCGCACCGGGCCGTGGCCCAGCGCCGCGATGAGCTGGTCGCCCTCGTCGGCGGTCAGCGTCGCCACGGTCACCGGGGCCGGGCTCTGCGGGCTCCACGGCGTCTCGTCCCAGGGGTCGAGCCGACCGACGCCGTCGTTGACCACCAGCAGCAGCTTCGCCCCGGCCGCCGCGACGGCCCGCGCCTGGGTGGCGATGTCCACGGTGTCGCTGCGCCGCACCACCACCGCCCGGTCCCGGACCGGACGCTTGGCCAGCCCCGCCGCCGAGGTGTCGGCGACGTAGACCGCGTCCAGCTGGCGACGACCGGCCGGCAGCGCGGGGGTCGCCCGCTTCACCAGCAGATCGTCGTACGCGCGGCCGGCCGCGGAGATCGTCAATGCCGGCTGTTCGAGCCGCCACCGGGCACCGAACTCGAACTCGCCGTCGGTGACCTTACGGCTCGTCGGCAACGCCCACATGCTGTCGTACGAGTCGTTGGGCAGCACCTGACTCTCGGTGAGGCCGTTCGCGGTGGACCGGTGGATGTCCATCCGCAGCGAGGTGGCCGTGACCTGCTGCGGCACCGTGGCCCGTACCTGCCGGGCGGCCCGTGCGTCCAGGGTGACGGTGCGGTCGCGGTCCAGGTTGACGTCGGTGAAGCTGAGCATCGCCATGCCCCTGGAACGCGGTCCGTTCACGCCGCGCACGTCCGCGGTGATCCAGCCGGTCCAACTCGCCACCGGCAGCCGCAGCGTGGCGGTGCCGCTCTCGGGCAGGTCCACGGCGGTGAACAGCCCGTCGGTGGTGAGAATGACCTTGCCGACGAGCGGTTTGCCGTCCCGGTCCTTGGCGACAAGCGTCAGGTTCTGCCGCTGACCCTCCTTGCCGGCGCCGATCAGGGTGCGACCGCGGACCACACCGGCGTCGTCGGTGGCGACGATCATGCCGCTGACCTGCTTCTCCACCGGCAGCTTGTCGTACGCCGCGGTCAGCGTGACGGTTGCGGTGCCGCCGGCGGGCACGGTCACCCGGTCGGCGGCGAGGATGAAGAGGCCGGCCGGCGCGGTGGTCGCGTCGAGGGCCAGCTTCAGCGTGACCGGCGCGGCGCCGAGGTTCGTGTAGGTGACCGTCCGGTCGACGGTCCTGCCCGGCTGCTGCGGCCAGGCCTGGAAGCCGGAGTACGCGCTCGGGGTGGCGAAGACGGTGGCCCGGGTGGCGGCGACCGCGTCGACGCGGCCGGCACCCGCCTGATACGGGGTGTACTCCGGAGTGGCCTTGACCGTGCTGACCAGCGCCTCCTTGATGCGCTGACCGGTCCACTCCGGGTGCGCCGCAGCAACCAGCGCCGCCGTGCCGGCCACGTGCGGGGTGGCCATCGACGTGCCGCTCATCAGCGTGTAGTCCCCCGACCCACCGCGTACGTAGTGGGAGCGGGCTGCCAGGATGTCCACGCCGGGCGCGGTGATCTCGGGCTTGAGCCCGCCGTCGCCGGCCCGGGGTCCCTGGCTGGAGAAGTCGGCGAGGTGGTCGGTGGAGTCGACGGCGCCCACGGTGAGCGCGGAGTTCGCCGCACCCGGGCTGCCGATGCTGTTCGGCCCGCCATTGCCGGCGGCGATCACGAACAGCGCGCCGGTCTCGGCGCTGAGCCGTTCGACAGCCTGGCTCATCGGGTCACTGCCGTCGGTGGCCTCGCCGCCCAGGCTCATGCTGACGACCCGGGCCTTCTGCTCGCGGGCCGCCCACTCCATGCCAGCGATGATCCAGGAGTCCTGCCCGCTGCCCTCGCTGTTGAGCACCTTGCCGATGTGCAGGCGGGCACCGGGGGCGACGCCCCGCTCGGCCCCGCCGGACCCGGCGCCGGTGCCGGCGATCGTCGAGGCGACGTGTGTCCCGTGGCCCTTGTAGTCGAGGATGTCCGGCTCCGTGGGCACGAAGCTGCTGGACTCGGCGATCTGACCGGCGAGGTCCGGGTGCTCGGCGTCGGCGCCGGAGTCGAGGACCGCGACGTCGACACCGGCGGCGGTGTTGCCCCCGGCCCAGACGGTCGGAGCGCCGATCTGCGCGGTGGAGTCGGCCAGGTCGGCGCGTACCCGTCCGTCCAGCCAGACCTTGGCGATGCCGTTGGCGAGGGTCGGGGCGGCACCTGTACGCCGGGCGGTGCCGGCGGTGAGGGCGGTCCAGAACCGGTCGGCGGTGGCGCGCTGGCGCGTCAGCGCGGCACCCCGCACACTGTCGAGCGGGCGGACCAGCTCGGCGCCGTCCACTGTGGGGCGGGTGCGGGCGCGGACCGCCGCGTCGGTCATCGTGACGATCAGCGGCAGCTTGTCGGTGTGGGTGTCGTCGTAACCGTCGTCGATCAGTTCGGTGACGTTGAACAGTTGCCGGTCCAGCACGCCGCTGGTGACGTACGGCAGCGCGCTGTCCGGGTAGACGTACGTGTCGCCGTTCTGCACGGTGCGGTGGAAGGTCGGCGTGCTGCCGTCCGGGCGGCGCACGGTCGACACGGTGCTGCCGTCCGCCGCGGTGGTCACCGTGACCGTGTCACCGGTGATCAGCGTGACGGTGGACGCACGTCCGGCGGCGGCCGGGGGAAGCCCGACCGGACGGTCGGGGGTGGTCGGCGGGGCGGCGGACGCCCCCGCGGCGGGTGGGGTGAACCCGGCCGCCAGGGTGAGGGCGGTGCCGAGGGCGATCAGCCCGGATCGGCGACGCCGGCGAGACAGAGCCAAGATGACCTCTTTGCGTCGAGAAGTGGTACGCCGCACAGCATCGACGCAACACCCACCCCCGATGCCCACCAACCCCCGACGCACTTACGCCATGGCACAAACCCGCCACCCGCCACCCCACCCCACCCCACACCCCGACCCCACCCTCCGCGCCCTCCGCGCCCTCCCCACCCTCCCCACCCTCCGCGCCCTCCGCGCCCTCCGCGCCGATCTTGCACTTTGTGTCGCGACAGAAGTGACGAATCAGGACAGATCGGCGACCGAAAGTGCAAGATCGGCGCGCCGGGGAGGGGGGTGGGGGGCGGGGTGGGGGGTGGGGGGTGGGGGGTGGGGTGGGTTAGTGGGAGGGGCGGGTCAGCTTGGCGAGGGAGTCGAGCTGGGTCGGGTCGGACAGGGCTGAGCCGACCGCCGCCACCCGTACGCCGGCCTTCAGGAAGGCGGCGGCGTTGCTCGCGTCCAGGCCTCCGGTCGCGACGAAGCGCAACTGCGGCAGCGGGCCGGCCATGGCCTTGAACCAGGCCGGTCCGAGCGAGATCGCGGGGAACGCCTTGAGCCAGGTGAGCCCGTGCCGCAGCGCCTGCTGGGCCTCGGTGGGAGTGGCCACACCGGGCAGGTGCGGCAGACCATGGGCGGCCGCCGCGTCGGCGATCGCGAGGTCCAGGCCGGGCGCCACGGTGAACCGGGCTCCCGCGTCGGCGGCAGCGGCGACCTGCTCGACGTCGAGCACGGTGCCCGCGCCCACGATCCGACCGCGTGCGGTGCCCGCCTCGACGGCGGCGCGCAGCGACGCTACGGCGTCCGGGGTGGCCACCGGCACCTCCACCACGTCGATGCCGAGGTCCCAGGCGCGCTCGGCGAGCCGAACGGTCTCGGCGACCGGCAGGCCGCGCAGGATCGCCATCACCCGGGCGCTGCCGAAGATGTGCTCGAAGTCCGCTGTGGTCATGGTGCACTCCATCCGAGATCGCGGTGAAAATGTTGCCTGCTGGCCGGGTCGAACGCCGATCTGGCCGGGTCGGACGGCGACCTGGCCGGGTCGGACGGCGACCTGTCCCGGTCGGACGCCGACGGTATGACTCAGGTCGTCGCCAGGGCGCCGGTCAGGTCGAGCGGCGACCAGGCCTCGACGGGGGCGTCGATCAGCCTCTCGAACCAGGCCCATGCCGGGACCGGGGCGTTGTCGCCGCTGCTGGTCAACGCCTGTGCCGCGACGAGGTGCCCGAGGCGCAGGCGTCGCACGGGATCCAGGCCGCGGAGCAATCCGGCCAGGTAGCCGGCCGCGAACGCGTCTCCGGCGCCGACCGGCTCCACCACCGTCACCAGGGGCGCGGATACGAAGACCGGCTCGGCGTCCCGGCACAGTTCGGTGGCACCCACCGCGCCATCCTTGACCACCACCGTCTCCGGCCCGGGTAACAGCTGGCGTACGGCCATCGGGTCAGCGGTGCCCCACAGCGTCTCCGCCTCGTCCTGCCCGACGAAGACCAGGTCGCTGCGGTCGGCCAGGTCGCGCAGCACCGGCGCGGCCTGCTCGGCGGGCCACAACCGGCCCCGGTGGTTGACGTCGAAGCTGACAAGCGCCCCCGCCAGCGGCCGGTCCGCCACGGCGTGCTCGACAAGCGCCCGGCAGGAGGCCGAGAGCACCGGCGTGATGCCGGACAGGTGCAACACCCGGGCACCGGCCAGCCCTGGAGCGGCAAGCGTGCCGGGACCCATCCGGGAGGCCGCCGAGCCAGCCCGGTAGTAGTGCACGGCGGTGCCCTCCGGGCTCGGGTCCTTGACGTACAGGCCGGTGGGGGCCGCGGAGTCCACGCTGACCTGGTCGACACGGACGCCGGTGGCGGCGACGTGCCGGACGACGGCCCGACCGAAGGGGTCGTCGCCGACCCTGCTCACCCAGGCCGCCCGGTGCCCCAGCCGCGCCAGGTAACCGGCCACGTTGGATTCCGCGCCGCCGACCGACACAGCGACCCGGTCGGCGCGCTCCAACGGCTCGCCCGGCGTGGGGCAGAGCACCACCATCGTCTCCCCGACCGTGGCCACCTCAATCGGCGCGGAGCCCGCCGGGACGGTCGCGTCGTCAGGTGGGAAGTCGGTCGGCATCGGGCACACGTCCTCGCGGCGGGGGTGCTGGGCGTCGCCGAGCCTAGGTGTTCGGACGCGAGGCGAGCAACCCGTCATACGTCACACCTCGGCGCTCAGGGCAACGTCAGCGCGTACGCGGCGAGCACCTCCCCGATCGGCTGGTAGTAGGTGGTGCCGCCGGAGGTGCAGTTGCCGCTGCCGCCGGAGAGGATGCCGAGGATGGTGCCGGTGGAGGCCACGTAGAGCGGCCCGCCGCTGTCGCCCGGCTCGGCGCAGATGTTGGTGCGGATCAGGCCGTAGATCACGCCGGTGGCGTAGTTGACGGTCTGGTTGAGGCCGGTGACGGTGCCGCAACGCACGCCGGTGGTGACGCCGCTGCGACAGACCGCCTGACCGACGTACGCGGTGCCGGGTCCGTGGATGGTCAGCAGACCCGGGTACGTGTAGACCGCGCTCGGGTGGGCGATCCGCCCGGTGTAGCGGATCAGCCCGTAGTCGTTGGTCGGGTAGCTGGTGGCGGTGCGGGTGCCGAGCACGGTGGTCTGCGCGCCGTCGGTGTACCAGGTGGCGGCGGCGGTGGTGCAGTGCCCGGCGGTGATCACGTAGTAGGTGCTGCCGCTGCGCGCGTTCGCGCCGAGCGAGCAGCGCGCGCCACCGCCGTAGATGCCCTGCCCGCCGGCGATCAGGGGGCGCAGCGTTCCGGGTTCGCGGCGCAGCGCCACGCCGGCCCGGTCGGTCACCGCCCGCAGTGCGGCCAGCTCGCTCGGAGCCACGGTGTCGTCGACGGTGAGGGTCATCCGGCCGGTGGCGGGGTCGAGACCCCAGGCGGTGCCGGCGGTGCGTACCCCGACGAGCACGGCCGCCGCGTCGGCGGCCCGGTCGGGGACGGCGCCCCGCGCCGTGCTGGGCGTGCCGAGCAGGAGGATGGTCAGGACGAGGGCGACGAGCGGGGAGCGGCGCATCCGAACCTCCGCGAGAATCGAGCGTGATGGATGCTCCCAAGCATCGCCCGGGTCCGACGCCGTGGCAACCTCCGGCCGTCCCCTCGCCGACCGGCGGGAATCGCCGATCCGCAGACGGACCCCACCGACGCCGCCGATAATTCTCGGGAGACACGGCGGGAGGCCGGGCATGACCACCGGAGGCACCGCGGCACTGGTACGCCGGCCGGACGGGTCAACTCGGGCCACGCTGCTGGAACTGCTCTTCGACGTGGTCTTCGTGGCCTCACTCGCGCTGACCTCGACGCTGCTCGCCGAACTCCACACCTGGGCCGGCGCGGCGACGGTGCTGCTGACGCTGACGGCGATCTGGTGGACCTGGTCGGTCACCTCCACCACCACCGAGTTCTACGACCCGCAGCAGCGTCCCATCCAGGCCATCCTGATGGTCGCCATGGTCGGGTCGGTGGGGATGGGCGCGTCGCTGCCGAAGGTCACCAGTGGGCACGCGCTGGTCTTCGCCACGGCGTACGTCGGCACGCACGTGATCCGCGGCATCATCCTGATCACGAAGTTGCACCAGCAGCGGCACCGGTCTGCCATGATCCGCGCCACCCGGTTCCTGTTCTGGTTCCTGGTGTCCGGCGTCTTCTGGATCAGCGGCGCGCTGTCCGACACGGCCCTCTGGACCCTCTGGACCATCGCCATCACGATCGACCTGGTCTCCGCGGCGGCCCGCTATCCCACGCCCGGGATGGGTCGGGTGCCCTTCGACCAGTACGAGCGGACCACGGCGCACCTGGGAGAGCGGTACCAGCAGTTCGTCATCCTGGCCCTCGGCGACATCATCCTGGTGCCCACCCTGCAGGTCAGCCGGGGCGAGTTCGCCGGGCTCCGGGTCGCCGCGCTGTTCTGCGCGTTCGCCATCATGCTGCTGCTCTGGCAGGTCTACGTGTTCCGGGCCGGCGAGCTGCTGGAGGCCGGGGCGAGGGCGGGGCGGCCGGCGCGGGTGGCACCGTACACCCATCTGGTGATGCTGGCCGGCGTGGTCGCCACGGCGGCCTCGTTCGACCGGGTCGTCACCCGGCCGACCGGCACGACACCGGTGGGCTGGCTCCTGCTGATCCTGGGTGGTCCGGCGCTGTTCGTGCTCGGCCGCGTCCTGTTCACCCTGCTGGTGTCCATGGTCGTGCCGTGGCGGCGAATGCTCTGCCTCCCCCTGCCGCTGCTGACGCTGCCCTGGGCCGGCCGTTGGCCGCCGCTGCTGGTCACCACGGCCGTGGCGCTCGCGCTGGCCGCGCACATCCTGATACCGGGAGCGGCCCGGGAGACCACCCCGGGTCTGCGGGTGCGGCAACGCGACGACTGACGTGGCCCGGTCAGCCGAGGTGTTGGCCGGCCCACTCGGCGAGGTCCCGGGCGCACGCGTCCACCGACTCCCGCCAGGTGCGCGCCGCGCCGTCCCCCGCCTCGTCGCTGACCTGCTTGACCAGTCGGCACGGCACACCCGCCTGCGCGGCCGCCCACGCCACCGCGTACCCCTCCATGTCGACCAGGTCGGCGCGCTGCGCCAACCGGTCCCGCGCCGCGTCATCGGCCACGAACGTGTCACCGGTGGCCAGCACCGCGCCCTCGGCGGCCAGGGCCAGCGGCGCACCGTAGGTCTCGCCGGTGAGCGTCCGCAGCAGGTCGGTGTCCAGATCGTGCTGGAGCACGGTCGCAACCTCGTGGATACCGGCCCATCCGGGGCGCAGCGCACCCGCCGTGCCCAGGTTGAGCAGCAGGCTGGGGCGCGGCCCGGCAGCCAGCACAGCGGCCACCGCGCTGGCGGCGTTCACCTTGCCCATGCCGGTCAGCAGCACCGGCAGCTCGGGCGGGAGGTAGCGGGCCTCCTCCCCGACGGCGAGCACCACCAACGGACGATCGGCGCGGACCGTACCCCGAAGATTCACCGGAGCATCGTACGAGCCGCCTTCGGGGCCGGTGACGTCAGTCCGAGGTGAAGCGGTACACGACGAAGTCCTTGTCCGCGCCGCAGGCGATCACGTGGGTGTTCCACGAGCAGGACGAGCTCCGGACGTCCTTCAGCTCGCCCAACTCGTCCACCTCCCCGGAATCGGCCCACACGCCGGCCAGCACCCGGTTGTCCGCGACGACGCTGGGCGCCTTGGCGAAGACCAGCAGGTTGCCCGCGTCCAGCCGGACCCCCACACCGCTCCGGTCGCGCAACACCGGCTTACCGGAGGCGTCGAAGAGGGTGAACGCCGGCTCCGGGTACTCCCGCTGGGCGAGTAGTTGCTCCCCCACCGGCACCAGGTCGGTCACACCCGGCACCGACCAGTGGTCCGCCTGTTCGCCCTCGGTGGCCGCCACCACCTCGGTGCGCTGGACGTCGCTGTTCGGCACCTGCAACAGGCAGGCCCGCCGCTCACCGCAGGCCACAAGTGCCCTCGGGCGCTGCTCGTCGTTGTCGGAGCGGTAGAGCACCACCGGTTCCGCCGTGGACCCCAGGTCGTACGCCAGCAGCTGGTACCCGCCCTCGTTGGCGGCCACGAACAGGCGGTCCTCGTGGGCGACCACCAGATCGTCGAGGTCGGCGACGTTGCCCCACTGGCGGAGCACCTTGCCGGATGCCAGGTCGAGCACCCGCACCGACCGGTCCGCACCCACCTGGACCAGTCGCCGCCCCTTGCCCGCCCACGGGTCGCGGGGCGTCCCGTCGAGGAAGGCCGGTCCACCCGCCGCCTCGTCGCTGCCCACCGGCCGAACCACGGTGCGACTGCCGTCGTACTGGTCGCGGGGGTTCGGCTGGTTCCACTTCTCGGTGCCGTCGCTCAGGCGCAGCCCGACCAGCCGGGCCGCCCCCCGGTCCACCAGCACCGCAGTGTCGTCCGCGACGTAGATGTCGTCGTCACCGCGCACCGTGCGCTGCCAGCGCTGAGTGCCCGAACGACCGTCCAGGACAGCCAGCGGGCGCGGCGTGCTGTCGCCCGGTGCGTCGGCGAGGACCGCGACCGCCCCGGGGGCGGCGATGATCGCCTTCCAGTCGTCGGCTCGCACGTCGGTCGCCCTGCGCCACAGCTCGTCGCCGGTGCCGGTGTCGACCGCCACCACCTCCAGGCGGTCGTCCGGCAGGGGGAAGCCGAGGTAGGCCCGGTTGCCGAGGACCGCCGTCCACATCTCGGGCGGTCGCTCGCCGCCGGCCGTCGGCCGGGACAGTTCGCGCAGCGACGACGCGTACTCCAGGTCCGGGTAGCGGTCCCGGGTCAGGTACAGCGTCGCGGCGGCGCCCACCCCGAGCAGGGCCAGCACCGCGCCCAGCACCACCCAGCGCGCCCGCCGCGAGCGCGGAGCGCCCGCCGCACCGGCGGGCGGGCCGCCCTTCCAGCCCGACGGGGGCGGACCGGCCGGTGGGGCGCCCACCCAACCCGGTCCCGCCGGCGTGGACGAGCCCGGCCAGGGCTGCGGCGATGGCACGGCCTCCGCCGGGCCGGCCGGCGCGGGCGGACTCACCGGAGCCGGTGGGGCGAGCTGCGGCCCGGCGTACGCCGGTGTGGGCACCTGTCGGCGCAGCGGGAGGTCGGTCAGCGCGCCCTCGGCCACCGGCAGTTCGGGCTGGTCGAGCACCGTCGGCGCCACCCCCAGTTCGGTGTGCACCATGCGGGCCACCAGGGGGATCCGCGACGAGCCACCGACGAGGAACAGCCCGGCGAGCTGGTCGGGGCTGAGCCCGGCGGCGGCGATCACCTCCCGGGCCCGGTCCACCGCGCGGCGCAGCAGCGGCGTGGCCGCCCGCTCGACGTCGGCCCGGGTGAGCTGGACGGCTTCGGCCACCCCCGGCACCGCGACCGGCGCCACCGTCGAGCGGGACAGGGTCTCCTTCGCACCTCGTACCTCGTCCCAGAGCCTTACCTGGTCGCGGCGTTGCGTCGGGTCCTCCGGTCGGATCAGCCGGGACCACTGCGCGGCGTGCCGCTCCCCGACCAGGTCGCCGACCCGCCGCACCAACGCGGCGTCGAGATCCAGGCCGCCCAGGTCAGGCAGGCCACCATCGGCGACCACGCTGAACCCGGAGTCACCCCAGGGGTCCGCGCCCTCGTTGCGCAGCACCGCGACGTCGAGGGTCCCGCCGCCGAAGTCGAACACCGCGACCGCTTCGCCGACCGGCACCGGACGATGCAGCACCTGCGTGTAGTAGCGGGCGGCGGCCACCGGTTCCCGCAGCAGCCGGGTGCCCGGCGGCGTCGGCCCGGCGAGGGTGTGCTCGGCCACCTGCGGCCAGCCCGCCAGCAGCAGGGCGTCGGCGAGCACCTGCCGCCGCGTCGCATCCCAGGCGGCCGGGCAGGTGAGCACGGCCGGAGGCAGGAACCCCACGGCGCCCACCGCGGCCCGTGCGACCGCCGCCAGCACCGCGGCGAGCAGTTCGGCCGGTGGGTACGAGCGGTCCCCGAGCACGATCGTCGGCTCGTCCACCCGGCGCTTGGGGTTCGCCTCGAACCGGGCCGGGTCCGTCTGGGCCAACCGGCGGGCGTCCCATCCGGTGTGCAGGGCGCCGTCCGGGTCGGCGTACACGGCGGACGGACTGAGTGGCTGACCGTCCATCAGCAGCGGACGGGTCCGCCCGTCCGGCCAGCGCAGCACCGCGACCGTGTTGGACGTACCGAGGTCGACGCCGAGGGCGAAACCCTCGTGCTGGCCTGCCATCTGCCCGATACCTCCGCCGCGACGAGGGGAACTCGACCCCGCATCGTACGCAGGCCCCGCCGCCCCGCTGATCAGTCGGTCAGGTGCCGTACCCCGACGACCTCCCCCTCGCTGCTCTCCCCGGTGGGGCGAAAGCCGAGCTTCAGGTAGAACCGCTCCGGGCCGTCCGTCCCCGGTTCCCACGTCGTGAACACGCGGTCGTGCCCGCGGTCGCGCGCCTCGGCGCAGACGGCCCGCACCGCGAAACGACCGTACCCGCGGCCCTGGTGCTCGGCGGCGATGTTCAACCGCCACAGGCCCGAGCGCCTGTCGTTCGGGCTGGCCGGGTCCCACACGATGTCGAAGAAGCCCATCAGGAAGCCGACGGTGTCGTCACCCTCGACGATCAGCCGTGGCCACGCGATGTCGGGCTGCGCGTACGCCTCGGCGAGAGACCAGGCGACCGGAGACGAGAACTTCTCCTGCTCCGGCCGCACGCTCACCCGGCAGGCGGCTTCGACGTTTTCCGGGGTGATCTGCACGAGTCGCGGCACGCCGGCCACCCTATCGGGCCGGGGGCCGGACAGCGGGCCGTCGAGCAGCCGGCACGGGCCGGACCACAACCGGGTGTCGAGGTCGGTGTCGGGTCTGCGCCGTCCGGCCGCGTACGGGCCTACTGCCAGCTCGGCCGCTCGGCGAGGACGCGCTCCCAGTCGACAGTGCGGACCCACTCCGCGTAACGGTGCCAGACCACGTCCGGATACCTGGCGCGCAGCCCGTCGATGTCGACGAAGTCGGTGTTGTCCTCGAACCGCTGGAACATGTCGGCGATCTCGTCGCCGGCCCACTGCCGGACCTGGTCCAACGGCATCTGCTGGTACGGGATCTCGCGGCCGAGCACGTCGCTGAGGATGCGGGCCGCCTCGTCGCCGGTGACCCGGTCGGAGGCGACGTCGATCCGCTCGCCGACGAACCGGTCCGGGTGCTCGACGGCGTGCACGGCGAGACCGGCGATGTCGCGGACGGTCACCTGGTCCAGCGGCTTGCCGGCGGTCAGCGGATTGGCCAGGACACCGTCGCTCAGGCGGCTGAACCCGACGTTGAGCGCGTTCTCCATGAAGTACACCGGCCCGAGGACTGTGGCCCGGACCTGCTGATCCCGCAGGTACGCCTCCACGAGTTGCTTGCTGTCGGCATGGTCGAGGTCGGTGGGCATGAACCGGCCGGCACCGCGTACGGACGAGTGGACCAGGTGCGCGTCGACACGCGCCGCGACGTCGACGAGGTGGCGTCCCTGGGCGACCTCCTCGTCCTTCCCGCCGGATCCGAACGGGACGGACAGGCCGAAGATCGCATCGACGTCCTTGGCGGCGGCGGCGAGGCCCTCGGGGTGGGCCAGGTCGCCGGTGACGAGCCGGACTCCGGCGGTAGACAGCGCCACCGCGGCGGGCGAATCGGGCGACCGCACGTAGGCGACGACGTCGTGGCCGTGGTCGAGCAGCAGTTCGGCGACGGCGCCGCCCTGCTTGCCGGTGGCGCCGATGACGAGAACGTGTGCCATGAGGGTGCTCCCTGACTCGCGGTTGTGGACGCCGCCGAGTCTCTGGCCTCAACCTCGATTGAGGTCAAGTCCTAGGCTTGGTCCCATGCCCAGGGCGCGCACCACGTTTCACGAACTCACCGTCGGCCAGGTCGCCGACCGCAGCGGCGTCGCGATCTCCGCGCTGCACTTCTACGAACGCAAGGGTCTGATCAGCAGCAGCCGGACGGCGAGCAACCAGCGCCGGTACGCCCGCGACACGCTGCGCCGGGTGGCGTTCATCCGGGCCTCCCAACACGTCGGCATCTCGCTAACGGCGATCCGGGAGGCCCTGGACCAACTGCCGAGCGAACGCACCCCGACCCGCGACGACTGGGCTCGCCTGTCCGCCGACTGGCGCAGCGTCCTCGACGCGCGCATCGAGCACCTGCGGGCGCTGCGGGACGACCTCACCGCGTGCATCGGGTGCGGCTGCCTGTCCCTGCGGGACTGCCACCTGACCAACCCCCGCGACGTGCTGGGCCGCGAGGGTCCCGGCGCCCGCCGCCTACCCACGCCGCAACCCCCGCTCCCCCCGGGTCAGCTTTCCGTGCAGCGCTCGGAGAGGGCGTAGCGCAAAAGCACCACATCGCCGATCTGGCGGGCCTCGACCAGCCGGGCGCGGCGACCCGGGTGCCAGGGGAAACTACCCTCGCCGACGAACCGGGGCGCCCGAGCGTCGCCGACGAAGAACGGGGCGACCACCAGGTGCAGCTCGTCGGCGAGACCGGCGGCGAGGAACTGGGCGTGCACCGTCCCGCCGCCCTCCACCATCAGCCGCCGCACGCCCCGCGCGGCCAGGTCGCTCAGCAGCCACGCGGGGTCGACCGGCTCCCCGGCGTCCACCACGGTGGCCAGTCGACCGATGCGTTCCCGGGTCTTCTCCAGCGCGCCGGTGGCGCAGTAGACGAGCCGGGTCGGGTCGCCGGCGGTGAAGAACCGGGCGGTCGGGTCGAGGTCACCGCGGGCGGTCAGGGTGACCTTGGCGGGCGAGGCGGGCCGACCCTCCGCCACCCGTTCGGCCCGGCGGCTCGCGGAACGCACCAGCAGCCGAGGATCGTCACGGCGGACGGTGCCGGCACCGACCAGGATCGCGTCGCAGCTGGCCCGAACCGCGTCGACCCGGTCCAGGTCATCGTCGTTGGACAGCAGCAACCGCTTGTCGGACGTGTCGTCGATGTACCCGTCGATCGAGGCGGCGCAACTGAGCAGCACGTACGGCCGCGTCGGCGCCGGGGTGCGGCTCACTTGTCGACGGGCAGGTCGGGCGCGACCGAGACGACCTCCGCCGCCTTGGCGGCCTTGGCGGCCAGGTAGTCGGCGTTGGCCGGCGAGAGGAAGACGCTTGTGGGCACCTGTTCGGTGACGTCCACCCCGAGGCGGGTCAGCTGCACGGCCTTGTCCGGGTTGCTGCTCAGCAGTCGGATCCGCGGCACCCCCAGCGTGCTCAGCATCTGCGCGGCGGCGGTGTAGTCCCGCTCGTCCTCACCCCGGCCCAGCGCGACGTTCGCCTGGTAGGTGTCCAGCCCGGCGTCCTGCAACGCGTACGCGTCGAGTTTGGCGTACAGGCCGATGCCGCGGCCCTCCTGGCGCAGGTAGAGCAGGAAACCACCGGTCTCGGCGATCCGCTGCACCGCCTCGCGCAACTGCGGCCCGCAGTCGCAGCGTTGGCTGCCGAACACGTCGCCGGTCAGGCACTCGCTGTGCGGGCGGACCAGCGGTGGCTCCCCCCCGGCGGCGAGCCGGTCCAGGGCGCCCGCCCAGTCGCCGAGGCCGAGCGCGAGGTGCTCCCGGCCGTCCACCAGGCCCTTGAACGAGAACACCCGGACCGTCGTGGTGTAGCCGTCGGGAAACGTCAACGGCACCGTGACCTGGGTACGGATCGTGGCTACCGGCAATGCTTCGGGCATGGGACTCCTCTGTCCGGCGTCACCGGCGCGCGGCGACGCGTGTTCCTCACCACCGACTCAACAGCCGCCACCGGGGGCGGCTTCCCGGACGGCGATCGGATGGCGGTTCCGTCGCACCAGCAGCACCGCGGCTCCGGGCAGGCTGGCGACGAGGATCAGTGCACCGTAGACGGTGGCGGTGGCGACGCCCTCGGCCGCGCTGAGGCCGGCCGCGCCGAACACCCACGCGGCAACTCCCTCGCGCGGTCCGAAGCCGGCGACGTTCAGCGGCAGGCCCATGGCGAGCAGGGCGAGCAGCGTCAACGGCAGCAGCCGTGCCAGCGGGGCGTCGGATCCGGCGGTGCGGGCCGCCACCAGGAAGGTGGCCAGGTGACCGGCGACCATCACCGCGGAGGCGATCAGCACGCCGAGCCAGGTGCGCCGGGACAGCAGCCCGGACCGCACGTCCGCCCCGGCGGTCCGCAACGCCCGCGCCCAGCGCGAGGGGCCGGCGTTCGGCACGGCCCGGGCCAGCAGCACCGCGACCAGCCCGGCCGCGATCAGCAGCGCGACGGCGAATGGCAGATACGTCCGCACCGGGGACGGGAAGGCGGCGAGCACCACGAGCGCGATGCCGACGAGCACCACCTGCCCGGCGGTACGTTCCCAGACCACCGCGCGGATGCCCCGGCTGACGTCGCCGGCGTCACGGCCGTGGCGGACCGCCCGGTGCACGTCACCGAGCACCCCGCCGGGCAGGGTGGCGTTGAGGAACACGGCCCGGTAGCAGTGCGCCACCGCGGTCGCCAGCGGCAGCCGCACGCCCAGGCCGCCGGCGACCAGACTCCACCGCCACGCCGCGCAGACCGTGGTGAGCACCCCGATGACAAGCGCGGCGGCCAGGGCCGGTGCGTCGATCAGCTTGACGCCGGCGACGAACGGGCCGCTGCCCACCTGCCACAGCAGGACGGCGAGCAGACCCACCCCGCCGACCACTCGTGCCCAGGCCCAGAACATCGACGCCGGCCCTCCCCTTGAAGATCGTCCACACGCCCTAGTCCACGTACCCAGGGTGTGAACGGTTCATCCACCCGCGAGGAGGTCACTGTGTTCGACAAGCACGCCGAGCCGACCGGCCGCCGCGTCGGCCAGTCGACGCCGGGCGTACGCCTCGGCCGGGGCGGCCAGGTCGGGACGCTGCGCGCAGGCCGCGCCCAGCCAGCCCCGGAACCACTCGGCGGCCAGGTCGGCCTGCTCCGGGCCGAGCCGCCACGGGCTGGGCCGTTCCCGCACGTCCACGCCGCGTCGGGCGAACGCGGCGGCGGTGGCGGCGACGGCGTCCGGGCCGAGCAGTCGTCGGCCGTCGACGGTACGCCGTTGGTGGTCGTTGAACGCGGCCTCGACCGCGGCGTCCAACGCGTCGGTCGGGGTGAGTCGAACCCGCCCGGTCACCGAGAGGGCGAACAGGGTGGGCCGGCCGACACAGGCGGCCACCACGCGTTCGATCTCCTCGGCGGTCAGCATGTCCAGCAGGGCGGACGCGGTGACCAGTGACCCGTCGGCCAGGTCGGCGGCGCTGAGCCGGGTGAGGTCGCCGCACCGGGTGCGTACGGTGACCGGGGCGCCGTCGGCGGCGACCACGCCGGTCATGCCCGCGGCGGCACGGGCCAGCAGGTCGGCGTCGCGGTCGTGCAGCACCCAGTGCTGCGGGCCGGGCAGCCGGGTGGCCAGCCAGCGACTCATCGAGCCGGTGCCACTGCCCAGGTCGTGGATCACGGTCGGCGTGGCACCGGTCAGCCGGGGACGGACGGCGTCCAGCAGGTCCTCGGCCCGCGCCGCCGCGTCGGCCGGCTCCCGCAACCGCAACCAGTCGGCGAACGGCAGGGTCTCCTCGACGGTCATTCCGCCACCTCCTCCAGTACGGCGGCCAGCGACGCGGTCGTCACCGTCCAGTCGGTCAGGGTGTGCCGCCGGGCGAGAGCCGACCACCGCAGCCGGGCCCGCAGCAGTTCGTCGCCCAACCACCAGCTCAGCGCGCCGGCCAGGGCGGCCGGATCGTCCGGTGGCACCAGCAGCCCCGGCACATCGCCGTCGGCGGTCCGGCCGAGCGCCTCGGGCAGGCCGCCCACCTGGGTGGTCAGCACCGGCAGACCCCGGGCGAGCGCCTCGGTGACGACCATGCCGTACGTCTCGCCCCGGGAGGGCTGCACCAACAGGTCGGCGGCGGCGTACGCGGCGTCGAGCGCGGCGCCGGTCAGCGGCCCGGTGAACCGCACCCGGTCAGCGAGGCCCGCGTCGGCGAGCCGGTCACGCAGCCGGCGCACCAGCGCGGGTTCCCGGGTCAGCGTGCCGGCGCAGACAAGCGTCCAGGTCGACTCGGCCCGCACCGTCAACGCGTCGACGAGGACGTCGTGGCCCTTGTGGTGGGTGACCGCGGCCACGCAGAGCAGCCGGTCCCCGGCGGCCGAGGCGGGGGGCGCCAGCGGAGCGGGCGTCACGCCCGGCGGCGCGACCCGGATCCGGTCGCGGCGCAGCGGGTGGCGCAGCAGCAGGCGGCGGCGGGTCCACTCGCTGGTGGTGACGACGGCCCGCGCGGCGGCCAGCGCCCGGCCCTCCGCCTCGTCGTCGAACGGCATGTGCACGAGGACGACCAGGCGCAACCGGTCGGCGTGCGGGGCGAGCAGGTCCGGCACGGTCGAGGCGATCAGACCGTCGAGCAGCACCACGGCGTCGTCCGGGGCGGCGGTGAGCACCGCGGCCAGTGCCGCCCGTTCGGCCGGCCCGGGGCTCGGCCAGGCCCCGGGCACCGCGTGTTCGTGCACCGCCCAGCCTCGGTCGGTGAGCCCCGCACAGACGCGCCTGTCGTAGGTGTTGCCGCCACTGGGTGTGGCCGGGTCGTCGATGTCGCCGGGCAGGACGACGTGCACCGTACGGCTGGTGCTGCCCGAGCCGGCGGAGGGCGTCGCCCGGCCCGCATCGATCACAGTGACCGCTCGTAGCTGGCCCAGGCGACGTGCGACTCGTGCAGGGTGACGGTGATGCCGGCCAACTCGCGGGCGCCGGCGCCCAGCTGGCCGGCGTGCACCCGCTCGGCCAGCCGGTCCGCGACCGTGCGGGCCAGCACCTCGGTGGTGGTGTTCACCCCGGCGAAGGCCGGCTCGTCGTCGAGGTTGCGGTAGGTCAGCTCACCCAGTACGGCCCGCAGCTGCTCGGTGGCCAGGCCGATGTCGACCACGATGCCGTCGGCGTCCAGGTCGGCGCGGCGGAACGTCGCGTCCACCACGAACGTCGCCCCGTGCAGGCGTTGGGCGGGACCGAACACCTCGCCCTGGAAACTGTGGGCGATCATCATGTGATCCCGAACGGTCACGCTGAACACGGTCACTCCCCGTCGTCGTAGGTGATGAGGTGGCAGAGTGCGGGCAGGTCGCCCGCGCTCAGTCTGGCGAGGACGTCGGGCAGCTCCGCGAACCGGGACGCGCCGGTGATCAGCGCGTCGAAGGCCGGATCGTCGAGCAGGTCCAGGGCGAGCGCCAGCCGGTCGGTGTAGCTGCGCCGTCCCCGCCGGGCGGGAGCGACCATGCCGACCTGACTGCTGCGTACGGTGAGCCGACCGGAGTGGAACGACCCGCCCAGCGACACCTGCACCGGGCGGTCGCCGTACCAGCTCAGTTCGATGACCGTGCCCTCCGGCGCGAGCAGGTCCAGGGCGTGTTGCAGGCCGGCGCCGGTGGCGCTGGCGTGCACGACCAGGTCCCGGTCGCCGCTGGCGTCGGCTGGTTGGGCGAACCCGACGCCGAGCGCGCCAGCCACCCCGGCCCGGCGAGTGTCGACGTCGACGAGTTCGACCTGCACGCCGGGGAACCGGGCGACCAGGGCGGCGACGCAGCAGCCCACCATGCCCGCGCCGATCACGGTGACCCGGTCGCCGACCAGCGGCGCGGCATCCCACAGCGCGTTGATCGCGGTTTCCACCGTGCCGGCGAGCACCGCCCGCGCGGGCGGCACCCCGTCCGGCACGGGCACCACGGCGGTGGCCGGCACGACGTAGGCGCTCTGGTGCGGGTGCAGGCAGAAGACCGTGCGTCCGAGCAACTCCGGCGGACCCTGTTCGACCTCGCCGACGCTGAGGTAGCCGTACTTGACCGGGCCGGGGAAGTCACCCTCCTGGAAGGGCGCGCGCATCGCGGCGTACTGGTCGGTGGGCACCCGGCCGGCGAAGACGAGCGTCTCGGTGCCCCGGCTGACCCCGGAGTAGCGGGCCCGGACCAGCACCTCGTCGGGGCCGGGCGTCGGCAGCGACACCGGCCGGATCTCCGCCGTGCCGGGCTCGCGCACCCAGCAGGCGTACGCCTCGCGGATCACCGTCGCACACCTCACCTCTACTCCCGGCCGAACAGCGCGGCCGTCCCCGGTCGGGTTGTCGATCATAAGCACGGAGGTACCGAGTCCACAGTTCAACGGTCTCCGGTGATCGGCCCAGGGCGCTGCCCGCCGTGCTGGCGACGCGTCACCGGTCCCGTGCCTCGACCGTGCTCAGCAGTCCGATGCCGCCCGGGGTGCCATCGCCTGTCCCGATTCGTTGATCACGGATCAGGGGGCGTTGGCTTTGGGGCATCCGCCGCCCTATGGTGGGGGCATGCCGTGGGTGACCTTCCGCTCGCCAGCCGTCACTGATGTGACGGCTGGCAGTGCTGTGCGCGTCGTGACGGTTGCGCGCGGCAAGGCGTGCATGGGCGTGCCGGTCGTCGGCGCCTTGTACATCGTGCCCACGCGCGGGACGTCGAGCCTGGCGCGCACCGGCCGAGGCCCTCCCGCGGAATCGTTGCATCCCAGAACGACCGCAGGGCGAAGCTACTCAAGCTTCGGCCCTTTTTCTTTCTCCTCGTCTTTGTGAAGGGCAGACCATGAGCATCGATCAACGCGCTGTCGAGCACGGCTGGCTGGCTGATCTACGAGCGTCCCTGACGGACGAATTCGCGACGCAGACGGCTCGGCTACGGGAACTGACCGAACTCAACGCGGACACCGGCGACCCGGGCGAGGCCCACACCCAGGCCGCTCTGCTGGTGGTCACCCGCCGCCACATCGAGCAGATCACCGGTGCACTGAGCCGGATCGCGGATGGCACCTACGGCGCCTGCGAGAGGTGCCGCGAGAGCATCCCGGCCGAGCGCCTCGAAGTCCTCCCGCACGCTCGCTTCTGCGTGCCGTGCCAGGAGAAGCACAAGGGGTGACAGCTGGGCTGGTGCGAACCCGCGTGGGCCGGACCGGAGGGGATCCGATCCGGCCCGCGCGGCCTGATCTCGTCTGCGGCCAGCCGGCCACTAAACGGACAAAAGCCCATTAACTGCACTTTTACCCCGATAGGCTCCCCTGGCACATTCGAACCAACGGGGGCGTGATGAGGATTTCCTGGTGGGGTAACCGCAGGTCACAGGCGGCGTCCATGGTCGCCGTGGCGGGCGTACTCGCCGTCAACGGTCTGCTGGCCCCGACGCCGGCCGAACCCCCGCCGAACCAGCGACTTGTCGCGGCCGAGGACATCGGGCCGGTCAACCCGGTCGCCGCGGCGCTGAGCTTCGGGGTGATGACCGAAGGCAACGCCGGTGTGGTCAACGACGAGAACGAGGGCACCCTCGCCGTCGGTGGTGACCTCACCTTCGGCAACTACCAGCTCGCCGGGGCAAGCGCCGGGGCGTTCGTCGTGCCGGGCGACGCCAACCCGACCGCGCTGGTCGTGGGTGGACGGGTGAACTTCGCCGGCAGCGTCGGCGGCAGCCGGCTCCAGGTGCTCAACAGCGGGTACGCCAAGGTCGCCAACCTGACCGGCACGTTCGTCCGGGACACCGACAACAACGGCGCCCAGGTCAACACCCGGATCCTGCCCTCGGACAACTACGACGCCGCACCTCGGGTCGAGTTGGTCACCCGGCAACCGGTCGCCAGCGTCGGGCCCGCCTCGCCGATCAACTTCGCCGGCGCCTTCACGACCTTCCGCGACACCACCGCAGGCCTGGCCACCTGCGACAACACGGTGGTGCTGCGAACACCGAACGGCGACGTGCTGCCCCGGCCGATCCCGGCCGGCAGCAACGCCGTGGTCACCCTGACCCCCGGTGTGACGAACGTGCTCAACCTCAGCGCGAGCGATCTGAACAACATTCAGACGCTGACCTTCGCCAGCCAGCCCACCGCGGACACTCCGCTGCTGGTCAACGTGGACACCAGCGGTGTCGGCAACGACTTCGGCTGGACCGCTGCGAACTTCTCCGGCATCGGCGGCCCGCAGGCGCGCTACATCCTGTTCAACTTCCCGACCGCCACCGCGCTCACCCTCACCCAGAACGCGGCCACGGTCGAGGGCACCATCTACGCCCCCAACGCCAGCCTCACCGACCTCTCGGCCAGCAACACCGAGGGCAGCGTCATCACCCGTACGCTGGACCACCGCGGCGGCGAGATCCACTACTTCCCGTTCAGCACCACGCTCGCCTGCGCGGGTGGCACCCCGGCGGACATCGAGCTGGTCAAGTCCTCGACCACCACGGTGATCACCAGCGTCGGCCAGCAGGTACCGTACTCCTTCCACGTGGTCAACACCGGCGGCGTCCCGCTCACCAACATCTCGGTCAGCGACACGCAGACCCCACCGTCGTCGAACGGCAACCTGGGCCCCATCACCTGCGCCGTCACCAGCCTCGCGCCCGGGGCACGGACCGCGTGCACCGCCACCTACACCGTCACCCAGGCCGACCTGGACAACAACGGGGTCACCAACGTGGCCACCGCCCGGGGCACTCCGCCAGGTGGTTCCCCGGTGGTCTCCGAACCGGAGACCCTGACCATCCCGGCGCAGGGGCTCACCGCCGCCGTCACCGTGGTGAAGTCGTCCATCACCGCGTCGATCGGCTCGGTGGGCCAGCAGGTGCCCTACCGCTACCTGGTCGCCAACACCGGCGGTCTGACCCTGACCAACATCGGCATCACCGACGTGCAGGCGCCCCCGTCGTCGAACACGAACCTGGGCCCGATCACCTGCCCGGTGACCACGCTGACCCCCGGCCAGACCACCACCTGCACCGCCACCTACACGGTGACCCAGGCCGACCTCGACAACAACGGGGTCACCGACACCGCCACCGCGCAGGGCACGCCGCCCAGTGGCACCCCGGTCACCTCGCCACCCTCGACGCTGACCATCCCCGACGCGGGTCTGACGCCGTCGATCGCGGTGACGAAGACCTCCACCACCGCCTCGATCACCACCGTCGGACAGCAGGTGCCGTACTCGTTCCACGTGGTCAACACCGGCGGACTCACGTTGACGAACATCAACGTCACGGACGTCCAGGCGCCGCCGTCGTCGAACGCGAACCTCGGGCCGATCACCTGTCCCGTCACCACCCTCGCCCCCGGCGCGCGGACCGGGTGCACCGCCACCTACACGGTCACGCAGGCCGATCTCGACAATGACGGGGTCACCAATACCGCCACCGCACACGGCACCCCGCCCGGTGGCGGCACGCCGGTGGACTCACCGCCCTCGACGCTGACCCTGCCGGAGACCGGCCTGGTCGCATCGATCGCGGTGGTGAAGACCTCCACCACCACCGCGATCACCACCGTCGGGCAGCAGGTGCCGTACGCGTTCCAGGTGGTCAACACCGGCGGGTTCACCCTGACCACCGTCGGCGTCACCGACGTGCAGACCCCGCCGTCGTCCAACGCCAACCTGGGGCAGATCACCTGCGCGGCCACCACCCTCGCCCCCGGCGCGCAGACCGCCTGCACCGCCACGTACACGGTCACCCAGGCCGACCTGGACTTCGGCTCGGTCCGCGACACGGCGACCGCGCAGGGCACCCCGCCCGGCGGCAGACCACCCGTGCAGTCGCCGCCGTCGACGTTGACGATCCGCACCGATGCGGTCTTCCCGGCCATCTCGCTGGTGAAGTCGTCGACCAGCGCGACCATCAGCTCGGTGGGCCAACAGGTGCCCTACCGGTTCCTGGTCGCCAACACCGGCGGCGTCACCCTGAACAACGTCAACGTCACCGACGTGCAGGCACCACCGTCGTCGAACGCCAACCTCGGGCCGATCACCTGTGCGAGCACCACCCTCGCCCCCGGTGAGACCACCGTCTGCACCGCCACCTACACCGTCACCCAGGCCGACCTCGATAACGACGAGGTGACCGACGTCGCCACCGCGCACGGCACCCCGACCGGCACGGACGAGCCGGTGGACTCGGACCAGTCCGTGCTGACCATTCCGGCGGCCGACGTCACGCCGTCGATCTCGGTGGTCAAATCGTCCACCACCACGTCGATCACCTCGGTCGGGCAGCAGGTGCCCTACCAGTTCCTCGTCATCAACAACGGGGGCGTCACGCTGACGAACGTCACCGTCACCGACGCGCAGACGCCACCCTCGTCGAACGCGAACCTCGGGCCGGCCACCTGTCCACAGACCACGCTCGCACCCGGTGCGGTGACGGCCTGCACCGCCACCTACACCGTCACCCAGGCCGATCTGGACAACAATGCGGTCGTCGACGTCGCCACCGCGCACGGCAACCCGCCGGGCAGTGACACTCCCATCGACTCCCCGCCGTCCACGCTGACGATCCCGCAAGCCGGACTGGTCGCCGCGATCACGGTGGTCAAGGTCTCCGAAACCGTCACGATCGGCGCGGTTGGGCAGCAGGTGCCCTACCGGTTCCACGTGGTCAACACCGGCGGGCTCACCCTGACCAACGTCACCGTCACCGACGTGCAGGCACCGCCCTCGTCGAACGCGAACCTCGGCCCGATCACCTGCGCGGCCACCACCCTCGCCCCTGGCGAGTCCACCGGCTGCGCCGCCACGTACACCGTCACGCAGGCCGACCTCGACAACGGCGGCGTCACCGACACCGCCACCGCACACGGGACGCCACCCGGCGGGCCGCCGGTGAACTCGCCGCCCTCGACGCTGACCATCCCCGAGGCGGGACTCATCGCCGACATCGAGGTGATCAAGTCGTCGACGACGGTGGCGATCACCGCGCCGGGGCAGCAGGTGCCGTTCACCTTCCTGGTGGTCAACACCGGTGGCCTCACGCTCACCGGCGTGACCATCATCGACACGGTGCTGCCGCCGTCCGACCGGGACGGGCTCGGGCCGATCACCTGCGGTCCGCAGAACACCCCGAACGGCGAGGTAACCCTGGCGCCGGGCGCGGACATCCAGTGCCGGGCGACCTACACGGTGAGCGCCGAGGACTTCGCCAGCACGGCACTGATCAACGTCGCCACCGCCACCGGCACACCACCGGTCGGAACGCCGCCGGTCTCCCCGCCGTCGTCGCTGGACATTCCGATCCCGCACCCGGAGATCGCCATCACCAAGGCGGTGACGCCCAGCGTGGTGTCCGCAGCCGGTGACACCGTCACGTACCAGTTCGTGGTGACCAACACCGGCAACACCTCGCTCAGCGCGGTGACGGTCGACGAGACCGAGTTCTCCGGCACCGGCACGCCCGGGGCGATCACCTGCGGCACGCCGCCGGTGGCCAGCGGCGACGTCACCCTGCCGGCCGGAGGAAGCACCACCTGTACGTCGACCTACACCGTCACCGCCGCCGACATCAGGGCCGGCAGGATCACCAACACCGCCGTCGCCGCCGGCACGCCGCCGACCATCCCCGGGCAACAACCACCGGGACCGGTACGCTCCGGACCGGCCACCGCCGAGGTCACGGCCACCCGGGGTGCGGCGATCACCGTGGTGAAGTCCAGCAGCACCGACAAGATCAGTCGGCCGGGCCAGCACGTGCCGTTCCGGTTCGTGGTGACCAACACCGGCCAGGTGGCGCTGACCGGTGTGACGATCACCGACACGCTGACCGCCCCGGCCTCGGCGGCCAACCTCGGGCCGATCACCTGCGGTCCGGAGCGGGCCCCGAACGGTTCCGTCACGCTGGCCGCCGGCGCTGCCGTGACCTGCACGGCGACGTACACGGTCAGCAAGGCCGACTACCACCACGGCTCGCTGCGCAACACGGCGACCGCGACCGGCACCCCGCCGGACGGGCCGGCGCCGGTCTCCCCCGAGTCCACCATCACCATCCCGGTGAAGGGCAAGCTCCCGGTGACCGGTACGTCCTTCCCGATGGGCGCTTGGATGGCTGCCGGCGTGCTGGCGGTGCTCCTCGGCGCCGCTCTGCTGCTGGTCGTCCGGCAGCGTAGGGCCCGCGCCTAGCGCGCAACGATCGCGAGGGTCGGACCGGAGGGGAACCGGTCCGGCCCTCGCGCCTTGTCACCACCAGCGGGCTCGCTCGGCGGCCAGGGCCACGAATGATGACCACGAGGTCGCTGACGTCGGGGTGTCCGGGCGACCTGGCTGCCCCGAATTCACTGATCGGGTGTGGATCACGCGGGTCGGGCTCGGACGTGCAATCGCTCCCCCTGTGGGCCGAAGAGGCTGAGGGCCTCGGCGACCCCGGGCCCGGGGTTGAGCACGAGGTGCGGGATGCGGGTGTCGAACTCGGCCACCTCGCCCGGGGCCAGGGTCAGGTCGCGGTCGCCGAGCAGCAGGCGCAGCCGGCCGGAGAGCACGTAGAGCCACTCGTACCCCTCGTGGGTCTGCGGGGTCCGCTCCCCCGCCGTCGGATCCGGCGGGAAGATCTGTTTGAACGCCCGCAGGCCCCCCGGTCGGCGGGTCAGCGGCAGGAACGTGATGCCGTGGATGACGATCGGCTTGGGGCGGACCCGGGGGTCGCCGGTGGCCGGCGCGTCCACCAGCTCGTCCAACGCCACCTGGTAGGCACGCGCCAACGGGAGCAGCAGCTCCAGGGTGGGCCGGCGACTGCCGGACTCCAGCCGGGACAGGGTGCTCACGGAGATGCCGGTCAGGTCGGCGAGCTGCGTCAGGGTGGTCCCGCGTTGGTGGCGCAGGGCGCGCAGTCGTGGGCCGACGGCCGCCAGCGCGGCAGTGTCCTCGTTTGCCATAACAGCAAGATTAGTTGCCACCTTGCCGGTGACGACGGATGGTGGGCTCAGCCGACGACGGCAGAGGGAGATAACGGTGGACGAGACATACGACGTGGTGGTGGTGGGCGGCGGCGCCGCGGGGCTCAGCGGAGCCCTGGCGCTGAGCCGGGCACGACGCTCGGTGCTGGTGATCGACGCCGGCGAGCCGCGCAACGCGCCCGCCGACCACGTGCACAACTACCTGGGACGGGAGGGGACGCCACCGGGCGACCTGCTCGCGGTCGGCCGGGCCGAGGTCGCCGGGTACGGCGGGCGGTTCCGCGCCGGACGGGTGGAGGCCGCGACCCGCGACGACGACGGGTTCCGGCTCGACCTCGACGACGGGAGCGCGGTGCGGGCCCGTCGGCTGCTGGTGGCCACCGGGCTCACCGACGAGCTGCCCGACGTGCCCGGCGTGGCCGAGCGGTGGGGCCGCGACGTGCTGCACTGCCCGTACTGCCACGGCTGGGAGGTCCGGGACCGGCGCATCGGCGTGCTGGCGACCGGACCGCTGGCGGTGCACCAGGCCGAGATGTGGCGACAGTGGAGTGCCAGCGTGCTGCTCCTGCTGCACGACGCCGCGGCGCCGGATGCGGAGACCGCCGAGCGGCTCGCCGCCCGGAGCATCGCGGTCGTGCCGGGTCCGGTCGCCGCGCTGGAGGTGACCGAGGACAAGCTGACCGGCGTACGGCTGGCCGACGGCCGGGTGGTGGCGCTGGACGCGGTGGTGGTCGCGACACGGCTGACTCCCCGCGCCAGCCTGCTGGTGGGGCTGGGCCTCGCGCCGGAGGAGGTGACGATGGGCGAGCACGTCATCGGCGCCCAGATCCCGGCCGACCCCACCGGCGCGACGAGCGTCCCGGGCGTCTGGGTGGCCGGCAACGTGGCCGACATCCGTGGCCAGGTGATCACGTCCGCCGCGGCCGGCCTCACCGCCGCCGCGGCGATCAACGCCGATCTCATCGCCGAGGACACCCGTGCGGCGGTGACCGCGTACCGCCAGGTGGTGGCCACGGCGTTCGAGGAGCCGGCGTGGGAGGAGCGCTACCAGTCCCGGCCCTCGGTGTGGAGCGGCCGACCCAACCCGCAACTGGTCGCCGAGGTCGCGGACCTGACGCCGGGGCGCGTGCTGGACGTGGGCAGCGGTGAGGGCGGCGACGCGGTGTGGCTGGCCGAGCGGGGCTGGCGGGTGACGGCGGTGGACATCTCCAGCACCGCGTTGAGCCGGGCCGCCACGCACGCCGACACCGTCGGCGTCGGCGACCGGATCGAGTTCACCCACGCCGACCTCCGCGACAAGCCACCCGCCGAGCAGGCGTACGACCTGGTGTCCGCGCAGTTCATGCACCTGCCCCCGGTGCAGCGGCGGGAGTTGTTCGCCCGGCTGGCCGAGGCGGTGGCGCCGGGAGGTCTTCTGCTGATCGTCGGGCACCACCCGTCGGATCTGTGGACGTCGGCGCGCCGGATGCACATGCCGGACATGATGTTCGCCGCGGAGGACGTGGCCGCCACCCTGGACCCGACGGTTTGGGAGGTGCTGACCGCCGAGGCCCGCCCCCGTCCGGCCACCGACCCGGACGGCGAGCCCCTCACCCTGCACGACGCGGTCCTGGTGGCCCGCCGCCGCTAGCCCGCCCGAAACCCGTCGATCATGGAGTGGTGGTGCCGGAATGATGGTGGTCCACGACCTATGTCAGCCGGCACCACTGCGCGATCGAGGCGGGAGCGGAGCGACACGGGACGGCGATACGAGACGTGGTGGGGCGGGACTTCGCATGTGCTGGGCTCGGCGGTAGCGTTGCGCCACACTGACGGCCCGCGGGGCAGGCGACCGCCCACCCGCACGCCCCCGATCGTACGGAGGATGGTGCATGTCCATCGGCGCTGAGCCGCACGCAGCACGCGACGATGCGGCCTCGCGGCCGAGCTTCGAGCTCGCCCTGCGCGGCTATGACAAACGCCAGGTGGACCGGCACCTGGAGCAGCTCGACGGCCAGATCACGATGCTGAGCGGCGAGCACGGCCGCTCGGCGGTCCGGGTCCGGGAGCTGACCGCCGAGGTGCAGCGGTTGCGCACCGAACTGGCCGAGATGCGGGAGCAACCAGTGCAGGTGGACCGCGCCTCGATCCACGATCTGGGTCCGATGGTCGCCGAGATCATGACGCTCGCGGACAAGCAGGCCGCGATGATCATCGAGTCGGCCACCGACCGGGCGAACGAGCTGCGCAGCGAGTCGGAGCGGATCCTCACCGACACCCGGGAGCGGGCCGCGCAGGCACGGCAGGACCTGTCCGAGGAGTTGGCGACCCGACGTTCCGAACAGGAGCAGGCGCACGAGGAGCGGCGCACGCTGGCCGAGGCCGAGTTGACCGCGATCCGCGAGCACGCCGAGCAGTTGCGCGCCGACGGTGAGGCCGCCCACGAGCGCGCCCAGCACGAGGCGAAACGGATCACCGAGCAGAGCGCCCAGCAGCTCAACCAGACCCGGGTCGCCGCCGACGCGCTGATGAAGTCGGCCCGTACCCAGATCCAGCAGGAACTCCAGTCGGCCCGCGCCAAGAACCAGCAGGAGATGGCCCAGTGGCAGGCCAGCGTGGAGCGGGAGGTCAACGAGCGGCGGACCGCCGCCGAGCAGGACATCGCCGAGCAGCAGGCCGCCACCGAGCAGGAGCTCGCCGAGCAGCGCAGCGCGACCGAGCAGCAGATCGCCGCTCTGCTGGCCGAGGCCGAGCAGCACGTCACCGAGTTGCGTAACCGGGCCGACGAGCAGGCTGCCAGTCACCAGGAGCAACTCACGGCCCTCCAGCAGGACATCGCGGAGCGCCGGCAGGAGGCCGAGGAGCTGCA
This sequence comes from Micromonospora sp. NPDC005203, assembly GCF_042872705.1. Lineage (NCBI taxonomy): Bacteria > Bacillati > Actinomycetota > Actinomycetes > Micromonosporales > Micromonosporaceae > Micromonospora > Micromonospora sp. NPDC005203. Next base: position 42,834 of record NZ_JBIAKV010000006.1, on the reverse strand, counting down.
CGCCGAGCTGGACACCGCCCGCCAGCAGCTCGCGGAGATCCAGCAGGAGGGCGAGACGCTGGAGAACGAGCTGTCGCGGATGCAGCAGCGGCTCAGCGAGGTCCGCCGGGACCTCACCGCCGAGAGCGCCCGCCTGGAGGAGGCCCGTCGCGCCGGCGACTCCGCCGAGCGGCACGCCAAGGAGGTACGCGCCCGGGTGTTGGTCGAGGCAAAGCGGGTGGCCGAACTCGCCAGCGCCGCGGTCATGGCGGCAGCGGCCGGTGGTCCGGAGACCGCCGAGTACCCGATGGTGGGTGCCCGGTCCCACCTCGACCGGCCGAGCACCGACCGGCCCCTCGTCGACCGGCCCCTCGTCGACCGGCCCCTCGTCGACCGGCCCTTCGTCGATCGGCCCTTCGTCGATCGGGACGGTGGCGGGCGGGCCGACGGCGACCAACGCGGCGACGACCAGTCCGTTACCGATCAGTCGAGGGCCGACCGGTCCAGTGCCGACCGGTCCGATGCCAACCCGCCCGGTGCCGACCGGTCCGATGCCGACCCGTCCGAGGGTGAGCGCTCCGACCGGCCGATCACGGTGGACGAGCCGGTGGCCGCCTCCGCCGACCGGACGGCCGGCCAGGACGGGCACCTCCAGGAGCCCGAGCGGATCTTCACCCGGCCGGACGCCCCGACGCCCGTGCCGTTCCTCGCCTTCGGGCAGCCGATCAGCGAGAACGGAGCGGCCCGGCACTGACCTCGGCCACCGTCGTCCCGGGCCCGGAGCGAACTCGCACGGGCCCGGGACGGTCCGGTGGCCGTGTGAGTCGGCGCTCGTTCTCTTGCTCGCCGCACGGTGTGCCGCGTTGGGTAGGCGCATGGCTCTGATTGCGTACGACGGCGTGGACGCGGCCGCCTTCCAGGCGACCCGGCACCTGCGGGACGACGATCTCGGGACCTGGCGTACGGCGATCAGCCGGTACTTCGCGCCCCGGCCCGGGATGCGCCTGCTCGACCTCGGCTGCGGCACCGGCAGTTGGGCATACGCGTTCCGCACCTGGTGGCCCGAGCTGGGCGTCGTGGCGGTGGACCCCTCGGCGGCCATGCGCGAGTGTGCGGTGTTCCAGCCGGTCGTGCCGGGGGCCGCCGACGACCTGCCGTTGCGGGACGCAAGCCTCGACGGGGTCTGGCTCTCCACCGTGCTCCACCATGTACCCGACCTCGCTGCGGCTGCCCGAGAGATCCGGCGGGTGCTGAAACCGGGCGCGCCGGTGCTGATCCGGTCCGCGTTCGCCGGTCGGCACGAGGCGATCAGCCTGTTCCACTGGTTCCCGGAGGCCGTCGCGGTGCTGGACACCTACCCGAGCATCGCCGACGTCGAGGCCGCGTTCGCCACCGCCGGGTTCACGATCGCGGGCTGCGAACCGGTCGCGCAGGTGACTGCCCCGTCGATCGCCGACGCCGCCGCCGGACTTCGCCGCGAAGCGCACACTCCGCTGCAGTTGATCAGCGACGAGGCGTACGCGGCAGGCGTCGCCCGGTTGAACGCCGCCGCGCGAACGCCGTCCGGCCCGGTCATCGACGCGCTGGACCTGCTGGTGCTCCGCTGAGCCGCACCCCGGCCGCAGGCCGACGCCCGGCCTCACGAGGGAGGTTGGGCTGACCGAGCCAGATAGCTCCGCAGCTCCGCGACCTCCGCGGCGGTGAGGACGGGACTGAAGTCGAGGTGCTCGCTGGGGTGGATGGCGGTGCCGGAGCCGGCCACCGTGACGAACCAGGCGCCCTCGTGCCCGAACCAGTGCGCCTGCCCCGCTACCCCGAGGTCGGCGAGGTCGTCCGCGGCGGTGGACGCACCGGCCGAGACGATCCGCACCCACTGCCCGTCGCGCCCGTACGGCGGCTGCGGGATCTCCACCTCCAGGTGCTGGTCGGCGATCCGATCCGTCGGCACGTCGAACAGGCGCGCCGCGCCCTCGCGGGCCACCGTGCGCACCTCCCTCGTGCAGCGGGTGACGCCGACCTGCACCTCCCCGGCGGGTCCCTGGACAAGCACCGCGTAGGAGCGGTCCGACTCGTGGCGGACCCGTGCCCGCAACGACAGTGGGACGTCGGGGCTCTGGCGACCGCGGTACGCCAGGAAGTTGGTCACCGCTTCGCGAAAACCGTCAGGGTTCTCGACCCACGGCAGGTGGCCGGATCCGACGAGGCTCACGCGGTGGCTGTCGGTCAATGCCTGGTGCAGCGAGTCGACGGCCCAGCGGGGACGGATGTCCTCGGTGCCGTCGATGATCAGCACGGGCAGGTCGAGCGCACGGCACCGCGCCACCAGAGCGTCGTGGCGGAGTTCCTGCTTGACCTCGGCGTTGATGGTCCGGTTGCAGTCGTTGTTGATGCCCAGCCACGGGGTGGCCATGCGTTCGGCGTGCCGCAGCGCGTCGGCGTGGTCGGCGACGTCGGCCGACCATTGCAGGACCGCCCATTCGCGCTCCTCCTCGGGCGTGCGGGTGCGGGCACCGAGCGTTTCCCACCGGTTTAGATGCTGCCCGAGCCGCAGCCTCAGATTCCGCTTGTAGTGCGGGTGCCAGCCGCGATCGGGGTCGATGCCGGTCCCGGACACGTAGATCAGATGGCTGACCCGTTCGGGGTGTTCGATGGCGTACCGCAGCGCCAGGTGCGCTCCCCACGAGTGGCCGAGCAGGGCCATTCGTGGTCCGACCAGTTGGTCGCGTACCGCGTCGAGGTCGGCCACGGAGCGGGCGACGGCGTACGGCCCGCATCGCTGCGAGCGTCCGCAGCCGCGCTGGTCCCATCGGATGGTGCGGACACGGTCGTCGAGCAGCCGGGCGACCGGGCCGAAATAGTCCCACAGGCCCGGACCACCGTGACAGAGCACCAGCGGCGGCCCGGTGCCGGACTGTTCGGCCCACAGGTGGCGGTTGTCGTCAGTGCGCACGACCAGGCCCATGGGCGACACCCTATGGCGGCCGGCGTGGCTTGCGCTTTCCGCGAGGTCGGCTCGACCTGCCCGGCGAACCCGCGAAATCTCGCCCATCGACATGGGCTGACCTGGGACGATTCTGCGCGGAACAGGGTCGCCGGCCTGCTCGGAACTGGCAGGCTGGGCTGGCCGCCGCGCACCAGCCGTGGCCGCCGGCCTGCCCGGTGACCGAGAGGAGCGCCCGGTGACCGACCAAGCGGAGGAGTTCGACCTGCTCGTCGTGGGCGGCGGCAAGGCCGGGAAGACGTTGAGCATGGACGTCGCCCGCTCCGGGCAACGGGTCGCCACGGTCGAACGGGGCATGATCGGCGGCAGCTGCATCAACGTCGCGTGCATCCCGACGAAGGCCCTGGTGACCAGCGCACGGGCGGCGCGCCTGCTCCGTGACGCGTCCGCGCTCGGCCTGACGGTCGACGGCGGCCGGGTCGACGTTGACCTGCTGCGCGCGCACAAGCAGGACGTGGTCGAGGGGATGGTGGCCGCCAACCGGCAGCAGTTCCTCGACTCCGGCCTGCACCTGGTGGTCGGCGAGGCCCGGTTCGTCGGCCCCCGGACCGTGCGGGTGTCCCTCGCCGACGGCGGTGAGCGGCTGCTGCGCGGCGACGACGTGGTGATCAACACGGGTACGCGTCCGCATCTGCCCTCGGTGCCCGGGATGGCCGAGGCCGGGGTGCTGACAAGCGACGAGCTGCTGCGCCTGGATCGGCTGCCGGCCCGGCTGGTGGTGCTCGGCGGCGGCACCGTCGGGGTGGAGTTCGCGCAGATGTTCGCGTCGTTCGGCAGCGCGGTGACGCTTGTCGAGGGCGGCCCGAGGCTGCTCCCCCGGGAGGATCCCGACGTGAGCGACGCGGTGCTGCGCGTCTTCCTGGACGACGGCATCGACGTCCGCGTCGGCATCGCCGTCGCCCGCGTCGACCGGGACGTCGACGGCACGCTCCGGGTGACACTTGACGACGGCAGCCTGGTGACCGGGGACGACGTGCTGGTGGCGGCCGGCCGGGAACCGGTCACCGACTCCCTCGACTTGGACGCGGCCGGCGTACGCCGCGACGAGCGCGGCTTCGTGCTCGTCGACGAGCACCTGCGCACCAGCGCCGAGCGGACCTGGGCGGCCGGCGACGTCGCCGGCAGCCCGCAGTTCACCCACGTCTCGCTGGACGACTACCGGATCATCCGCGCCAACCTCGCGGGTGGGGAACGCAGCACCGCCGACCGGCTGATCCCGTACACCGTCTTCACCACACCGGAGCTGGCCCGGGTCGGGCTCACCGAGACCGAGGCGCGCCGCGCCGGTCACGACATCCAGGTCGCCCACCTGCCGGTCTCCGCGATCCCCCGGGCTCGCACCCTGCGCCAGACCGAGGGCATGTGGAAGGCGGTCATCGACACCAGCACCGACCGGATCCTCGGCGCGGCGCTGCTCGGCGCCGAGGCCGGAGAGGTGATCACCTCGGTGCAGCTGGCCATGCTCGCCGGAATGCCGTGGACCGCCCTGCGCGACGCGATCATCACCCACCCGACCATGACCGAGGGGCTCAACCTGCTCTTCGCCTCGCTCACGTCCCGCCCGGTCCGCTGAGCGCCGCGCCTTCCGTCGGAGCGCTCACACAGCTTGCCTATCCGGCGGCTTGCCCCTTCGAGCCCAGCCCACGAAACGGTCGAACAACTCGCGCGGGCTGGGTCCGTTCGACGGGTCCAGATGGTGGATGTCCTGGGCGGCCTCGCAGAACATGGTGGCCAGATAGATGGTCAACCCCGACGGGTTGCCGCCGAACTCGGCCATGAGCCGCAGCCGTGCCTCGCGGCAGGGCCAGTGTTGTCCGTCTGCCCGGCAAGACCACAGGGGGCGCAGCGGGATGTGCGGTGTTTCGCCGTCCGCCGCCGGACCATCGGGCTGCCGACCAGACAGGTGTACGGGTCGAGCGCTCACCGTTGACCGGCGAGGTTCGCCCGGATGGCCGAGGCGAGCACCTGGTGCTCGAAGCAGGATCCGGTGCCGCAGTCAGGTGGGTCGTGCCGCACGCACGCGTGGCCCTGGACCCACACCCGGCCGCTGATCTCGTCCGGGCGAATGGCCACCACGGTCACGAGTTCGTCCCACCGCGCGGCTGTGGTGGGCTCGGGGAACCACTCCCCGGCCAGCAAGAACAGCTTCGTTCCGGCGGGGACCTCGCTTGATCGGCACATCGCGTCCACCCCAAGGGTTGCGTGGTGGCCGACAAGAACACGAACCCCGTCGGCCACCACAACCAGCGGCTACGACAGATCACGCCCCGTCCGGCAGCGATCCGCCGCGCCCATTCGAGCCGACCGAAGATCGACCGACTTAGGTAGCATGGCCGCTACGCTGAGCGTTGTGGCAGCCGTGAGCAGTGGGCCCACACAGCAGCACACACGCCGGAGGGCGACATGGACGGTTTCGGCAACACCCTCAGGCAGCACCGTAAGGCTGCCGGCTGGTCGCTACGGAAGTTCGCCGAGCTGACGGCGTACGACTTCGGCTACCTCGGCCAGATCGAACGCGGCGACCGACCCGCCAACGCCGTGGTGGTGGCCGCCTACGACCGCGCGCTGTCGGCTGGCGGTGCGCTGGAAACGGAATACGCGACAAGGCCGCCAGCCGAGCGCGACATGGGCAGAAGAACGATCCTCCAGGCGATGGGCGCGCTCGCTGCGGCACCCGCCGTGGATCGGCTCGTCGACTGGGAAACCCTGCGGCAGGGGCTCGGCACCGCCGCTGATCTCGGCTTCGATGAATGGACTGAGATCGTCGCAGACTACGGCCACGGCTACTACCGTCGTCCGCACGACGAGCTTGTGACCCAACTTGGACGGGATCTGACCGTGTTGCAGCACCAGATCGCCGCCGAACGTGGGGGCCGCCGGCCATTGCTGCTCCGCGCCGCTGCCCGCCTGGCGGTCATCGTGGCGCTCCGCCTCAATGCGTCCGGGCAGGCCGTGCTCGCCGGCAGATGGCGGGCGAGCGCGCACCGCTTCGCCGACGGTTCCGGCGACGTGGAGACCCGGGTCCTCACCCGGGCCTGGGACGTGGTGAACGGTTGTTACGACGGTCGGACGCCGGCCAGCGTGGTGGCGCTGGCCGATCAGGTCCTACCACTGATCGACGGCAGGTCTTCGGCAGCTATCTGCGGGCTGCTCGCCGGCCGGGCGCAGGCACTCTCGCTGGCTGGTCGACATCCGGACGCGGTGGCCTCCGTGCGGTCCCTCGCCGAGCAGGTGGAAGCTCTGCCCGCCGCCGTCACCGCCGAGGTGGAGTCGCTGTGGGGGTGGCCGGAGCACCGGCTGCGGCATACCGAGTCGTGGGTGTACACCCACGCCGGTGAGCAGCGGGCGGCTGCGGTCGCACAGCAGCGCGCCCTGGAGCTGTACCCGCCGTCGCAGCGTCGGCTACGCACGCAGGTGCAACTGCACCAGGCAGCCGCGTTGTGCCGCAGCGGGTCCATCCCCGACGGGTTACGCCTCGCGGCAGACCTGCTCGACCACCTACCCGCCGATCAGCACAACGAAATCGTCCGGGCAGTCGCACGACAGGTTGCCGACGCCGTCCCCGAGACCGAGCGGCACCGCCCGGTGTACGGCGAGTTGATGGAGCGGGTACGCGTCTAGCATCCGGGCATGGCCCTGACCTACACGACCAGCCACGGCCACGACGCGGCGCGCCTCTTCGGAGCACTTGTCGACCTGTACGAGTGCGTCTACGCCGAGCCGCCGTACGAAGAGGGGCCCGACCAGGTGTCCCGTTTCCGCGAGCGCCTGCCCGGCGAGGCCGTCCGGCTCGGTTTCACCCTCGTCACAGTCGCGCAGGGCTCCTCGCTGGTCGGTGCCGCGTACGGGTGGACCATGCGGGCCGGGGACTGGTGGTCCCGCGCCGACGCCGAGCCGCCCACCCCCATCCGTGCGGCGTCGAAGCTGGCCGTCATGGAGTGGATCGTCCACCCGCTGCGCCGTGGCGAGCGGATTGGCGCGGAGCTGATGCGCCGGCTGCTCGCCGACCGGCCGGAGCGGTACGCCACCCTCGCCTCCGACCCCCGTTCCCGGGCACGGGAGGTGTACGCGCGCAACGGGTGGCGGCAGGTCGGCACATCGAGCCTGCCGTGGGGTCCACCCATGCACCTGCTGGTCCTCGACCTTGGAACGGAGACGGACCGTTGAGTGCCGCAAGACCCGCCTATGCGGCGGCGATCTCGTCGCGTACCCGTTGTTGGAAGGCGCGGGCCTGCGCCCCGGTGGGTGGCGGGCCGTCGTGGCGTGCGGCGACCGCCTGACGGATCACCTCGGCCGGGTCGCCGGCGTCGATCAGCCGCTGGCCGGCCGCGACCTTGGCCAGCCAGACGCCGTCGCGGTGGCGCACCAGCGACCGGCAGGCGCCGAGCACGGCGTCCTGCGTGCCGGGCGCGGGTTTGTCGTCCGGCGGTGTCGGCAGGGCCAGCCACCAGGTGAGCGCGTCGACGAGCAGCCGGCGCAGGTCGGCGGGGGCGAGATCGGCGAAGACCTCTTTCGCCGGCGGGCCGAGCAGTGGCAGTCCGCTCTGGTGCAGGATGCTGCGGTCCAGCCCGTACCAGAAGCGGCCGTCGGCGGCTGGCCGGTCGGCGGGGTCGAGGGTGCACCGGAACGGCATGTCGGAGCCGGTGTTCAGCTCGACCTCGAAGCCCGGCTCGGGCGTCCCGGAGGCGGCCACCGCACGCCGGTAGGCGACCAGCTCCAGCCCGCGCGCCGGGCAGGGCAGGGCTTCGTGCCGCAGCCGGGCGACCAACGTCCGTTTGGTGGCGTCGCTGAGCGGCCCGGCGCTGACCACCGCCACGTCCACGTCGCTGCGGCCGGCCTGGTACGCGCCGAGCCCCACCGAACCGGCCGCGTACGCGCCGACCAGGTCGGCTCCGAGCACGTCGCGGGCGGCGGCGACCAGGCCGTCGAGGTAGTGCTGAAGATCATTGTCCACGGGTCATCATGGCGCACTGGTCGGAGCCGGGCGGGACTACCCCGCGTAGAGCAGCAGCAGACCGCCGACGGTGTACGCGACCATCAGCGCCAGCAGCGGGAGTTGACCGGCCACCGCCCGAGCCCGGGGGAACAGGTACAGGGCGCGGTCGTGGGCGAGCAGTGTGCCGACCAGATGTCCCAGGATGATGACGGTGATCTGGAGGGTGGCCACCCCGGAGGGTGTGACCAGCCCGGTGTGCGGCTCCCAGTCGGCGGTGCCGAGCCAGTTGGCGCCGGTGCCCAGCGGGTCGGAGAGCAACGCGACGGTGCGTTGGCCCTCCAGGATCAGCAGCGAGTAGTAGTGCGCCACCACGTAGCCCACCGCGATCGGCACGATCGAGTGGGCGATCTCGCCCGGCACCGCTCGGGCGTCGGCCGGGTCGGCCCGGCCGATGCGCGCCGCGGCCGCGGTGGCGAGCAGGTACGCCACCGCGACGGCGGCGATGACCAGGACCAGTCCCCCGCTGCCGGTGGCCGCCGGGTGCAGGCCGTTCTCCTGGCCGAAGCGCAGCCAGGCTGGCGCGTTGGAGAGGCTGTCGTACATGGTCGAGCCGAGCAGCACGATCACCACGGCGACCAGCCCGGGGCGGGGCCACAGCCCGGCGATCCCGTCGAGCGGGTTGCGCCAGACCAGCACGCCGTCCGCGGCACGGCCGATCGGGGCGAGCTGACCGATCAGGGAGCTGTACGTCTCGAACGGGTCGGCGTGGTCGAACCAGGCGGCGCCGAACAGCGCCGCCCCGACCAGCATGACCACCGCGTACGCGGCGAGCCAGGCGGTGATGACCGGCAGGGTGGCCCGGTCGGGTGCGACAAGCTCCAGCCAGACGAAACCGAACAGCGTGCCGGCGGCCGGCCACAGACCCACACCGGGCGGCAGCTCACGAATCCCGCGGTCCCGGTCGCGGCGCAGCGCCAGCGTAGCGAGCAGGTGCACGGTCCGCAGCGGGTTGAGCGCCCGCCAGACCGGGCCGAGCAGCAGCGACAGTGGCGCCAGCCCGACCCAGAGCAGCACGTAGAGCGCACCTGCCGTCGGGTTGTCGGTGGTGTCCGGCCCGCCCAGCAGACCCACGCAGAACCAGCCGGCGGCGAGCAGGCCGAGCCCGCGCAGCGCCCAGCGGAACGTGGGCGCGTCGATGAGCCGGGCGAGCCAGCGCGGCACCTGGCGACCGCCGACGGCGTCCCGGTCGAGCCGGGGTTCGCGCCAGAGCAGGCCCAGCGCCACGAACGTGACGACGAGGGTCAGGGCGGCGGCGACGACCAGCTGCGGCAGCGTGATCGGCAGGTCCTGTCGGCCGCCGACGCCGTGCGCCAGCACCGTTTCGGGGGTGGTCATGTCGGTCAGCGGACGACGAGTTGAAACAGCACCAGCTCGGTCTCGTGCGTCTCCACCTCGAACAGACCGGTCTTGTCGGCCCGGAACTCCACCGAGCCGGGCTTGCCGGCGGGAAGCCGGGCGCCCAGGTCGTAGCCGTGCACGTGCAACTCGTCCGCCACGTCCGAGGTGACCGTGATGCGGACCAGCTCGCCCTTGTCCACGGTGATCCGTCCGGTCGGCGGACTGATCCGCCGCTTCGCGATCGTCACGACGATCTCGCGGTCGGCCGCCGGTGCGCTCGGGGTGGGGCTGGCCGTCGGGCTCGGCGCGGTGGTGACGGCGCCCGGCGGTGCGGCGGACGTGGCTGGCGCGGAGGGGGTAGCCACGAACGGGTCGTCGTCGTGCCCACAGCCGGTGACCAGCAGGGTGGTGAGGACACCGGCGGCGACGGCGGCAGAGGCGCGGGTGGCGGGGGTACGGACGAACACGGGCGGACTCCGAACGACGCGAGGGGGACGGGTGTCGAGGTGAGAGTCGGGGAGGAGAACTCTACGTCTTGTTCGGCAGAGGGGAAATGACCATGATGAACGAATGAGATCGAGGTCGGTCACTGCGCGTGACACCCTGAGCCGCGTGCTGGCGGCGGTGGCCGCGACGCTTGTGGTGTCGCTGCTGCTGCCCGCCGCTCCGGCGTCCGCGCACGGCCAGTTGGCCACCTCCACCCCGCTGACCGGCACCGTCGTGCGCGAGCCCCTGACCCAGTTGGCCCTGTACTTCACCGAGCAACCGGCCACCAACGCGCACTTCACCATCAGCGGGCCGAACGGCTCGCGGGTGGACAACGGCTGGTCCCTCGGCGAGCCCAAGCGACTCGACAAGCCGGTCACGGAGTACTTCATGGTCAACGGCGTGTTCGAGCCCCGGCTCTACCACACCGGCTTCCCGGCCATGGTGACCGTCGCGCACTGGCCGACGAAGGGTCGCTACACCGCCAGCTACCTCTCCGTCGCCTCGGACGGTGAGGCGGTACGCGGCGCCGTCACCTTCGACTACCAGGGGCGTACCACGGCGGCGCCGGCCGGTTGGACGGCACCGACGGCCGGGCCGGATCCGGCGCTGCTGGCCCTGGCCGAGGGCGAGGGGTCGGCGTCCGCCGCGCCCGCCGCGACCGCGGCCCCGGCGGACACTCCGACAGCGGCACCGTCGGTGTCCCCGCCAGATCGAGGGCTCCCCGCGTGGGTGCTGCCCGCTGCCATCGTGGGGGTCGTCGGCACGATCATCCTCGTGGCGGCCCGGCGCAAGCCCACGCCCCGTCGATCCGGCGGCGCCACCCGGCCACGCGCCGGCACGACCGGCAGGCCGGCGCGACGCGGCCGCCGCTAGGGCGTGGTCACGTCCGTCCAGACAGGTGTTGTCGGCACCGTAGGACGTACCGCTCGGGCACCCGGTACGGCAGAGTGACCACCATGCGACCGGGCGGCGGCATCAAGGCGCTGGGTTCGGTTGGCGCCGGGTTGGCCGTGCTCTTCGTGGGAAGCCTCGCGTTCAACGCGGCCTCCACTCAGGAGCGTTGGCCGGGACCGTTGGATCTGGTTCGCCGCTATCCGTGGCTCATTCTCCTGTTGCTGGCTCCGGTGGCGGTGATCGGCCTGTGGCCGTCCTCCCGGCACGGCCGGTCCGCCGACCAGATCGTCGTGGACAGCTTCCGGCTGCCGGCCCGCCACCCGAACTTCACCGGCCGCTCCTCCGCGCTGCGTCGGCTGCGGTCCGCGTTGACCTCGGGTGGCACCGCCTCGATCCACGCGTTGCATGGCATGGGTGGGGTCGGCAAGACCCAGACCTCGATCGAGTACGCCTACCGGTACCAGGACAGGTATCGGTTCGTGGCCTTCATCGACGCCGAACGAGCCGAGATCCTGATGTCCCAGTTCGTGGCGATGGCAGGGGAGCTCGGCCTCAGCGGAGTGCAGCCCGACCAAGCGGTGGGGGCCGTGTACCGGCTGCTGGCGCAGCGGGGGCGGTGGCTACTGATCTTCGACAACGCCGAGGACCCGGAGGACCTCCTACGGTTCATGCCGTCCGGCCGGGCCACGCGCACCGGCCACGTGATCGTGACGACGCGCCGGGCCGGCTGGCGGGCGTTCGGCAGCAGTATCGACGTGGACCTCTTCGAGCGGGCCGAGTCGATCGACCTGCTGGTCAGCCGGGTGCCCAGCCTGTCCGAGGCCCATGCCGACCGGATCGCCGAGTTGCTCGGCGATCTACCCCTGGCGCTGGAGCAGTCAGCGGCCTATCTGGAGCGCACCGCCACACCGCCCGAGGAGTACGTGGACCTGCTGACCCTGCGCATGGACCAGATGCTCGGACACGGCACCGTGGCCGACCGACCGGGTGTGGTGGTGGGCACCCTGTGGGAGTTGAATCTGCGTCAGCTCCAGCGCGTTCGGCCGGCCGCCGTGCGGCTGCTCGAGCTGTGTGCGTTACTGGCTCCCGAGCCGATCCCGACGGACCTCTTCTCCCGGCATCCGACGTTGCTGGACGAGCCCCTGCGCTCGGCGTGCCCCGACCCGGTGGAGTGGAACACCGTCGTCGGTGACCTGGTGGGCCTGAGTCTCGCCCGGCGCAACGGTTCCCGGCTGGTGTTCCACCGGCTCGTCCAGGCGGCGGTGCGCTCCGGCCTGACCTCCGACCGACGCGATGCCACGTACCGCACGCTGTGCGACCTGCTGCTGGCCGCCCTGCCCGCGGATGTGGAGAGCGGCCCGTCCCGGTGGCCCGGCTGGCAGGTGAACCTTCCGCACGTCATCACCGTCGTCGGCGCCGCACGAGAGTCCGCCGGTGTCGGCGAACTCCTGAACCTGGCGGCCCGGTACCTCCGCACGATCGGTGACCCGGACTCGGCGCTGCCCCTGGCCGAGAGAGCTCGTGCGGTCACCGAGGCGTTGTACGGCCCGAATCATGCCGCCGTCGGATCCGCCCTGATGACCCTGGCCCGGATCCAACGCGACCAGGGCCAGCCCACCATCGCGCTGCCCCTCGCCCAGCGGGCACTGGCGATCTTTGAGACCGAGCCGCGTCGGGACAATCCCGAGCTGGGCGGCGTGCTGAAAGTTCTCGGGTGGGTGTTGAACGACCTCGGCCGTCCCGCCGAAGCACGTCCGTTCGCCGAGCGGGCACTGGCGATCGACGAGACGACGCTTGGGCGCAGTCACCCGTACGTCGGCGGCGACCTCAACATCCTCGCTCGCGTCAATCGTGAGCTCGGCCACCATCGCGAGGCCATCGAGCAGGCGGATCGGGGTCTGCGTATCTACGAGGCCGCCTACGGCAAGGATCACCCCTACGTCGGCGTCGTGCTGACGATTCTGGCGCGCCTGCACGACGATCTCGGCGAGCCGGCCCGTGGCGTGCCGTTGGCGGCCCGGGCGGTGCACATCCACGAGTCGGCGCAGGGCCGGAACCACCCCGATGTCGGATGCGCCCTCACGGTGCTCGCGTGCCTGCACTGCAGTCTCGGCCAGATGACCACGGCGCGCGGGCTGGCGCAGCGGGCGCTGACCATCCTGGAAGCTCGGCGCGGCCCGGACCATCGGGAGACCGTCGACGCCCGACAGGCGCTTGCCCTGGCCGATAGCTGACCGCCCGCGCCCCGCCGCACTGCCGCGGGCGCCACCCTCGCCCGGTGGTGGGCGGTCGAGGTATCGGGGAATTTCCGGCAAGTGCCGCGAACTTTCGCACGGACATCGGGAACTTTTGATGTATCGACGCGAAGCCATGGACACTCCAATCGAAACACCTTAATGTCTCGACTCATCAACCCGGTGTTTCCACAATGTCACTCGTCGGCGTCGAGGACGTTACGGACCCGGGGCCGACGGCCATCCTCACCGCTGCCTCGCACCGGCCGTCGGACACTCCACTGCCTCCTGGAGGAACGATGGGCTCACGCCTGCAACGCCGACTCCCCCAACCCGTCCTGGGTGCGCTCGCACTCGTCCTCACCACCGGCCTCTGGGCCGCTCCGGCCACCGCCGCGCCCGCGCAGGAGCCTGGCGTCACGCTGCGCGTCTTCGACGTGCAGGTGCCCCTCTCCGAACTGTGCACCCTCAAGCCCGCGCAGACCCCCAACGTGGACAAGCTCATGTCCACCATCAACTGGACCTCGGCGTCCGACTTCGGCTTCGAGGACAACTTCGTCTCGCAGGTGCTCGGCAACATCACCACCACCCAGGCCGGCAGCTACACGTTCCGGCTCAGCAGCGACGACGGGTCCACACTGGCGATCGACAACACCGTCGTGATCAACCACGACGGCCTGCACGGCGCGACGCCGCCGAAGGAGGGCACCGTCACCCTCACCGCCGGCCTGCACCCACTGCGCATCGACCACTTCGAGCGAGGCGGCGGGCAGCAGATCACCCTGGAGTGGAAGACGCCCGGCTCGTCGTCCTTCGTGGTCGTACCGAATTCGGCGTTGAGCACCGACGCCGGCGTGGTCCGGGTGACCGCGCCGGGCCGCAAGGAGTGCGAGGGCATCGCCGACACCCCCGGCGACGGCCTGCCGCTGACCGGGGTGCACCCCGGCTACACGCTCACCAATCTGCGGCCCAGCGGCTTCCAGCCGAAGGTCACCGGGATGGACTGGCTGACCGACGGCCGGCTGGTCATCTCGACCTGGGGCGGCAGCGACCAGTCCGGCACCTCCCAGGACGGTGAGGTCTGGATCCTCGGCAACACCGGCGGCGCGACCACCCCGGGCGCCGTGACCACCAAGCGGATCGCCAGCGGGCTGAAGGAGCCGCAGGGGCTCAAGGTCGTCGACGGGGTGGTCTACGTCTCGGAGAAGCAGCGGCTGACCCGGCTGGTCAACACCGGCGGCGACGAGGTGGCCGAGCGCCTGGAAACCGTCGCCACCTGGCCGTACGGCGGCAACTTCCACGAGTTCGCGTTCGGGCTGCTCTACCAGGACGGGTTCTTCTACCTGAACCTGTCGGTGTCGATCAACTCCGGCGGTGCCACCACCAACCCGCAGCCCGCCGTCAACCGGGGCACCACCCTCAAGGTCAACAAGGACACCGGCGCGGTCAGCTACGTCGCCGGCGGCCTGCGTACCCCGCACGGCATCAGTTGGGGTCCGGAGGGCGGCATCTTCGTCACCGACAACCAGGGCGGCTGGCTGCCCTCGTCGAAACTGGTGCACATCAAGCAGGGACGCTTCTTCAACCACTACACCAACCCGGCCGGCCCGTTCGACACCGCACCTGTCACGTCCCCGGTGCTCTGGATGCCGCAGAACGAGATCGCCAATTCGCCCAGCACGCCGCTGTACCTGACCAGCGGCCGATACGCCGGCCAGTTCGTCATCGGCGACGTGACGTACGGCGGCCTCCAGCGGGCCAACGTGGAGAAGATCAACGGCGAGTACCAGGGTGCGCTGTTCCGGCTCACCCAGGGCCTGGAGGCGGGCGTCTCGGAGGTCAACGTCGGCCCGGACGGCGCGATCTACGTCGGCGGGCTCGGCGCGGGCGGCAACTGGGGTCAGACCGGCAAGCTGTCGTACGGCCTGCAGAAGCTCACCCCGAACACCGCCACCACGTTCGAGATGCTCGCCATGCGGGCCACCACGACCGGCTTCGAGGTCGAGTACACCCAGCCCGTCTCGACGGAGACCGCCGCCGGACTGGCCACGCGTTACAAGATCAAGCAGTGGCGGTACGTGGCGACGTCGAACTACGGCGGGCCGAAGATCGACGAGGAGACGCTGACCGTCACCTCGGCCACCCTCTCGTCGGACGGGAAGAAGGTGAGCCTCACGGTGCCCGGCCGCAAGGCCGGCCGGGTGGTGCACCTGCGCTCGCCGCGCCCGTTCGCCTCCACCACCGGCCAGTCACTGTGGAGCACCGAGGCGTGGTACACGCTCAACTCGATCCCGGGCAGCCCTCCGCCGCCGGCCGGCGGGAGCATCACCGGCGTCGGTGGCAAGTGCCTGGACGTCGACAACGCGGGCACCGCCGACGGCACGAAGATCCAGCTCTGGACCTGCAACGGCACCACGGCGCAGTCGTGGACGAAGGTCGGCGACACGTACCGGGTGCTGGGCAAGTGCCTGGACGTGGACAACGCCGGCACCGCGAACGGCACGAAGGTTCAGCTCTGGACGTGCAACGGCACCGCGGCGCAGGTCTGGCAGCCGCAGTCCGACGGGTCGATCCGCAATCCGCAGTCCGGCAAGGTCCTGGAGGCAGCCGGCGGCAGCAGCGCCGACCGCACCCAGATCCAGCTCGGCACGTACTCGGGCGGCGCGCACCAGAAGTGGGTGATCGGCAGCGGGGTCACCGGCTGACCTCGACGGGGGCGTGGCCCGACCGGCGGGTCGGGTCGCGCCCCCGGGCCGCCCCGCCGGGACCGGACCGACGCTCAGCGGAACAGCACCGGCCGGTTCACCCGAGCGCCGACCAGCTGACCCCGGAGGTTGATGTCCTCGATCACGTCGGTCTCCAGCACGCCCCGCGTGGTCAGGTCGGTCATCACCCCGTCGCGCCAGAAGAACGGCCGCCACTGGCCGGTGGTGGTGCTCTGGCCCACCACGTCGCCCCGGTCGTTGATCGCGGTGGCCCGGCTCCAGCCGCCGCCGAGCGTACCCAGGTCGGTGAGCGTCCCGTTCTGCCAGCGGAACGCCCGCCCGTTGGCCGCGCCCACCACCTGACCCCGGTTGTTGATCCCGCTGGCCTCGCTGCCGATCTGGGTGAGCACACCGCGGTGTAACAAGCCGCCGACGCAGGTGCACGGGTAGTCCTGCGGCGGCACGTTCCACCCGCCCACCACGTCACCGGCGTTGTTGAAATCGGCGGTGAACTCGTAGAAGTACTGCAGACCGAGGTCGGTGAAGGAGCCGTTGCGCCACAGGAACCGGTGTGGCATCTCGCCTGCGGGTTCGCTGGTGCCGAGCACCTGCCCCCGGTCGTTGACGCCGATCGCCACGCTGTTCTCCCCGCCCAGGGTGCCCAGGTCGACGAGGTGGCCGGCACGCCAGAGCACGGCGCGGGTCAGGTAGTCGGCGCCGAACGAGGTGATCGCCACGTCGCCGAACTCGTTGACGTCCACGGCTGCGGAATCCGTGTCACCTGGCAGGACGCCCAGGTCGGTGATGACGCCGTGTCGCCAGCGCACGGCGTGCCGGGCGCCGCTGGCGACGGTGCTCCAGCCGACGATGTCGCCGCGGTCGTTCATCGCCGTCGCGGCGCCGTCGCCTCCGCTCAGGGTGCCGAGGTCGACGACCCGGTAGGTGCGCGGGGAGGCGGTGGCGGGAGTGGGGGCGACGGTGGTCAGGGCGACGACTGCCGTCGTCGCGATGGTCAGCAGGGAACGCGGGGACACCACTGACGTCAAGGGGACGCTCCTCGCATCGGAGCAGCGCATGACCGGCGTGGGGCGCGGCCGGGCAACACCACTGCGCGTTCAATTGGTCACGCACAGTAGAGCCCGTGCCGCACCCGGCACGCCAGGGACCGAACGGTCATCGGTACCTGGGCGTCCGGCGGTACCCGCGTCGGTCAGGGGCCCTGCGGCAGTGGCTGCGACAGCGCCCGCAGCTCCGCCGGGAGCTGGGCCAGGGCGTCCTCGAACTCCCGGTGCCCGACCACCCGGTGCATCGTCTGCAGGACTGCGCGAGCGCCCCGCTCGGCGGCGGGCCGGTCGATCCCGGCGCGGTCGGCCACCCGGCGCAGGAACTCGTCGGAGCCGAACGCCTCCGGCGGCTCCGCGGCCTTGACCAGCAGCGGGCTCAACTCGTCGGCGAAATGGGGGGCCAACGCGCCTGCCTCACCGCCGCTCAGGCGCTCGGTCAGGGTCCGCAGAACAGCCTCGGTCAGTGCGTGCGCCTGCTCCGGCGGGATGCCCGCCCGCGCCGCGACCTTGTCGACGAACCCCAACTCGGCCATGCCCCCGCCCTTCGCTTCGGAAAGGCGTGGCTACCCGGGACCACCGGCGGCAAACCCCGCCCGACGGCCCGGACGGCGTGCTCGGCACGTCCTGACCGCCCGCCCGGTCGTTCTGATCGTTGCCCCGCGCGGTGCCGTCCGCTTCTCGTACGGTGAGGTCGGACCGGGAACCCGACGGCGGCCCGTGCCGCAGGAGGAGCAGATGGCGGTGGACCTGCCCGACGTGATCAACAGGTACTTCCGGGCCGTCAACGACCGGGACCTGGATGCCTTCGTCGCCTGCTTCGCGGACACCGCGAGCGTCGCCGACTCCGACCGGCTCTACGACGGACGGGCCTCGATCCGCGCCTGGCGGCAGAAGACGACGGAGGCCTCCTCGTACTCTGCCGAGCCGGTCGGTGTCACAGCGCAGGCGGGCGACTCGTACCTGGTCCGCACCCGGGTGTCCGGCGACTTTCCCGGCAGCCCGATCGAACTGCGCTACCGGTTCACCCTGCGCGACGACCTGGTTGGCGCGCTGGACATCCGCCCCTAGCAGCCGCCCACGCGCCAGCCAGGAGGAGACCACGTGCCGCGAGTCTGGCTCATCACCGGTTGTTCCCGAGGTCTCGGTCGTGCGCTCGCCGAGGCCGTGCTGGCCGACGGCGACCACCTGGTCGCCACCGCGCGCAACCCGGCCCAGCTCGACGCCCTGAGCGACACCTACGGCGAGCGGGTCAGGACGGTGGCCCTCGACGTCACCGACCCCGCTGCCGCCCACGCCGTCGCCCGCAGCGCCGTGGACACGTTCGGCAGCCTCGACATCCTGGTCAACAACGCCGGGTACGCCGACGTCGCCTCGATCGAGGACATGCCGGAGGACAACTTACGGGCCCAGATCGAGGCCAACTTCTACGGGGTGGTCAATCTCTCCCGCGCCGCCCTGCCGGCGATGCGCTCCCAGGGGCGCGGGCACATCCTCCAGATCTCCAGCGTCGGCAGCCGGGTCGCCAGCACCGGCCTGGGCGCGTACCAGGCCGCCAAGTGGGCGGTCAGCGGCTTGTCCGGGGTGCTCGCCAAGGAGGTCGAGGGGTTCGGGATCCGGATCACCAGCGTGGAGCCGGGCGCGTTGCGGACCGACTGGGCTGGCTCGTCGATGAGCATGCTGCCGATCAGCGACCCGTACCGGTCGGTCATCGATCCGGCCGTGCAACGGCTCCGCCAGGCCAGCGGCAACCAGCCGGGCGACCCGGCCCGCGCCGCTCAGGCGATCATCCAGATCACCCGGGTCGACGACCCGCCCCTGCGGCTGCTGCTCGGCGCCGATGCCGTGGCGGGCGCCTCGGCTGCCGCCGAGGCGCTGGCCGCGTCCGACGCGCGGTGGCGCGAGTTGAGCGAGTCCATCGCCTTCGAGCCGGCCCCCTGACCGGCGCGGCCCCCGACCGACACCACCGTCCGGGCGGCGGTGCGGCAGGCATGACCGGGCGTCGCCGGATCGACCGCCGAACGGGTGGGACGGCCCGCGCACCAACGGGTGACATGATGTGCCGACAACAGCTGTCGCTAGGAGAAGGGTTGCTGCTGCCCGATGGCGCACTTCGCGGCTCGCATGATCCCCGCACCCGGGCCTGTCGTGGTGACGGTCGCCGACAACCCACCGATGGCGGGTTGATGCCGGCCGAGCGACCGGAGGCCGTGGCCGAGCAGAGCGTCCCCGCCCCTCTCGCGGACACCATGTCCTACCAGGTCGCGACGGACGTGCGCGCGCTCCGCGCGTTCGTCAGCGTCGGGGCGCTGGCCCGCGGCCTGCCGCCCGAGCGGGTGGAGCTGCTGACGCTCGCGGTCAGCGAGCTGGCCACCAACACGTTGCAGCACACCACCGGCGGCGGCCGGGTCCGGCTCTGGGTCGATTCGGGTCAGCTGTTCTGCGACGTCGTCGACCGGGGGCCGACCCGGGCGCTGGGCCGACGCATGCCGGCCGCCGACGCGATACGGGGTCGAGGGCTGGCGATCGTGGAGCAGATCTGCGACGTGGTCGCCGTGCTCACCAGCCCGGACGAGACGGTCGTACGGATTCGCCTGAGCCTGTGACCGCCGCCGGCGATCCACCCGCCGCGGGCCGCGCCGGCTGCCACAATGCGGACAGCCCGGGCTGATGGTGACACCGGGCCGACACCGATCGGGAGGACGCCACGATGCCGGACAGCGCACGCGAGGCAGAGCTGCTCGATGCCGAGCGGACCCTGCAGGCCGCCCAGCGGGCCGGCGACGTGGCCGCCCTCGACCAACTGCTCGTCGACCAGCTGATCGCCGTCGGCCCGGACGGCGGGACGTACACCAAGCAGGATGACCTGGCCGCCCACCGGGACCGTCGCTCGGTGGTGGAGGAGTTGGTCGAGGAGGAGTTGGACCTGCTCGTCGTCGGAAAGACCGGGGTGACGTTCTTCCTCGGCCGGGTGGCCGGGGTGTACGAGGGGGCGGCGTTCGCGGCGCGCCTGCGCTACACCCGGACCTGGGTCCACGACGACCCGCACGGCTGGCGGGTCCTCGCCGCGCACGTCAGCCCGGTCTGACCCCTCAGCTCTCGTCGTCGGTGTCGAGCAGGCCCTGCTCGTCGAGGAACGCGAACCACCTGTCGTCGCCGGGGGTCAGCTCGGCATAACCCGGGCCGAGCAGGTAGTAGTCCACGAAGGAGCCGAGGTCGGGGGCGAGCTCCTCGAACGTGTCGGACATGAACCACTCGGTGCCGTTCGGCGGGAAATACCAGACGGCGCCCGTGCCGCGGTCCAGGAAGATCGGCTCGTCGCTGCGGGTGCCGACCACCAGCCAGCCCGCCCGGTCCTCCGGGATGGACGAGAAGTCCGGCGCGTAGTCGAGGTGGTACTGGATCCCCGCGAGGGTCGACGCGGACGCCAGCTCGACCCGACCGGCGCGCAGCCCGTCGGCGACCAGCAGCAGGTCCCGCAGGTCGTCCGGCAGACCCGGCGGAACGGCATCGATGGCGGCGCCCTCGCCGAACTCGGCGAACGCCAGGCTCGCCGGCTGGTCCGCCAGATCCACCCGCAGCTCCTCGATGAGCTGCCGCAGCTCGTGGATCAATCCACCACCCCTGTTCGGATCAGGTCCCGTCCGGCCGGCTCGGATCTGCCCCCAGCTCCGCGGACCGGCGCGCGTGTTGGTTCTACCACGCGCCGGCGGATGCCGGAGTCACCTCACCGAATCGCGTTTGCTCAGCTCACCGTGGCGTCGATCGGCCCGATGCGCAGGGTCCCGTCGGTCAGTGGCGTGCAGCGGATGCCACCGGTGGTGCGCAGCGCCTTCCACGCCCCCGGGTCGACGGTGACGTCCATCCAGGCGCAGGGCCGGGCCGCCCGGTTGACCCGCAGGCTCACCGGGCCGTCGCCGGAGTCCAGCACCAGCACCCTGCCGATCAGCTCGTCCACCGCGATGCCGGTGGTGAGGATGTTGCGCCGGACCTCAGCCAGGCCGGTACCGACCGGCAGTGACTCCCGGGCGATGACGGTGACGCTGGCGTCGCGGTGCGCCTGCTGGCCGAAGTACCGGTCGCCGACGATGCCGAGGTGTGCCCGGATCCGGACGGCATCGACCAGCTCACCGGGTGGGGCCGGCGCGGGGCCGTCGGCGGGCCGGCCCAGGAAGCGGTGCACGGGCGAGGCCAGCAACTCGACGATCTCCGGCATGGCAGGGATTCTACGAACCGGGGAGGACTTCCGGGTCAGGTCGGCAGACCCCGCCGCCGGCTCACACGGCCAGGGCCGCCCGGACCTCCCGTTCCGCCGTGACACCCCCGTCGCCGTGTGAGGTGACCCGGCCGGACTCCAGCACGTGGTAGCGGTTCGCCACCCGCAACGCGAAGCCCAGGTGCTGCTCGACGAGCAGCACGTTGAACCCGGACTGCCGGGTCAGCTCGACGATCCGTTCCTGGATCTCGGCGACCACCGACGGCTGGATGCCCTCGGTCGGCTCGTCGAGCATCAGCAACCTCGGCCGGGTGATCAGTGCCCGGGCGATGGCCAGTTGCTGCCGCTGACCGCCGGAGAGCAACCCGGCCCGGCGCCGGAGCAACGGCCGCAACGCCGGAAACAGGTCCAGCACCTCCGCGGTGGCCACCGCACCGTCGCGCCGCCCGTCGGCGACGAGCCGCAGATTCTCGGCGGCGGTCAGGTGCGGGAAGCTCTGCTGGCCCTGCGGGACGTACGCCATGCCCCGCGCCACCCGCTCGTGCGGCCCGAGACGGGTGATGTCCTCGCCGTCCAGCTCGACGGTGCCGGCACTCGGGCGCAGCAGTCCGGCCGCGACCCGCAACAGGGTGCTCTTGCCGGCGCCGTTGTGCCCGAGCACGGCGGCCACCCCGTCGGGCGGGACGGCGAGGTCCACCCCGTGCAGCACCTGAGAGCGCCCGTACCCGGCGTGCACCCCGCGCAGCGTCAGCATCATGCCTCCCGGACCGTGGGGGCCGACCCGGCGTCGACCGGGTGGCCAAGGTAGACCTCCTGCACGCGCGGGTCCGCCTGGACCTGCGCCACCGTGCCCTCGCTGAGCACCCGACCGGCGTGCAACACCGTGACGGTGCGCGCGAACCGACGCAGGAAGTCCATGTCGTGCTCGATCACCACCACCGTGCGGTCCCGGCTCACCGTCTCCAGCAGGGCGCCGGTGGCGTCGCGTTCCTCGTGACTCATCCCGGCGACCGGCTCGTCGAGCAGCAGCAGCCGGACGTCCTGCACCAGCAGCATGCCGATCTCCAGCCACTGCTTCTGGCCGTGCGCGAGCGTCCCGGCGAGGTGCCCGGCCCGCCCGGTCAGCCCGATGGTCTCCAGCGCCGCGGCCACCTCGTCGGGAATGGCGCGCCGACGTCGGGCCAGGGTCGCCCAACTACGACGGGCACCCGCCGCGATGTCGAGGTTCTGCAACACCGACAGCTCCTCGAAGACCGTCGACGTCTGGAACGTGCGCCCGATGCCCAACCGGCTGATCCGGTGCACCGGACGGCCCAGCAGCTCGTGCTCGCCGAAGCGGACCGAACCGGTGGCCCGGACCAGGCCGGTGATCGCGTCGACCAGGGTGGTCTTGCCGGCGCCGTTCGGCCCGATGAGGAACCGGATGTCACCGGCGGGCACCTCCAACGAGACACCGTCGACGGCGGTGAACCCGTCGAAGCTGACCCGCACGTCACGGACGGACAACCCGTCCAGCCGCTCCTCGCTCATGCCGCCGGCACCTCCGCCCGCTCGGCGCGTCGTCGACCCGTCGGTAACCACCCACGCCGACGCGCTGCCACGCCGCCGCCCTCCCGGCGGCGGGCCAGCGCCCACAGCGACGCCAGGCCACCGGGAAGGAACGCCACCACCACCACGAAGAGCAAACCCTGCAGGTACGTCCAGGTGCCGGGAAACCGCTCCGACAGGGCGGTACGCGCCCAGGCCACCGCCACCGCGCCGAGCACCGGGCCGAGCAGACTGGCCCGGCCGCCCACCGCGACGCCGATGACGAACTCGATCGACGGGACGATGCCGATCAGCGCGGGCGAGATGATGCCCACCGCCGGCACGAACAGCGCCCCGGCCAGCCCCGCCATCCCGGCCGCCACGACGTACGCGACAAGCTTGACCGACGCCGGGTCGTAGCCGAGGAACCGGACCCGCTCCTCACCGTCGCGGACCGCCACCAGCAGCTCACCGTAGCGACTCTGAATGAGTTGACGGGCCAGCGCGAGCAACGCCAGCAGCGTGCCGGCGATGATGAAGTAGACCATTCGCTGGTTGACCGGGTCGTCGAGGTTGTAGCCGAAGAAGCCCTTGATGTCGGTCAGCCCGTTGGTGCCACCTGTGGTGCCCTGCTGTCCGATCAGCAGGATCACCATGGCGGCCGCGAGCGCCTGGCTGAGGATGGCGAAGTACGCGCCCCGGACGCGGCGGCGGAAGACAAGCGAGCCGAGCCCGAAGGCGACGGCCATCGGCAGCAGCACCGTCGCGGGCAGCGCGAACCACGGGCTGGCGAACGGCCGCCACCACAGCGGCAGTTCGTCGAGCTGCCCGTACAGTTGCATGAAGTCGGGCATCCCACCGGGACCCGCGTCGGCGAGCTTGAGGTGCATGGCCATCGCGTAGCCGCCGAGGCCGAAGAAGACGCCCTGGCCGAGGGTGAGCATCCCGCCCCGGCCCCAGGCGATCCCGATGCCGACAGCCACCATGGCGACGCAGAGATACTTGGCGAGCAGGGCCAGCCGGAAGTCCGACAGCAGCAGCGGCGCCACGGCGAACAGCAGTGCCGCGCCGAACGCGAAGCCGGCCGCCGTCCGCAGCCGGGAGCGGCCCTCGGGCCGGCCCGGTGGTTCGGCGCCGTCGGGCGGGCGGACGGCGGTGCTGGGCGGCGCGGGGGTGCTCGGCGGCGCGGGGGTGACGGCGGTCATGCGAGGCTCCTGGTCCGCAGGGTGAACAGGCCCTGTGGCCGCCACTGAAGGAACGCGACGATCGCCACGAACACGATCACCTTGGCGACGCTGAGGGTGGTCAGGTATTCCCCGGTGGCCTGGAGCACGCCGAGGGCGAAGGCGACGATCACGCTGCCCTTGAGCTGGCCGATCCCGCCGACCACGACGACCAGGAAGGCGTCGATGATCAGGTTGGTGCCCATGGTCGGGCCGATCGGGCCGAGCAGGGTCAGCGCCACCCCGGCCACCCCGGCCAGGCCGGAGCCGACGAAGAAGGTCGTCCGGTCGACCCGGGCGGTCGGGATGCCGGACACCGCGGCGAGGTCGCGGTTCTGCACCACGGCGCGAATGCGGCGTCCCAGCGGGCTGAGCCGTAACGCCAGGGTGAGCGCCGCGACGGCGGCCAACGCCAGGGCCAGGATGAAGAGCCGGTTGTTGGCGATGGTCAGCCCTCCGGGCAGCGCCACGTTGCCGGTGAGCAGTTCGGGGGCGCGGGTCTGCACGTTCGGGCTGCCGAACACGTCGCGCGCCAACTGTTGCAGCATCAGCGACACGCCCCAGGTGACCAGCAGGGTGTCCAACGGTCGGGCGTAGAGCCGGCGGATGAGCAGCATCTCCAGCAGGACGCCCATCGTGCCGGCGACCACGAACGCCACCGGCAGTGCGACCACCAGTGACAGGCCGGCCCCGGTGATGCTCTGTTGCAGGACGTAGGTGGTGTACGCGCCGGCCATGATGAACTCACCGTGCGCCATGTTGATCACGTTCATCTGGCCGAAGGTCAGCGCGAGGCCGAGAGCGATGAGCAGCAGCACCGCGCCGATGCTGATGCCGGTGAAGAGTTGACCGAAGAGGACTGTCACGGTGGGTACTCCGTACTGCTGGTCGGGGACCCGGGCGGACCGCGCGGCAACGCGGTCTGCCCGGGCCGGCATCGTCAGCTCAGGCCGCTCGCCCAGGGGTAGGTCTTGAGGTACGGGTCCGGCTGCACCGGCTTGCCGGAGTTCCACACCTCGCTGATCAGGCCGTCCGCGCCGATCTTGCCGATCCGGGCGGTCTTGGCGATGTGCTGGGTCGGGCCGTCGACCGTGACCATGCCCTCCGGCGCGTCGAGGGTGATTCCCCCGGAGGCGGCGCGGACCTTCTCCACGTCGAAGGCGCCGGCCTTCTCGACCATCGCCTTCCACAGGTGCACCGCCACGTAGGCGGCCTCCATCGGGTCGCTTGTCGGCTTGTCCGCGCCGTACTTGGCCTTGTACGCGGCCACGAACTTCGAGTTCGCCGCCCCGGGCGTGGTCTGGTAGTAGTTCCAGGCGGTCAGCTGGCCCTCCAGGTACTGGGTGCCGATCCCCTTGACCTCCTCCTCGGCGATCGACACCGACACCACAGGCATCGCGGCGGCGGTCAGACCGGCCGACTTGTACTCCTTGAAGAAGGCCACGTTGCTGTCACCGTTGAGGGTGTTGAACACGGCGTCGGCTCCGGCCGACTTGACCTTGTTGACGATCGTGCCGAACTCGGTGGATCCGAGCGGCGCGTAGTCCTCGCCGGACACGGTCATCCCGTTGGCGGCCGCGTACGCCTTGATGATTTTGTTGGCGGTGCGGGGAAAGACGTAGTCGCTGCCGACCAGATAGACCGACTTCGCGCCCTGCGCCTTGAGGTAGTCGAGCCCGGGAACGATCTGCTGGTTTGTCGTCGCACCCGTGTAGAAGATGTAGGGCGACTGTTCCAGACCCTCGTACTGCACGGGATAGAACAGCAGCGCCTTGTTCTTCTCGAACACCGGCTTGACCGCCTTGCGGCTGGCCGACGTCCAGCAGCCGAAGACGGCGGCGACCCGGTCCTCGGAGATGAGCTTCTCCGCCTTCTCGGCGAAGGTGGGCCAGTCCGAGGCGCCGTCCTCGCCGACCGGCTGAATCTTCTTGCCGAGGACGCCGCCGGCCGCGTTGATCTCCTCGACGGCGAGCATGATGGAGTCGCGGACGGTGACCTCGCTGATCGCCATGGTCCCGGAGAGCGAGTTGAGCAGGCCGACCTTGACGGTGTCGCCCGAGACGTCGGCGGTGACGCCGGTCGCGCCGCCCTCGTCGGAGGTCTTGCTGCCGCACGCGGTCAACGCGGCCGCGGCGACCAGGGTCATGGCACCCGCCAGGATGCGGCGGCCCCGGAATAATGACATCTATTCTCCCTGCGGTGCGCTCAAGTGGCGTAAGGACGGTCGGTGCGGTCCGATGGATCTGACGTGGGCGATGCCGAGGTCGACGGGTGGACGCCGCTTCGGGCACCGGCTCGGATATGGGCACCGAAAGCGTCGAACGGCATGATTGCGCGGGTGTTTCCCAGTCCTTAATTGACTGTTTCCGAGCGGCCGACCGCCGCGCGCGAAAAGCGGCCGGCACCGTTGGGGAGGAAACGGTGCCGGCCGTTGGGAAAGACGCGGAATAGGTGTCGCCACAATGGTCGACGGACAATTCTGTCGACGGTGGGGACACCGTGGTGACATCCGACCCGCAGGCCAGATACTTCACACAGGAAGTATCTTAGGGCGGGATCGGGTGGCGCTGTCAAGGGTCCGGCCGGGCCGGCCGGCAACGCCTGGTCTCAGAGCTGGGCGAGCACGGTGAAGTCGAGCCCGTCGGCCTCGGCCAGGTAGATACGCTGACGCACGTGCCGTTGGCGCAGCCGCAACCGCCCGCGTGGCCCGTGATAGGCCACCGTGTCGGCAGCCGTCTCGATGGCCCGCACGTCCAGGGTGCGGGCCTGACCGATCAGCGCGGCGAGCAGCATGACGCCCTCGTAGCAGGACTCCCCCAGGCTGCCCAGCGGCGGCGCCTCCACCCCGAACCGGCGGGCGAACTCGCCGTGGAAGTCGAGGTTTTCCTGCGTCACCAGCCCGGCGAAGAAACCCGCCGTGCTGTACAGCCGCCGCGTCGCGCCGGCACCACTGGCCAGCAGCATGTTCTCGTCCATCAGCGTACTCAGCCGCAGACAGCGCTGATCCAGGCCGGACCGGGCGAACGCCCGGTTGAAACGCACCGCGTCCGCACCGACCAGCAGCATCAACACCGCGTCCGCGTCACTGTGCTCGATGCGGCGCAACACCTCGGTGAAGTCGTGGGCGTCCAACGGCAGGAAGTGCCGGCCCACCACCTGCCCACCGCCGCGCAGCGCGTACCGCTGGGCCGCCCGCGCCGTGCGGCGCGGCCACACGTAGTCGTTGCCGACCACGAACCAGCGACGCACGCCCTGCTCTCCCGCGAGCAGCCGCATCGCGGGCCACAGTTGGGCATCCGGCGTCTCGCTGGTCAGGAAGACCCCTTCGGTACGTTCACCGCCCTCGTAGAGTGCGGTGTAGACGTAGGGCACCCGGTGCGCGACGCGGGGCGCCAACGCCTGGCGCACCGAGGAGATGTGCCACCCCGTCACCCCCTGCACAGCCCCCACCGACACCAACGCCTCGACCTCGGCGGCCACCTCGGCCGGCGGTGCGCCACCGTCGACCGGCACCAGCCGCACCTCCCGACCCAGCACCCCGCCGCAGCTGTTGATCTCCTCGACCGCGAGTTGCGCGCAGAGCTCGCAGGTGGGGCCGAACATGCCGGCCGGCCCGCGCATCGGGTAGACCAGCGCGATGCTGACCACGGCACGGTCGACGGTCAGCCACGGCGGTGCCGGCGCGGACATGAGCACATGATTGCCCGGCCCTGGGCGGAAGACCAGCGCTCACCACGGACCGGGACGACTCGCTACGATGACAGGGCCACCGGACCAGGGAGTTTCATGTCAGACGTGCCCGGGGCGCCAGCCGACCTGCTGCGCTCGCTCACCCGCGCCGAACGGCTGCTCTCCCGCCGGCTGGGCGCTGTCCTGGCCGACGACGCGCTGACCATCGAGGCGTGGCGGGTGCTCTGTCTGCTCGCCGACGGCCAGGGTCATCCGATGAGCGAGGTGTCGGCCGAGGCGTCCCTGCCGCCGGGCACCCTCACCAAGCTCGTCGACCAACTCGTCGACCGCAACCTCGTCTTCCGCCGGATCGATCCGTTGGACCGTCGGCGGATTCGGGCGTACCTGACCGCGCGGGGCCGCCGCGAGTACGACCGCCTCGACCAGCGGGTCCGCGCCAGCCTCGCCGAGCTGGGCGTGCCGCAGGCCGGCGAACTGACCCGTCAGCTCGCCGACCTGATCGGTCATCTCGACCCGGCCCACCGCCGCGACCACGCCGAGGCGATCCGCCCATAGCGCTGACCCGCACCGCCCGCGAGGTTCACTCCACCCTGGTCCTGCCACTCGAACCGGATTCGGGTGACGGGGAACCCGTACGGCGGCAACACGACGAAGTACCACCCGGAATCAACGAATACAACTGGAAGGCGATCGGCACATTCTCGCTGTGATGCTGCTGAGGTAGCCCGTCGTCGACGCCAACCGCCCGACTGGGGAAGGGGCCGGTCGACGTCGACCGGTCCCTTCCGCGATCTGCTGGATGGACTTCCGAGGGGTCAACTGCCAGCACAGCTAGTCCGACTGTTCGCTTCGGGCCGCCGTGTTCTTCCTACCCGTTGAGCTGGGTGCGCAGGGTGTGCGCGTCGGGAGCGGTGGCGGTCCACAGTGTCGCCGGGCCGCCGGCCAGCGGTAACCGGGCGACGCTGCCGTCGACCGCCGGAGGTTCGGCGGGTCGCGACGGGTCGACCACCAGCAGCGATCCGGTGGCCGGCGCGCCGTCTAGCACCGCCGGCCCGGCCCAACCGGGTGCCTGTGGTCCGACGGCGAGGGACTGCCGCAGCAGCGGCCGGCCCCCGTAGTCGACCTGGGTGTGCACGACGGCCCCGCCGGGCGCCTCGCCGTACCGGCCGCAGATCAGCTCGTCGCGCCACCGCAGGTTCGCGCCAGCGGCCAGGTCGATCCGGGATTCGGCGAGATGCGCGCAGCCGGCCGCCGCGACCAGCTGTTCGGGCAGCCAGTGCAGCGTGGCTCCGGCGTGCACCACCGCCCGCACCGCCATCCGGGAGACGGCACCCGGCTGGCCCGGCAGGGCGATCGACGCGGCGACGGTGTGCACCCGGACCGCCGCGCCCGGCCCCACCTCGATGTCCAGGCGCAGATCGTCGCCGGCGAGCGGCCCGGCTGCCCCACCGACGAGGTGCACGGTGGCGACACCACGGTCGGCCGGCGTCTGGCGCAGCAGCAGCGGCGTCTCGCCGTGCACCTCGACCAGGACGGTCTGACCCCGGCCGTCGGCCCGAGCGACCAGTCGGGCGGACGCCCGCATCAGACCGCGACGGCCGGTACGGCACGTGGGTGCGCGGTGGCATGGTGGGCCAACTCGTGCCGGATCCAGTCGGCGACCGTACTCGCCGTCGTGTCGCCCACGATGGACAGGAAGACGGTCGGGAGGTCGCCACGCCGGGCCCGCGCGTCGCGATCCATGACGGCGAGGTCGGCCCCCACCATCGGCGCCAGGTCGGTTTTGTTGATCACGAGGAGGTCGGCGGCGGTGACACCCGGCCCGCCCTTGCGCGGCACCTTGTCCCCTCCCGCCACGTCGACCACGAAGATCTGCCGATCGACCAGACCTCGGCTGAAGGTCGCGGTCAGGTTGTCCCCGCCGCTCTCCACCAGGACCAGGTCCAATGGGCCGACCGCCTCGGCCAGCTCGTCGATGGCGTCCAGGTTGGCGCCGATGTCGTCGCGGATGGCGGTGTGCGGGCAGCACCCGGTCTCCACCGCGCGGATCCGCGCCGGGTCCAGGACCCCGGCTCGCCGGAGGAAGTCGGCGTCCTCGGTCGTGTAGATGTCGTTGGTCACCACGCCGAGCCGCAACTGGCCCGCGAAGGCACGGCAGAGTGCGGCCACCAGTGCCGTCTTGCCGGACCCGACCGGGCCACCGATGCCGACCCGCAGGGCACGATCCGCAGGTGCCAGCGGTTGATGCGGGTCCACCCCCGGCTCCGGGTGGGTGTGCGGGACGGTCTCGTCGTGGGGTGGAGTGGCCGGCTGCGTGGTCGAGTCGGCGGCGGGGACAGCGTTCGGCACAACGGTGTCAGGACGCAAAGAGACGCACCTCCCAGGTGGCATGGATTTCGGCATGGATGTCGGCGAGCGGAGCGGCCGCGGCGGGCAGCCGCTCCGGTGGGTCGTTGGCGGCCCGCGCCGCGTCGGCGGCCGTGCGGTCGCAGGCGTCGGCCAGACCGACCAGCAGGGCCTGCACCTGGTACGGGTCGAGGCCGAGCAGCCGTACGCCGGCGCTGGCTGCTCCGGTCAGCGTCCCGTAGGCGGCGATCGTGGCGGTGTCGACGCGGGACAGCCCGGCCGCCGCGCAGAGCAGCCCCAGTACCAGCGGCTGGTGTACGCCGCAGGACGTCGCGGGTAGGTCACCGAACGGCGCGTCCGGCCAGATGGCCCGGCCGGCGCGCAGCAGCGCTCGACCCTGCCGACGGGAGATCGTCCGCAACGTCGGCGACGCGGTACGGGCGTCCAGCTCCACGTCGAGCTGGGCCAGCATCCGCGACCGCGCGGCGGACCCGGCGGCCGCGGACCCGTCGGCGTCGGCCACGTCGACGGGACCCGCGACCTCGACCACGTCGGCGCCCCCGGGCTTCGCCGCCCGGTGTGCGGCCGCCGCGAAGGCCGCGCCGACCAGGCCGGCGGTGGCCAACCGTCCGGCCAGGAACGCCTCCAACGTGGCCAGGTCGGTGACCCGCCCGGCGGCGACGGCCGCCTCCAGGCCGCCGGAGTGCGCGTGCGCCCCGGCCGGGAAGCGTCCGTCGGCCAACAGCAACAGCAGGCTCGGTGTCGCCATCAGAACAGGAAGTACCGCTGGGCCATCGGCAGCCGGGTTACCGGGTCCGGCTCCACCACCACCCCGTCGATGCGGACCGTGAACGTGTCCGGGTCCACCTCGATGCGGGGCATCGCGTTGTTCTCCGGCAGGTCGGCCTTGCCCCGCGACCGCACGTCGCGCACCGGCACCACCCGGCGTCGGACGTCCAGGCGGAGCCCGGCGTCCAGGGCCGCCGGCGCCACGAAGGCCAGGCTGGTGGCGGCCGCCGCCGCGCCGTACGCCCCGAACATCGGCCGCGGCAACATCGGCTGCGGTGTGGGGATCGACGCGTTCGCGTCACCCATCTGGGCGTACGCGATCATGCCGCCCTTGATGACCAGGTGCGGTCGTACGCCGAAGAACGCCGGGTCCCAGAGCACCAGGTCGGCGAGCTTGCCCGGCTCGACCGAGCCGACCTCGTCCTCCAACCCGTTGGCCATCGCCGCGCAGATGGTGTACTTCGCCACGTACCGTCGGGCTCGGTGATTGTCGGCGGCCCCGTCGCCCGGCAGCGCGCCGACCCGGTCCTTCATCACGTGGGCGCTCTGCCAGGTTCGCATGATCACCTCGCCGACCCGGCCCATCGCCTGCGCGTCGGAGCCGATGATGGAGATCGCGCCGAGGTCGTGCAGCAGGTCCTCGGCGGCCATCGTGGACGGGCGGATCCGGCTCTCGGCGAAGGCCAGGTCCTCCGGCACGGACGGGTTGAGGTGGTGGCAGACCATCAACATGTCCAGGTGCTCGGCGAGCGTGTTGGCGGTGTACGGCCGGGTGGGGTTCGTCGACGACGGCAACACGTTCGGCTCACTCGCCACGGTGATGATGTCCGGTGCGTGCCCGCCGCCGGCCCCCTCGGTGTGGTACGAGTGGATGGCCCGGCCGCCGATCGCGCGCAGGGTGTCGGCGACGAAACCGGCTTCGTTGAGCGTGTCGGTGTGGATCGACACCTGGACCCCGGAGGCGTCCGCCACCCGCAGGCAGGCGTCGATCGCCGCCGGAGTGGTGCCCCAGTCCTCGTGCAGCTTGAAACCGCCCGCGCCGGCCCGCAACTGCTCCCAGAGCGCCTCGGAGGAGACGGTGTTGCCCTTGCCGAGCAGCAACACGTTGACCGGCAGCGTGTCCAGGGCCTCGTGCATCCGGGCCAGGTGCCAGGCGTTCGGCGTGACGGTTGTCGCGCGGGTCCCCTCGGCCGGCCCGGTGCCGCCGCCGACCATCGTGGTGATGCCGCTGGCCAACGCCTCGGTGACGATCTGCGGGCAGATGAAGTGCACGTGGGTGTCCACCGCGCCGGCGGTGAGGATCCGCCCGTTGCCGGCAATCACCTCGGTGGCCGGGCCGATGACCAGGTCGGGGTGGACACCGGGCATGGTGTCCGGGTTGCCGGCCCGGCCGAGTGCCACGATCCGCCCGTCGCGCAGCCCCACGTCGGCCTTGACCACGCCCCAGTGGTCCAGCACCACGGCACCGGTGATGACGGTGTCCAGCGCCCCGTCGGCGCGGGTCGCCCGGGACTGCCCCATCGACTCGCGGATCACCTTTCCGCCGCCGAAGACCGCCTCGTCGCCGCCGACGCAGTGGTCGGTCTCCACCTCGATCAGCAGGTTGGTGTCGGCCAGCCGGATCCGGTCACCGGTCGTGGGTCCGTACAGGTCGATGTAGCGGTCCCGCCGCACGGCGCTCACTCCGGGGACCCGTCGGCCGGCGGGTCCAGCGGACCGGCGCACTCCCCGCGCAGCCCTGGCACGATGCGCGCTCCCCCGAACGGGACGAGGTCGACGCTGCGGCTGATGCCCGGCTCGAACCGGACCGAGGTCCCCGCCGGCACCCCGAGCCGTTGCCCCCACGCGGCGGCCCGGTCGAACGCCAGCGCCGGGTTGCACTCGGCGAAGTGGTAGTGCGAACCCACCTGCACCGGTCGGTCGGCGGTGTTCACCACGAGCAGGGTGGTCACCGGGCGACCCGCGTTGATCTCGACCGGGCCGGCGGCCGGCAGGATCTCCCCCGGGATCACGGGATCGGGTGGTGCACCGTCACCAGCTTGGTGCCATCCGGGAACGTCGCCTCCACCTGCACCTCCCTCAGCAGCTCGGGGATGCCGTCCTGGACGTCGTCGCGGCTGAGCACCGTCCGGCCGGCCGACATGAGGTCGACCACCGACCGGCCGTCGCGGGCCCCTTCGAGCAGGAACGCGGTGATCAGCGCGACGGCTTCGGGATAGTTGAGGCGCAGGCCGCGCTCGCGGCGGCGGCGGGCGACATCGGCCGCGACGTGGACGAGCAGGCGGTCCTGCTCGTGCGGGCTGAGGAACACGGGGCTCTCCCGGTGGGGTAAGCGTGCCCCGCTCGTTGTCGGCTCCGCAGTGAGCCGCGCCGGGCAGCAACGCACCCGGGATGACGAGCTGGAGTCACACGACCGCCGAGCCGCCGCCGACGGGTCGACCCGGGACTCCACCATCCCGGCCCGCACGACGGGCAACCGGCGGTGTCGGGTCGGATGCGGACCGCACCGCCCACCGCTGAGCAGACCGTAGAGGATCGCCACCGACCAAGGCAACAGTCCGTCGGGGATCGCCTCGGTCCGCGGGCGGGTACCCACCCAAGCATCGCCTCGTGGGCGTCGAGATGCTACGAAGAGGACGTGCCTGACCCGACAAGCTCCCCTGGTGCCACATCCCTGGAGACTCGGCGGCTGCTGTTGCGCCGGCTGCGCGACGATGATCTGGACGGGTTCGCCGCGGTCAACGCGCAGCCCGAGGTGATGCGCTACATCCATCACGGCCGCACCTGGACCGGGCCGCGACCGCGGATCGTCTGGCCACCTATCGGCGGCACTGGGACGAGCACGGCTTCGGCCTGTACGGAGTGGAGATCAGGGAAACCGGCGAGTTGGCCGGTTTCACCGGACTGGCGACGCCTACCTTCCTGCCCGAGATCATGCCGGCCGTGGAGATCGGCTGGCGGCTCGGCCGCGCGTACTGGGGCCGGGGCCTGGCCACCGAGGCAGCCCGGGCCGTTGTCGCTTACACCCGGGCCGCGCTCCCCCTGCGGCGGCTGGTCAGCATCCACGTCGTCGGCAACGAGGCGTCCGCGCGGGTGATGGTCAAGCTGGGCATGTCGCTGGAGCGCGAGACCGTGCAGCCGGACACCGGCCGCCAGGTCCGGGTCTACGCGATGGACCTGTAGACGCCGGGGCGTCGGTTGCCGCAGGCGAGCCCGGTCAGCGGACCCCGGCGGGCTGCGGCGTCGCCGTCCCGGCGAAGGGAACGTGGACGTGGTCGGCAGGCCCCGGCGGTCCGTCGGGGTGTCGCCACAGCCCGCGGTCGCGCAGGATCGGCAGCACGCCCTCACCGAACCAGTACGCCTCCTCCAGGTGCGGATAGCCGGAGAGGATGAACTCGTCGATGCCGAGGGCGTGGTATTCGGCGATCCGGTCGGCGACCTCGGTGTGGCTGCCCACGAGCGCGGTGCCGGCCCCGCCACGGACCAGCCCGACCCCGGCCCACAGGTTGGGCGCGACCTCTAGGCCGTCGCGGGAGCCGCCGTGCAGGTCGAGCATCCGGCGCTGCCCCTCGGACTCGCTGCGGCGCAGCCCGTCCTGCACGGCCCGGATGTCGGCCTCGGCGATACCATCGAGCAGCCGGTGGGCCTGCGCCCAGGCCTGCTCGGCGGTGTCCCGGGCGATGACGTGCAGCCGGATGCCGAAGCGCACCTCACGCCCGGCGTCGGCGGCCAGCGCCCGGACCCGCGCCAGTTTGTCGGCGACCAGCGCCGGGGGTTCACCCCAGGTCAGGTAGACGTCGCTGTGCCGCACCGCCACCGGCAGCGCGGCTGCGGACGAGCCACCGAAGTAGACAGGCGGGACCGGGTCGGGCAGGCGGTGCAGCCGCGCCTGCTCGACGCGTACGTGGGTGCCGGCGTGGTCGACCGTCTCGCCGCGCCACAGCGCGCGCGCCACGTGCAGGAACTCGTCGGCCCGCGCGTACCGGGCGTCCTTGTCCAGGAAGTCACCGTAGGCCCGCTGCTCCTGCGACTCGCCGCCGGTGACCACGTTGAGCAGCAGCCGGCCCCGGGACAGCCGTTGGAAGGTCGAGGCCATCTGGGCGGCGAGGGTGGGTGAGGTCAGCCCGGGTCGGAAGGCGACGAGGAACTTGAGGCGCTCGGTCACCTCGGTCAGCATCGCCGTGCTCAGCCAGGCGTCCTCGCACCAGGCGCCCGTCGGGGTGAGCGCGCCGACGAAGCCGAGTTGCTCGGCGGTGCGGGCGATCTGTCCCAGGTACGCCACGCTGGCCGGGCGGGCGCCCCCGGCGGCGCCGGTCGGTACGCCGTGTCCGCCACCGACGATGTCCCGGCTGTCGCCGTTGGTGGGCAGGAACCAGTGGAAGGTGAGGGTCATGGCGGCTCTTTCCTCCAACGGGGACGGACGGCGCACGCGCTGCGGCGGGCACCTCCTGAGGGGTGGGACGATCGCGCCGACAGCCTACCCATAAAACCTATCGGGTTAGTAGGCTACCGCCCACGCACTCACGCCGGTCGACGCGGCCCGGCTCACCTGCCCACCCCAAGGAGCCGCCATGCGCACCCCCTCGGTCCGCCGTCCCCCGCACCACCGTCGCCTGGTCACCGCCGCGCTGACGACCGTGGCCCTGCTCGCCTCGGCCGCCCTGAGCGCCTGCGGCGGCTCCGCCGACGCCGGGGAGGGCGGGGACAAGCTCCGGATCGGGTACCAGCGCTTCGGCGGCCTCAGCCTGGTCAAGGCGCGCGGCGCCGCGCCGAACGTGGAGTGGTCGCTGTTCGAGAGTGGGCCGGCGCTCACCGAGGCCCTCAAGGCCGGGTCCATCGACATCGGACAGGTCGGTGAGGCGCCACCCGTCTTCGCCGCCGCCGGGAAGATCCCGTTCTCCATCATCGGGACCTCGACGCCGATCCCGCAGGGCGAGGCCGTGCTCGTCAAGGCCGACCGCGGTTACCGCACCTTCGCCGACCTGAAGGGCAGGACGGTGGCCCTGAACAAGGGGTCAAACGTGCACTGGCTGCTGGTCCAACTCCTCAAGGCGAACAACATGACCTTGAAGGACATCCAGGTCAAGTACCTCAAGCCCGCCGAGGGGCGACCCGCGTTCGACGGCGGCCAGGTCGACGCCTGGGTGATCTGGGACCCGTACTTCGCGCTGGCCGAGCAGCCGGGGGTCCAGGTGCTCGCGGACGCGACAGGTCTGGCCAGCAACCGCGAGTACGTCCTGGCCGCCCCGGACGCCGTCGCGAAGCGGTCGGACGATGTCCGGGCCTTCCTCCAGCGCTACCGCGAGGTGACCGACTGGGGCATCGCCCACCCCGAGGAGCGGGCCAGCACCCTCGCGCCCGAGCTGAAGATCCCGCAGGACGTCACCACCCGCGCCCTGGCCCGCAGCGCCCGGCCTCTCGCCCCGGTCACCCCGGCCATCGGCGACGAACTCCAGGCGATCACCGACAGCTTCATCGCCCTGGAGCTCATTCCGGGGCCGGTCGACCTGCGATCCCGGGTCGACGACCGGTTCAGCGCGGTCTTCCAATGAGCCGCACCACGCTCGCCGAGGCGCCCGAGGAGGTCGTGACCGCTGCGCCCGCCACGCCTCGGCGCCCACGGCCGGCCCGGCGCTACCGGCGGCTGATCAGCCCGGTGGTCCTGGTCCTGGGCTGGGAGTTGGCCGCCCGGACCGGGCTGCTGGCTCCGGAGAAGCTGCCCGCGCCCAGCGACGTCCTGGCCGCCGGGTGGCGGCTGGCCCGGGACGGGACGCTACTCGTACACCTGCTGGACTCGCTCACCCGCGCCGGGGCGGGGCTGCTGATCGGCGGCGTCCTGGCGCTGGTCCTCGGCACGGTGGCGGGGCTGCTGCGCCTCGGCGACGACCTGGTCGACCCACCTGTGCAGATGGCCCGCATGCTGCCGCACCTGGGCCTGGTCCCGTTGCTGATCATCTGGGTCGGCATCGGGGAGTCCCTCAAGATCAGCCTGGTGGCCCTCGGCGCGTTCTTCCCCATCTACTTCAACACCTACGCCGGCATCCGGGACATCGACGAACGGCTGGTGGAGGCCGCCCGTACCTGTGGGTTGGGGCAGGCCGCCCGGCTGCGGCACGTGGTGCTGCCCGGGGCGCTGCCGTCGCTCTTCCTCGGCCTGCGCCTGGCGATCGGGGCGGCCTGGCTCAGCCTGGTCGTCGGTGAGCAGGTCAACGCCCAGACCGGGATCGGCTTCCTGATGATGGAGGCGCGGGAGTTCAGTCAGACCGACGTGGTGGTGCTCGGCCTGCTCGTCTACGCCCTGCTCGGGCTGATATCCGACCTTGCGTTGCGGGTCCTGGAGAGGAGGATGTTGACATGGCGTCGCGGACTGCGGGCCACCTGACCGGCACGACGCCGGTGTTGACCGCGCACGCGGTGCACCGGGCGTTCGGGCCGACTGTCGTGTTGGCCGGAGTCGACCTGACCATCGCCCGGGGCGAGGTGGTGGCCCTGCTGGGCGGCAGCGGCTCCGGCAAGAGCACGCTCCTGCGGATTCTCGCCGGGCTCGACGGCGAGGCCAGCGGCGACATCGTCGTGCACGGCACCGCCGCCGTGGTCTTCCAGGAGCACCGGTTGCTGCCCTGGAAGCGGGTGGCGCCCAACGTCGGGCTCGGGCTGTCCGGCGCGGACACCGCCGGTCGGATCCAACGCGCGCTGGCCGAGGTCGGGCTCGCCGAACGGGATCGCGCCTGGCCGGTCGAGCTGTCCGGTGGGCAGGCGCAACGGGTCGCCGTGGCACGGGCACTGGTCCGCGAACCGGACCTGTTGCTGCTCGACGAGCCGTTCGGGGCCCTGGACGCGCTGACCCGCCTGCGGATGCAGGTCCTGCTGCGCCGGCTGCGCGCCGAGCACGGCTTCGCCGCCCTGCTGGTCACCCACGACGTCGAGGAGGCGCTGTTGCTCGCCGACCGGATCCTGCTCCTCGACGAGGGCCGCATCGTCGCGGACCTGCCCGTCGACCTGGCCCCCACCCGTACGCCGGACGACCCGGCCTTCGGCGCGCTGCGCCGGCACCTGCTCGACCGACTCGGCGTTCCCACCACCTGACGAGCGGAGATCCGATGACCCGCTGGACCCCCGATCCCACCTTCTACCCCTCCCCTCGGGAGGCGGTGACCGCGCCGGCGGAGAAGCTCGCCTACGTGGCGGCCTTCGACCGGACGGCCAGCCGTCCGGACGCCATCGTGGTGCTGGACACCGATCCGGACTCCCCCGCCTACGGCACGGTGGTCGGCTGGACGGACCTGCCGCACCTCGGCGACGAGCTGCACCACTTCGGGTGGAACGCGTGCAGCAGCGCGCTCTGCCCGACCGCCCCACACCCGCACGTGGAGCGGCGCTACCTGATCGTGCCCGGTCTGCGGTCGTCGCGCATCCACGTGCTCGACACGCAGCCCGATCCGCGCCAACCGCAGGTCGTCAAGGTGATCGCGGCGGAGGAGTTGGCGAAGAAGACCGGCTACTCGCGCCCGCACACCGTGCACTGTGGTCCGGACGGCATCTACCTCTCCGCGCTCGGCGGCGCGGACGGCGCGGAGGGGCCGGGCGGCATCGCCATCCTCGACCACACCACGTTCGAGGTACGCGGAGCGTGGGAGTCCGACCGGGGTCCGCAGTTCCTGGCATACGACGTGTGGTGGCACCTCACCCAGGACGTGCTGGTCACCAGCGAGTGGGGCACCCCGTCGATGATCGAGGAGGGCATCATCGGTGAGTTGCTGCTGGGCCGCCGCTACGGCCACGCGATCCACTTCTGGGATCTCGCGAAGCGTCGCCACGTGCAGCGCGTCGACCTGGGCGAGGCTTACCAGATGCCGTTGGAGCTGCGCCCGGCGCACGACCCGACGAAGTCGTACGGGTTCGTCGGGGTGGTGATCAGTGTCGAGGACCTGTCCGCCTCGGTCTGGCTGTGGCACTCCGACGGGGACGTCTGGGCGGTCACCAAGGTGATCGACATCCCAGCCGAGCCGGCCGACCCGGCGGATCTGCCCGACCTGCTCAAGCCGTTCGGCGCGGTGCCGCCACTGGTGACCGACATCGACCTGTCGGTCGACGACCGGTTCCTCTACGTCTCCTGCTGGGGCACCGGAGAGCTGCGACAGTACGACGTGAGCGATCCGCTGCACCCCGTGCAGACCGGCTCGGTGCGCCTCGGCGGGATCGTGCGTCGCACCGCGCACCCGTCCGCACCGGACGAGGCCCTCGCGGGTGGCCCGCAGATGGTCGAGGTCAGCCGGGACGGCCGGCGGGTCTACGTCAGCAACTCCCTCTACGGCGCGTGGGACGACCAGTTCTACCCCGACGGGGTGGGGGCCTGGTTGGCGAAGCTCGACGTCGACACCGACGCCGGCGGGCTCACCCCCGACGAGCGGTTCTTCCCGCACGGGGAGGAGTTCCGCGGACTGCGGGTGCACCAGACCCGGTTGCAGGGCGGGGACGCGTCCTCCGACTCGTACTGCTTCCCGTGAGCGTTAGCACCTGGGTGACGCTCGTCGCGCTCGGCGCGTTCCACGGTCTGAACCCGGCGATGGGTTGGCTGTTCGCGGTGGCCCGGGGCCTTCAGGAACGCAGCCGGGCGGCCCTGCTGCGGTCGCTGCCACCGATCGCGGCGGGGCATCTCGCCTCGGTGGCCGTCGTCGCGGCGTTGGTCAGCGCGACCCGGTCGGTGACGGCGAGCACCGCCGTGGCGGTGGTCGGTGGGGTGCTGCTCGTCGGCTTCGGGTTGTGGCGGCTGCTCTCCGAACGGCACTTCCGCTGGGCGGGGATGCGGTTGTCCTCGGCGCAGCTCGCCGGCTGGTCGTTCCTCATGTCGTCGGCGCACGGCGCGGGCCTGATGTTGTTGCCGCTGCTGGTGGCCGCGCCGGTGGCCGGGGGTCACTCCGGGCACCTGACCGCCGCGCCGATGGGCGCGCTGTCCGGGCTCGCGGCGGCGGGGGTGCACACCGTGGCCATGCTCGGCACGGCCCTGGCCGTGGCGGTGCTGGTCTACCAGGTGCTCGGGGTCGGGGTGCTGCGTCGGGCGTGGTTCAACGTGGATCGACTCTGGGCCGGCGTGCTGGTCGCGGCCGGACTGGTGACCCTCATCCGGGCGTGAAAACGACCATCGTGGACGTCGGCAACCTATGATCTGATGTTTCCGTGACCACTCCCACTCCCCTCATGCGCCTGGTGGCCGGTGTCTGGGGGTTCAAGACCCTCGCGGTCGGCGTCGAACTCGGCCTGTTCACCCGGTTGGCCGGCGGGCGGACGATGACCGTTGACGAGGTCGCCGCCGAGTTCGGGCTGCCCGACCGGCCCGCGGACCTGTTCCTGGCCGCGACCGCGTCGCTCGGCCTGTTGGAGAAGGCCGGCGACGGCTACCGCAACACCGAGTTGGCCGAGCAGTTCCTGGTCGAAGGCCGCCCATACTACTTCGGCGCGCAGGTGCGCTACTCGGACCTGCGCACCTACCTGCCCTGGCACCGCATCGGCGAGGCCCTGCGCACGGATCGGCCGTTGACCTGGGACCCGGAGTCCCAGCAGTCGATGTTCGACACCGAGGACCCGGCGATGCTGGCGCAGTTCTGGGACGCGATGTTCTCCACGTCCAGCTTCACCGCCAGCGCGTTGGCCGACGCGTACGACTTCTCCGCGCATCGCCGGCTGCTCGACGTGGGCGGCGGGGCGGGGGCGTTCCCGATCGAGTTCTGCCGCCGCCTGCCCGACCTGCGAGCCACCGTGCTGGACCTGCCGCACGTCTGCGTACGGGCGCGGGAGCGGATCGCGGAGGCCGGTCTGACCGGGCGGATCGACGCGGTCGCCGGGGACTTCCTCGTCGACCCGGCGCTGCCGGGCGGGCACGACGTCATCCTGCTCAGCATGATCCTGCACGACTGGGACGAGCCCGCCAACCGGTCGCTGCTGGCCCGCTGCCACGCGGCGCTGCCGCCCGGTGGGGCGATCGTCGTCTGTGAGCTGCTGCTCAACGACGAGCGCACCGGGCCGCCGGAGGCGGCGCTGATGGGCATGAACATGCTCGTCGAAACCGAGGGCGGCCGGAACTACTCAGGTGCGGAGTACACGGCCTGGCTCTCCGACGCCGGTTTCGTCGACGTGCGTACGGTGCCGTTCGACGCCCCCGGCGCCAACGGCGCGGTGGTGGCCCGCCGGCCCTGACCGACGGCGGCACCCGGCCCCGGTGCGAACCGTGGGCCGGGTGCCGCGGCACCTCGCGGCGCCGGCGTCCGATCGGCTACCGGTACGGGTCAGGCGCGAGCCTTGGCCGGCTGCTTCATGAAGTCCATGATCGCCTTGTTGACGTCCTCGGCGTGGGTCCACGGAATGCCGTGCGGCGCGCCCTTGAGCGTGATGAGCTTGCCGGTCGGCATCATCGGCGCGAGCCGCTGGCCGGTCACCGGATAGGGCAGCACCCGGTCCTGGTCACCCTGCACGATCAGCAGTGGCACGTCGACCTTCGGCAGGTCCGGACGGAAGTCCTCCTGCCAG
Organism: Micromonospora sp. NPDC005203; assembly: GCF_042872705.1. Lineage (NCBI taxonomy): Bacteria > Bacillati > Actinomycetota > Actinomycetes > Micromonosporales > Micromonosporaceae > Micromonospora > Micromonospora sp. NPDC005203. Next base: position 1,822 of record NZ_JBIAKV010000006.1, on the reverse strand, counting down.
GAGTCCACACTGTCATGGGTGCCCTTGGCGGAGGCCATCGCCCCGATCTGCCAGTGCGCCCGGTACGCCTCCTCGCTGACCCGCTTGCCCATGTTCTGATCCGGGTTGAAGAACGCGTCGCAGAACGACGTCAGGTACGCGAAGCGGTCCTTGATGATGGCGTCCTGGAAACCCTTGAAGAGGCTCCGGTCGACACCCTCCGGGTTGTCGGAGGCCTTGGCCAGCATGGGTTGCAGCGGGCTGAGCACCACGGCCCGGCTCACCCGCTGGGAGCCGTAGTTGCCCAGGTAGCGGATGACCTCGCCGGTGCCCATCGAGTGACCCACCAGGGTCACGTCGCTCAGGTTCAGCTCCGTCATCAACACGTCCAGGTCCGCCGCGAACGTGTTGTAGTCGTATCCGAACGTCGGCTGGGCCGAGTTGCCGTATCCGCGTCGATCGTAGGTGATCGTCCGGTATCCGGCGTTGAGCAACTGGTTGGTGACCTTCTCCCAGGTTGCTCCGTTGAACGGAAAGCCGTGGATCAGCACCACCGGCTTACCGGAACCGTGATCCTCGTAGTACAGGTCGATGGGCGCGGAGTTTTCCGTCCCCACGGTGATGAAAGGCATGTTTGTCTCCTGCTCCGGTCTCGGGCTGTCGGACGTCGCGGCTTTCCCGCCGGGTCGGCGGATATGCCGGCGACGGGACTCGCTCAGGAACGCCGGACAGGGCCTGTTCCGATCGGGCCGCGACGCCTAGCCTCGAAGGGGTGAGTCCATCTCCGCGGCTGCGGGCCGTCAGCGACCTGCACATCGCCCACCCGGAGAACCGCTCGTTCGTCCAGGAGCTACACCCGGACCACGCCGGCGACTGGTTGCTCGTCGCCGGCGACGTGGCCGAACGGTACGCCGACATCGAGTGGGCACTGACGCTGCTGAGCACCCGGTTCGCGACTGTCGTCTGGGCGCCGGGCAACCACGAGTTGTGGACGCCAGCCAAGGACCCGGTGCAGCTGCGCGGCGTGGCGCGCTACGAGGCACTGGTCCGTATGTGCCGTGGGCTGGGCGTCATCACCCCGGAGGATCCGTACCCGGTCTGGGACGGCGTGGGTGGCCCGGCCACGATCGCCCCCCTCTTCGTGCTCTACGACTACACGTTCCGGGTGCCCGGGGCGAGCACCAAGCAGGAGTCACTCGCCCTGGCGTACAAGGCCGGGGTGGTGTGCAGGGACGAGGCGTTGCTGCACCCGGACCCCTACCCGAGCCGGGAGGCGTGGTGCGACGCCCGGGTCGCCGAGACCGAGCGCCGGTTGGCCGCCCGCGACCCGGCCCTGCCGACCGTGCTGGTCAACCACTACCCGCTGGTGCGCGAGCCGACCGACGTCTTGTGGTATCCGGAGTTCGCCCAGTGGTGCGGCACCGTCCGCACCCGCGACTGGCACCTGCGCTTCGGTGCGGCCACGATGGTCTACGGGCACCTGCACATCCCCCGCACCACGTTCCATGACGAGGTGCGGTTCGAGGAGGTATCGCTGGGCTACCCGCGCGAGTGGCAGCGGCGCGGCCCGGTGCCCGACCCGGTGCGCACCATCAACCCGGCCGAGGACGTCCGGCGGCGCGCCGCCGTCAGCGGGTGATACCGACCACCGTCGCACCGACCGGCGGGGGGGGGGGGGGCCCCCCGCCCCCCCCCCCCCCCGCCCCCCCGCCCCCCCCCCCCCCCCCCCCCCCCCCCCCCCCCCCCCCCCACGGCTCCGAGTTCGACATCGGCTTCGTCGAGCGGCTCTCCCCCGAGCTGGTCGCGGTGCGCCAGCAGGTACGCAACGCGCTGCGCGACATCG
>NZ_JBIAKV010000005.1:289045-380407 GCF_042872705.1 Micromonospora sp. NPDC005203 | reverse complement strand
TATAAATCATAATTGGCACTGGCTTTACAAGCACCCTGTTGAGTTCTCAAAGAACAACCACACACCGACCAGAAGCCCCACCTCAGTGGAACCCCAACCGGGGCTTTCCGTACCGTGTCCCCGTCGCTCTCGCGCCGGGCACTTTTACTACGTTACCTCACCGTCTTCGCCGTGTCAAACCGTGTGTCCCGGTCTGTCATGCTTCGTACGGCTTAGCGCCGGCGCACTCACGCAGCAGCAGGCCGCTGCGTCAGGTCGTCGGATTTGGCAGGCCGGCCGCTGCGGTTTCCCGCAGTCTCGCCCGGTTCCCTGCCGGTCGTGAACCTTACCCGGTCGGCTTCGCTGCACCAAATCCGCCTCGCGGCCGATCCGGCGAGCACCGCCCGGACCGTGTCTCGCAGGAGTGAACCCCTCCGTGACCCGGTTGCCAGCTCGTTTCGGGGCCTCAGGACTTCCGTCCCGTTTGCCCCGTTCCGCGCTGGCAGAGAGAAAGTTACGCGTCTGCGGGTTTGATCGTCAAATCCGCAGGTAGCGTCGCCCGTCACACTCGCGTCGCCGGCCGACTGCCCGTTCCGACCGAGGGGTGCTCGGTCCTGGTCGCGGGTGTGCCACCGGGACGAGAGTTGGTCAGGACGCCGGCCGCCGGCGGGCGGCGAGCCAGGCCCGGATGCCGAGGACACCGACTGTCGTCCCGATGGCCAGGGACGCCGCGATCAGCAGTACGTGGACCCACAGGAAGCTGGTGGCGGAGCCGTCGCCGACGGTGCCGGATGTCCAGGACCGCGGGTCCTGCCAGATGGCGACCGCGAACCTCGGCCAGATAACCCAGGTCCAGACCCCGACCCCGACCAGGAACACAGCCCACCCTCGCGACAGCACCATGGCTGCCGAGTATGCCAGCGCACCTGTTCACCTGGCCGTTCGCGGACACCCGCCCGTCAGCAGGCCGCCCGGCACCCGGCCGCGACCCGGCGACGTGACGGGTCCAGGCTCGTCGGTCCGTTTCGATGCCCGCGCGGCAGGCGAGTGACGGACGCATCGGCACCATCGACCAGGCGAGCAACGAGGCGGATGCCGGGTACCTGGTGGTGGACACCGGCCCGTGGATCTTCGGTCAGCGGGTGCTGCTCCCCGCCGGCACGGTGGAGCGGGTGGATCACCAGGAACGTGTCGTGCATGTCGACCGCACCAGGCAGCAGGTCAACGACGCACCGCCGTTCGATGCGGATCCGGCCGACCCGGAGTACCGGGAACGCGTTGGCGCCTATTACGCCGCCAACCAGCTACCCCTGCCCGGTGCCGCCCCGCGGGTAGTGTGAGGCCGTGGTTCGGACGGGCAGTTGCGCAGCGAAGCCGGTCGACACGGTCGACGGCCTCCGCCTCGGCGCGGCGCCCGGTGTTCCGACCCGCTCCGGCGATGGCCGTGAGCAACTCCTGGGTGTCCTCCGTGCCGGTGGTCTGCGGTTCCGCGCCGGCGCGCGATGGCGGACGGCTCGCTGAGCCGATCCCGCCGACCGAGAGGGCTGACCCGCCCCGCTCGGCGCGCGCCCACGCGTCACCCACCAACGGAACGAGAGGCACCACCATGTCCGTCGCACGAATGCTCACCGGCGATCGGCCGACCGGCCGCCTGCACCTTGGCCACTACGTCGGCAGCATCGCCAACCGGGTACGGCTGCACCGGCGCTACGAGAGCTTCTTCATCATCGCCGACCTGCACATGCTCACCACTCGCAACCGCCGCGAGGACATCGACCAGGTCTCCGGCAACGCCCGGGAGATGGTCACGGACATCCTCGCCGCCGGCGTCGACCCGGAACGGGCCACCTTCTACCTCCAGTCGGCGATCCCCGAGGTCGGCGACCTCAACACCCTGCTCCAGAACCTGGTGACGGTTCCCCGGCTGGAACGGGTTCCGTCCCTCAAGGACATGGCCCGCGACGCCGGCAAGGAGGAGATGCCGTACGGGCTGCTGGGTTATCCGGTGCTTCAGGCCGCGGACATCCTCTGCGTGAAGGGCGAGGTGGTCCCGGTCGGTCGGGACAACGCCGCGCACGTCGAGGTCACCCGGGAGATCGCCCGGCGGTTCAACCACCTGTACGGCCCGGTCTTCCCGGTGCCCGAGCTGATCGCGGCGGACACGCCGAGTCTGGTGGGCACCGACGGGGCGGCCAAGATGAGCAAGAGCCGAGGGAACACCATCGCTCTCTCCGACGACGCGGCGACGGTGCGTCGCAAGGTGCTCGGCATGTACACCGATCCCAACCGGGTACGCGCCGACGTGCCGGGCACGGTGGAGGGCAACCCGGTGTTCGCGTACCACGAGGTTTTCAATCCGGACCGCGACGAGGTGGCCGACCTGGCCCGGCGTTACCGGGCCGGGCGGGTCGGCGACGTGGAGGTCAAGCAGCGGCTGATTGCCGCGCTGGAGGGGTTCCTGGCGCCGATCCGGGAGCGTCGGGCCGAGATCGAGGCGGACCGGGGGTTGGTGGACCGGCTGATCGTCGAGGGCACGGAGCGGACCCGCGAGGAGGTCCGCCAGACCATGGTCGAGGTACGCCGGGCGATGGGGCTGACCGGCGCGTACCAGCAGGTGCGGCGGCGGGCTGAGCGGAGCCGGCGCCGGACGGACGCCTCGACCTGAGGCCGGGGCGTCCGGTCGGCGACGTGACGCCGGGGCCACTGCGACACCGTCGGGGTGTCAGCGGATCCGGACGTCAGCCAGGTCCAGGGTGATCGGCGTCCAGGACAGGTCCGGCGTGCGGTCCTCCTGGCGGTTGTGGATCCGGCGTCGCGTCGGCACGACCAGCCCGTCGACCTCGATCGCCCCGCTCACGTAGTGCGCGGTCGGCGAGGAGCCGTTGACCACCGGCTGATAGTCCATGCGCCGCAGCAGCCCGCTGTCGTCGAAGTAGTACAACTGGGTGTCGTTGTGGGTGTCCAGGCTCTCGGGGTACGTGACGCGCAGCCCGCGCCACGACTCGCCGCCCTCGACCCACGGCTCGACCTCGTGCGCCTCGACGCCTGGCCAGCTGAACAGGAACGGCTCGACGAGGTAGTGCCAGGTGGCGTAGCCACGGAAGTAGGCGGCCTGGGCGAGCGTCCACTGGCTCTCCCGGGTATAGCCGGCGAAGCTGGCCCGGGGGTTCGTCAGTTCGTCGATGAGGCTGCCGTCGACTGCGGTGACGGTGACCCGGTCGGTGTCGCGGTCGTACTCGGTGACCCGGCCGGTGCCCTCCTGGACGTGGCGAATCTGCTCCCGGTGCAGGTCGGCCTCGACCAGTTCGGTGCCGTCGAAGTCGGGTCTGCCCTTGAATGCCCAGAACGGGCCGCCGTAGGTGAGCCGGGTGGTGAGGGTCGACGCGGTGTTCCAGCGGTCAGGGCCGCCGTGACGCTCGATCACCTTGGCGAGCAGTGGATCCATCAGGTACTCCTAAGTTAGGACTAGATAGTACGACGTTAGCACTGTTCGGTGGAGGCCGACTACGATGACGACGTGACTCAGCGGACCTACCAGGACGCCTGCGGGGCGGCGCGAACCATGGACATCGTCGGCGAGCGCTGGGCTCTGCTGATTGTCCGAGAGCTGGTCTTCGGTCCGAAACGTTTCGGCGATCTGCGGGCCGGCCTGCCGAGGGCCAGCCAGAACGTGCTCAGCCAGCGACTCCGGGAGCTGGAGCAGTCCGACATCGTCCGGCGGGTGCAGCTCGGGCCGCCGGCCAGCGTGCACGCGTACGAGCTGACGGAACGCGGTCAGCAACTGGAGCCGACGTTGATCGAGTTGTCGCGGTGGGGGGCCGGCCTGCCCGCGGAGCCGGGCGTCGAGATGAGCACCGATGCGTTCATGCTGTTGCTGAAGGCCCTCTATCGGCCACCGGCCGACGCGCCCATGACCACTCGACTCCGGTTGCAGGTGGGCGCCGACGCCTTCGAGGTGGGGGTGGCACCGAGTGGGATCAGCGTGGCTCGTGGCCGGTCGGGCCAGGTCGACGTCACGGTCACCGGCACCGTGCACGCGCTGCGGGATCTGATGTTCGGCGGCACGCCGCTGCGATCGGCGGTCTCGGCGGGCGACGTCGAGGTGCACGGCGATATCGGAGCGGCCGAGCGGTTCTTCCTGCTCTTCGGAGCGAGGCCGGGCGGGTAGACCGGATGGGCCAGCGACCCAGATGGCGCAGAATGCGCGTATGAGGAGGATAGTCGACATTCGTCCGGTGCCGGCGGGGGTGACGCACCGGACCACGATGTTCGAGATCTTCTTCGACCTGGTCTTCGTCTTCGCGCTCACCCGGGTCATCACGTTCATGGCGGTGTCGCCGAGCGCGCTCACCCTGGCCCAGGGGCTACTCCTCCTGCTCCTGCTGCTCTACTCCTGGGGTCCGTACACCTGGGTGGGGAACCTGGTCCGCCCGGATGTCGGCCTGGTCCGCGCGGCCACCCTGGTCGCGATGGCGGCCATATTTTTGGCCGCGCTGGTGCTGCCCGACGCCTGGAAACAGAGCCCCGGGTTGCTCGACGCGCCGCTCACCCTGGCCCTGGCCTACGTGATTGGCCGGGCGGTGCAGCTCGTGATTCTGTTCTGGGTGAGCGCGACGAACCCCGCATTGCGCTCGACACTGCGCTTCTTCAGCGTGCCGGTGATCCTGGCGTGGCTCCCGCTGATAGTCGGCGCGCTGCTCGGCGGCGCGGCCCAGACGGCGCTCTGGACGGCCGCGTTGCTGGTGGACATCGGCGGCGCGCGGATCGCGTCCGCCTTCCGGCCCTGGCAACTGGGCAGCGTGGACCACTTCACCGAGCGGTTCGGTCTGGTGCTCATCATCGCGCTGGGCGAGTCGTTGATCTCCGCCGGCGAAGGGCCACGGACGATGGCACCGGTCGGTGCGGCCGTGCTGGCCGCGCTGCTCGGCCTCACCAGCACGGTGTGCCTGTGGTGGCTCTACTTCGACCGGCTGGCAGCCGCCGCCCGGGAGGCGGTCAGCAACGTGCCCGGTGGGCGGCGGGCCAGCGTGGCTGGCGACGCGTACGGCATCGGGCACTCCCCGCTGATCATCGGCGCCATCTACGTCGCGCTCGGCATCGAGGAGGTGATCGCCCAGCTCACCGAGGGGTCCGCGCATCCCGGCCGGCTGGGTTGGGAGGCCGCGACCGCGCTCTACGGCGGCACCGCCCTCTACCTGCTCAGCAGGTTGGTCTTCCGTCGGCTGACCGTTGGCGCGCTCTACCCGGGGCAGGTCGTCGCCGCACTGCTGCCACTGGCTCTGCTGCCGATGGGTCGTTCCCTGCCGCCACTTGCGGCGCTCGCCCTGCTGACCGCCTTCCTGATCGGGGTCACCCGGTTCGAACGACGAATGGACCGACGGGACCTGCGACGGGTGGACCGACCGGCGTCGTGAACTCCCGGCCGGAAAAGACCTGATCCGCCGTGTCGATATCCGCGGGCCTCGACCGTCGTCATGCTGTACGGCGACGCGCCGCACCGAGAGGAGCCGAACGTGAAGTACATGCTGCTGTTCATGAGCCCCATGGTCGATGGAGAGGTCGTCGACAACGGGTGCAGCTTCGAGGACTGGATCCGCTACGACCGGGAGATGAAGGACGCCGGGGTCTGGGTCTCCGGGCATCCCCTGCAGGACCTGACCACCTGCACCACTGTGCAGGTCGGCCCGGACGGCGACCGCACGATCACCGACGGGCCGTTCGCTGAGACCCGCGAGCTGCTCGGCGGGTACGACATCATCGACGTGCCGGACCTCGACGCCGCGCTGGACTGGGCGGCCCGCAGCCCCGGAGCCGTCGGCACCGGATCGGTCCAGGTACGTCCGATCGCCGAGATCGACGTGCAGGTCTGACCGTGCCGGGTGAGGCGGCAGCAGTCGGGTCGTTTGTGGAGGCGGTGTTCCGGGAGGAACGCGGCCGACTGCTCGCCTCGCTGGTGCGCCGCTTCGGCGACCTCGACCTGGCCGAGGAGGTCACCTCGGAGGCCATCGAGGCGGCGCTGACGCACTGGTCGATCGACGGCGTCCCGAGCCGGCCGGGCGCCTGGCTGCTCACCACGGCCCGGCGTCGAGCGGTGGACCGGCTGCGTCGCGACCGGGTGCTGGCGACCCGGCTCGCCGTACTCCGGGCGGAGGCCGAGCGGGCCGACCACGCGCCGCCCGCCGACGCGGACCGGGACCTGCCCGACGACCGGCTGGCGCTGTTCTTCACCTGCGCGCACCCGGCCCTGGCCGCGCCGGATCGCGGAGCGCTCACCCTGCGGTTCCTGGCCGGCCTCACCACCACCGAGGTCGCGCGGGCCTTCCTGGTGCCGCCCGCCACCATGGCCCAGCGACTCGTCCGGGCCAAACGAAAGATCCGCGACGCCCGCATCCCGTTCCGGGTGCCCGGCCCCGACGAGCTGCCCGGTCGTCTGCCCACGGTGCTCCAGGCCGTCTACTCGGTCTTCACCGAGGGGTACGCGGCCAGCTCCGGCCCGGATCTGCAACGGATCGACCTGGCCGAGGAGGCCATCCGGCTGGGCCGGATCCTGCGTCGGCTGCTGCCGGCCGAGCGGGAGGTTGCCGGGCTGCTCGGCCTGATGCTGCTGGTCCACGCCCGACGGGACGCGCGTACCGGACCGGACGGCGCCCTGATCCTCCTCGACGACCAGGATCGGGGACGGTGGGACCGTCCGATGATCGAGGAGGGGTGCGGCCTGGTGGTGGTCGCGCTGACCGGCCGGGCGCCCGGCCCGTACGGGGTGCAGGCCGCCATCGCCGCGCTGCACGACGAGGCCGCCGACGTGGCCAGTACCGACTGGCCGCAGGTGGTGGCGCTGTACGACGTGCTGCTCGGCCTGATGCCCTCGCCTGTCGTCGCGCTGAACCGGGCCGCCGCGGTGGCCATGCGGGACGGGCCGGAGGCGGGGCTCGCGCTGCTCGACGAGTTGGCCGACGATCCGCGCCTGCGCGGCCACCACCCCTATCCGGCGGCGCGGGCCGCCCTGCTGCGCCGGCTCGGTCGGTACGACGAGGCCGCCGCCGCGTACCGCAGCGCGTTGACGCTTGTCGGCACCGAACCGGAGCGCGCGTACCTGCTCAGCGAACTGGAAGCCGTCACGACCGGGTGAGCTGTGTACCCTTCCCCGGATGAGTCTGCCGCTGCCAGCCGGTGAGTTCGCCGCGTACCTGTTCGACTGCGACGGCACGATCGTCGACTCGATGCCGCTGCACTACCTGGCCTGGCAGCGGGCCCTGCACGACTGGGGTTGCGAGTTCCCGGAGGACCTCTTCTACGCCTGGGGTGGACGGCCGACCGCCGACATCATCGTCGCCCTGAACGAGCAGCAGGGGCTGGCCATGCCGGTGGCGACAGTGGTCGAGCGCCGGGAAAGCTACTACGAGGAGCTGTTGCCGCAGCTCGCCGCCGTGCCGGAGGTGGTGGCGCACATCCACGACGCCCACCGGCGGGTCCCGTTCGCCGTGGTCTCCGGCAGCACCCGCGCCTCGGTCACCGCCTCGCTCGACGCGCTCGGCCTGCTGGACCGGTTCGACGTGCTGGTCTGCGCCGAGGACTACACCCGGGCCAAGCCGGACCCGGAGGCGTTCCTGCTCGCGGCGGAACACCTCGGCGTACCCCCGGGGTCGTGCCTGGTCTTCGAGGACACCGACCTGGGCATCCAGGCCGCGACGGCGGCCGGCATGGCATCGGTACGCGTGCCGCAACAGCGCACGGCGCGCTGAGGTCTCAGGCCACCGTCAGCAGCAGCTTGCCGGCGTAGGAGGTTTCCAGGCGCTGGTGCGCGTCGCGCACCTTGCCCAGCGGGAACTTCTCCGCGACGTGCACCACGAACGGGCCGGCCTCGACGAGTTCGTTGAGGCGCTGCAACTGTCGGGGGCTCGATTCGCCGTCGTACGCCCGGACCACCACGCCCGACCGTTCCTGCGGCTCCGGCTGCACCCCGTGGGCGAAGGCGACCACACCGCCGTCGGTGAGTGCCTCGGTGAGCCGGTCCAGCGTCTTGCCGCCGGCCATCGCCAGGATGGCGTCCACCCCGGCCGGTGCCGCGTCCCGGATCCGGGCGAGCACCTCGGTCAGGTCGGCGTGGCCGTCGAGGGACACGTCGGCGCCGAGTCGGGTCACCAGCGCGACGCCGTCCGCCCCGGACGCCACGGCGATCACGTTCAGGCCCTGCCGCTTGGCCAACTGCACGCCCAGGTGACCCTGACCGCCGCTCGCACCGAAGATCAACAACCAGGCGCCGGCCGACAGGCTGACGGTGTCGAGCCCGGCCAGCGCGGTCAGCGCGTCGGTGGGCATGGCCCCGGCGTGCTCGGCCGGTACGCCGTCGGGCACCTTCGCCGCGTACTCTGCCTTGACCGCCGCGTACTCGGCGTAGAAGCCGCCCTTCGGGCGGGTGGTGGCGGAGACGTAGACCAGGTCACCGACCCCGACGTTGGACACCTTACTGCCGGCGGCGAGGACGGTGCCGGCGCCGTCGGAGCCGGGCACGATCGGGAGCGCCGAGCCCTCCGGCACCAGCACGCCCTGCCGCTCGTACACGTCCCACACGCCCACGCCGGCGCTCCGGACCTTGATCAGGATCTCGTCGTCGGCGATCTGCGGGATCGGCAGCTTTCGCAGCGTGATCACCTCCGGCCCGCCGAACTCGTCCAGGGCAGCGGCCTGCATCCGCTCTGGCACATCCCCGTCAACCATGTGCTTCCCCCTCCGCGCCGGCGTCACCGTCGCAGCATGCCGGCTCGGGGACCGGCGTGGGCCGGAGCCGAGTGGCGTTCACCCACAAGGGCGACCGTCGCGCGATCTTGCAGTTTCGGTCGCCGATACGCGTGGAATGCCCTGCTATGACGGGGCAGCAAGTGCAAGATCGCGGGAGCGGGATCGGGGGGTTGAGCCTCAGGAGGTCTGCGGGTTTGGGCCACGTAGGGCCTGTTCGACGGCGTCACGTACGCGGGCGTCCTCGCGAACCGTGCGCCGCGTCCGGTTGCGACGCCGGTACAGGTACGCCCCGACGAGCACGGCGATCAGCACGACGAGCGCCAGCACCAACATCCACGGCAGCGCCCAGCCGTGCGCGGTGACCGTCACCGGCTTGAGCGAGGTGGTGGAGCCCGAGGCGTCGCTGAGCAGCGGCGTGAGGGTCACGGTCGCGGCCAGCGAGACGGCGGGGGCGACCCCGGCGATGGGTACGGTCACGTCCCAACTCTCGCCCGGGAGCAGCTCCGGCGGCGCGGCGATGTCCTTCGCCCGTACCCGCAGTACACCGAACGGCCCCGAGACCGATACCGCCTGCTGCCCGGAGAGTGCCGCGTTGCCGATGTTGTGGATCTTGTAGGTGACGGTGACGTCGCCCTTACGGAACGGGTTGGCCGAGCCGCCGTACGTGACGTGCGGGTCCTCGATCGCGAGGTTCGGCTTCAGCTCGCCGCCGACCCGCAGCTTGATCCGGATGCCGAGGCGCCTGTCGACGTTGATGCCTTCGGCCTGGTCGGCCTGGGTGAGCGTGGTGAGGATCCCGCCCACGTAGTCCCCGGGCGTGGCGTTGTCCGGGACGCTGACCGTGAAGGGGACCTGCGTGGTCTTGCCGGGCTGGATCACGACACTGCCGGCCTTCGGCTTCGCCCAGGCGCCGATCGCGACGGACCTGGCGTCCCTGGTGAGCAGGTCGAGCTGGCCCGCGTCGGTCGTGAAGCCGTCGGCGGCGTACACGGACAGGGTCAGTGGCGCCTTGCCGCGGTTCGCCACCACCATGGCGTCCTCGACGGCGCCGCCGGGGTTGACGTTGTAGCTGTAACTGGACCGAGCCTCGCCGTAGCCGTTGGAGGCCGTGCGGACCGTCCAGGCGACGTTGCCGTCCGCCGCCAGGGCGGGGCCGGCACCGACGCCGACGGTCGCGACGGCGGCGAGCAGGGACAGCGCGGTGGTACGAGCAAGCTTCTTCCAGCGCGTTACGGACGGGTACATGTAGGATCCTTGAGGTGATCTTGAGGGGCCTGCACATGGGTGGCGGGGTAGGCCCCCGAAGGTGCCTACCCCGCCCGGTGGAACAGTTCGGTCAGCTGCTCAGCGCGGTGATCGTGAGCGTGGTGCGGTAGCTGCCCTTCGCGATGCTGTCCGGGATCTTCAGATCCAGGTCGGCACCGAGGCGGGCGCCGCCCCGCGGGTGACCCTGCGCGGCCGCGGCGAGGGCGCTGGAGACCGAGAGACCCTTGCCCTGGTCGTCGAAGGACGACAGGACCGGAGCACCGGCCTCGGCGCCCGCGCCACCGTCGAGCACGTACGGGTTCCAGCCCAGGTAGGAGCCGGAGAACTTCTTGTCGGCGTCGGAGAAGTCGCCGACGTTGGCCGAGATCGACCACGGGGCGAGCGAACGGCGGCTGTCCGACACGAGGATCGGGTTGATCTTGCCGGCCGCCTCGAAGTAGGTGCCGTCGCGCTCCTGGGCGGTGCCCAGGTCGACCAGGCCGTTGTAGCCGTCGATCGTCCAGCCGAACTCGCCCGGAGCCGCGTTCGGCACGTTGACCTGGATGGCCTGACCGTCACCGTGGTACGGGTGCACCGTGACCTTGTCGACGATCGAGCCGACCGGCTGACCGTCCGGGGTGTTGACGCAGGAGAGGCCCTTCTCGACGGCCGCGTTCGGCGCCGCGCAGGTGCCGCTGCGGACGTTGGCCAGCACCAGCTTGTCGCCGCGCACCTGCACCTTGACGTAGCTGCGGACGTGCTCCTGGTTCTGCACCGAGTTGTACCAGTACTTGCCCGGGTCGAGCGGGTCCGGGCCGTTGCCCCGGATGCCGGTGCCGCTGTCGTCCGGCTTCTTGATGTCGTAGTACTTCGAGCCGGAGGCCGAGTTCGCCGTCACGTAGATGACGCCGCCCGGACCGGGGAACACGTCGGCAGCGCCGGGCTGCTCGGCCGGGTTCTCCTTCTGGCCGTTCTTGATCGAGTAGCTGCGGGTGTAGCTGTGGTCGTGGCCCTGGAGCACCATGTCCACGCCGAGGTTGGAGAAGGCCGTGGTGAAGTCTTCCCGCCGCTGCTTGTTGTCGCTGTCGGTCGCGTGGCTGGCCGGCGAGTAGATGGAGTGGTGGTAGACCAGCACCTTCCACTTGGCCTCGGAGCCGTGCTTGTTGATCACGTCGGTGACGTACGCGACGTGCGCCGCGTCGCCGCCGGCGGAGCCGTCCGCCGGGTTGGCGTAGCTGTTGCTGTTCAGGTCGATGAACAGCACATCCTTGTGGATGAACCAGTAGTCGCCGCCGGACCGGGTCGCCTGGTCGCCGTTGTAGTACTGCGCCGAGCGGTCGGTGTTCGGGGTGAAGTGGTGCTGCTCGTAGGACTTGCCGCCGACGTCGTGGTTACCGATGGTGGCCACGAGCGGGTACTGACGCAGCTGCTCGGGGGCCAGGAAGGAGGTCCACTGGCCCTCGTCGTTGGCGCTCTCCACGTGGTCACCGGCGGAGACCAGCAGCTCGGCGTTCGGGTTGGCCCCGGTGGCGACCTTCAGGGTCTCCTCCCAGCCGGCCTGGTCCTTCAGCCGGTCACCGGAGGAGCCGATCTGCGGGTCACCGAAGAACAGGAAGTCGTAGTCGCCCTCGAAGTCCTGGGTCTTGAAGGCGTACGCCGGGGACCAGCTGCCCTCGGCGCCGACCCGGTACGAGTACGCCGTGTTCTCGCGCAGGTTGCTGATCGTGGCGTGCCGGTTGAAACCGGTGGTGGAGGTGTTCGCCGCGCCGACGGCGTCGAAGCTGACGGCGCCTGCCGGAAACTCGCCGTTGACGATTTCGGCGGTCGGGGCGAGCTGGATCTTCTGGGCGGTGTCCGCGGAGGAGTACCAGCTCACGATCCGCTGGGTCTCGTTGGCGCCGACGCCGAGGATCACGCCGGTGATCGTGGTGGACTCGGCCGCGCTGGCGGTGGCCGTGAGGCCGCTACCGAGGGCCGCGCCCATTCCCAGGAGGCCGGCTGCGACCCCGGCGACCACGCGCCGCCGCACGAGCCCGGGGGCCCGTGTCGAGGTGCTCAATGTCATCGACATTGTTCCCTTTTCAAATAGAGAAATGGATGGTGACTTCACCCGACGCGGGGAAGCAAATCCACGCTTTCGCCGCCTGGTGAACCGGCCATGAACGTGATCTTGCGAAAGCCTGCACTTCGCGAACTACTTAGCCTTACTCAGGACCCGGAAACGCGCTGGACAAACCAGATCAGCCCCATGACGGACACGGCTGCGGAAACAACACCGGTCGCCCAGATGCCGGCTTTCGGCGCACGGCGGCGCAGGACGAGCAGGAGCGGGAAGACCACCGCGATAATCGTCAACTGAACGACCTCGATGCCGATGTTGAACACCAACAGCGACCACAGCAGGGTCCACGACCACGCCTCGTCGATGCCCAACGCGCCCGCGAAGCCCAGGCCGTGCACGAGGCCGAAGCAGAAGACCACCCCGAGACGGATCCAGCCGGCCCGATCCAGGCTGAAGTGACCGTGCCCCGCCGTCTCCAGGTCGGCCGCGTGCTTGCCGCGTCGCCAGATCCCCCACAGGTGCCAGCCGGCGACGACGGCGATCGACAACGCGATGACCGGTTCCACGACCGCCCCCGGCACCTTGACCAGGCCGAGGGCCGCGAGCATGAACGTCACCGAGTGCGCCAGGGTGAAGCTGGTGGCCGCGAGCACGATCTCCCGCAGGCGCCGCGATCCGGCGATGAGCGCCAGCAGGAACAGGATGTGGTCGATCCCGGACAGCAGATGTTCGGCGCCCAACAGGAAGAACTCCCCGAACCGCTCGTACCACGCCTGAGCCGTCGAGAAGCTGGGGTTGGCGCTGTCCAGCGCCGCACTGCCCGAACGGCTGTCGATCTCGTAGGTGACGATCGTCTTGGTGCCCTTGACGTAGCCCTCGTCGTCCGGGAACAACGCGCTGCGCACCTCGTGCTGGTCGACCCGCTCGGGGCAGGTCCAGTCAAGCAGCAGATTCGCGTACGGCACGCCCTCACGCTCGCCGATCGTCGCGTCGCCCACCTGCGTCGGCTGACAGGCGGTGGCCCGAGCGGTCACCGAGAACCGGTCGGAGACATACCTGAGGACCGTTGACGAGTGGCTCTTCAGTGCTGCGGCCTGGGCGTCGCCGTCGCCCGCGTCGAATGCGGCGGTGCCCGCCGTGAAGAGTGGGTCATCGTCGCCCGAATCCGCGGCGGACACGACGAGAAGGTCGTATTCGAGATCCAGCGCCGTCCGGATGTGACCCTCGTCTCCGGGGGTTATTTTCGCGTACACAGTCGACGAGAAGCCGTGCGCGGAAGCGGTTTCGGCGCCCAAGAATGGAAGCACCACCGCGGCAATCCCGACAGCGGTGCAGATAACGGTACGACGGACGCGCCCCAACATATGACTCCCTCGGTTGGCCAGTGCACGTTGCATGGCGTGGGTGAACACCAGCCCGCGCGTCAACGAACCGCCGGAAAACAACTACCGCGAAGGACCGCCCGCGGATAAACGGTGCAGGGAATTGAGATAGGAATACGAGACTGCCGCCACCGCTCGAAAGGACGACCACCTTGCGCCCCCCGCTTCGGGCCGTCGCCATGCTGGCCGCGACCGCCGCGCTGGTCGCCGCCTGCGACTCCGGCGACGACTGGTCCCAGCCGCACCCCGCACCCAGCGCCGTGGGGACTCTCGGCCCCGGATTCGTCGACCCCGCCACCACCCCCGCTCCGGAGGCGACGATCACGCCGCGACCCGGCTCGTGGGCCGGGGTCCACCCGCCGAAGGACTATCGGGTCGTCCTACTCACCGCCGGCACCGACGACCCGACCAAGGCTCTCGTGACGGCCGTGCGGGAGTGGGCCGACGACGAGGACGCGAATCTCCGGACCATCACCGTCGGCAACGCCCACGATGCCGTTTCCAGCATCGCCAGGGCCATGGAGATGAAGCCGGATCTCATCGTCAGCGCCGGCGGTGACCTCATCGACCCCCTCGCCCTGGTCACCCCGAACCACCTGGACGAGAAGTTCCTCGTGGTGGGCGCCGAACTCGCCGAGCCCACCCACAACGTCACGTCCGTCGACTGGGAGGGCGCCTCGTTCCGCGGGGAGGGGCTCGGCATGTCCTCGACGTACGACCCGAAGTCGTTCACCGGCGAGCGCTGCGCGGCAGCCATCCGGGCGGGTGTGGCGGCGGTCCTCAACGACCTGACCGGGATCGTGGTCTGGCTCTGACAGCGGTCCGCCCCGGGCCTTGATGGTTCGGGGCTCAGCGCGGAACCGGCCCACGCCACCCTCGTCGATCACCAACGCGGCCCCGCGCATCGAGGGTGACAACTGCTGCGGCTGACAGCCACCGACAGCGCCGGCAACACGGTCACGGAGACGATCCAGCGGGCCTACCGGACCGCCTGACACACCGTCCGGCCCGGGGTGGCGGCGCTTGAGCTGCGCCCCGGGCCGGGCCGCGGTGCGCCCCGGGCCGGGCCGCGGCGCGCCAGGGCGGCAACGGCACCGCCGTCGGTGATCGAGGACACGGTGCACTGGCTCGTCCGGCAGGGTGAAATCAGATGTGTGAGCAGAGCAGGCACCTCAGGTGACGCCGTGGAGTGCACTCTGCCCATCCGCCATCCGGCTTCCACCAGCGGGAACGACATTCCCCTGCCGGACGAGCCGGGGCGGACGACGACGCCCCACCGGCAGCGCTGGGCAGTGGAGACGATGACTGTCGCACCCGACGACACGGTGCTGGAGATCGGATGCGGTCGGGGAGCCGCCGTCTCCCTGGTCGCCAGCCGCCTCACGACCGGTCGGATCGTCGCCATCGATCGGGCTGCGACGATGGTGCGACTTGCCACCAACCGGAACGTTGCCCATGTCAACGCCGGCCGAGCTGACATTCGCTGTGTCGGGTTCGAGTCGGCCGACCTTGACCCACTCCGTTTCGACAAGATCTTCGCAGTGAACGTCAGCATGTTCTGGCTGGGCGACGCGACACAGCAGATCGAGCGGGTGCGGAGCCTGCTGAAGCCCGGTGGGCGGCTCTACGTCTTCGGCGAGCGACCCACGGCCGCACACGCCACAGCGAACCTCACCTCGACCACGTTGCTGCTGGAAGCCCACGGCTTCGCGACAACCACGGCGAGCACCACTCGCGGTAAGGGGCAGGTGCTCACCTGCGTGAGCGGCACACGCCGTTCCACCGAGTAGCGCGGGTGACACAGACATCTACCGCGCACGTTGTTCATCCCAGCGCGGGGAGCAGCGGCACCCCGATCGAGCCAGACCCCGCGCCTGCCCGTCGCCATCTCGCGGAAGGACCCGTGGCGGTGTCCGCCACGGGTCCTTCGTCAGCAACGAGTCAGACCTGCGTCACGACTCAGCGCTGGAGGGTCAGCAGACCCGGCCGGTACGGCAGGAGGCCGTAGGGGGCACCGTCGGAGCTGGGCGAACGACCCTGGTAGAGCAACTGCAGGTTGCACGCGTCGACGGTCATGGTCTGGTCGGCGTTGGTGCGCAGCAGCTCACCGTGGCTGATGTCGTTGGTCCAGGTGGCACCACTGTTGACCTTGGCGGCGAACGGGTTGCTCTGGGTCGCGGCCTGCGGCGTCCACGTACCGTTGAGGCTGGTGGCCGTGAACGAGCGGAAGTAGCGGCCGGTCGAACCGATCGCCTCGACGATCATGAGGTACTTGTTCAGACCCTGGAGCTTGTAGACCTGCGGGGCCTCGAACAGGTTGTTCTGCGTGTCGCTCATGATGGTCGTGTAGCTGCTGCCGAAGTTACCGGGGAAGTTCCCGATCGGCATGCTGGTCCGGTAGATCTTGCCGTTGTCGCCGGCGAAGAACAGGTACATGGTCGTGTCGTCGGCGATGACCGTCTGGTCGATCGGCCCCGTGCCCGAACCGGTGATGCTCCCGGTGAACATCGGCTGCGCCGCGGACCAGCCGTTCGGGTTGGTCGGGTTGGTCGAGGTCCGGTAGTGGAACGCCGCCCCGGCCCCCCACTGGTAGGTGAGCACCCAGATGTTCTTCGGCGCGAAGTAGAACAACGACGGCGCGACGGTCCCCGAGTTCATCCCGGTCTGGGTGGCCGAAGCCATCTGCGACCAGTTCGAGAAGAGGCTGAAGTTCATCGAACCCCAGCTGTCGCCGAAGTCGTGCGTGGTGGCGTAGACCAATTGCTGGCCGTTGAAGGGGGCCACGGTGAAGTCCTTGAGCGACACCCAACCCGACTTCGGAGTCGCCAACACGCCACTCGACGACCAGCGGTACGTCGAGGGAAGGTCGCAGACGCCGCCCGGCGGCGGGGACGACGGCGGTGGCGTGGTGGGGTTGCTCCCACCGTCGACGCGGACGAACTGCCACTGCTGGTTGGTGCCGTTCCAGTCGTCGTACTGCACGATGTTGCCACCGTCGGCGGTCGAGGCGCCCTGCACCTCCATCACCTTGTTGCTGTTGCGGTTGATCAGCCGGACGTAACCGCTGTCCGAGTCGGCCAGCCGGAACTGCTGGTTGGTGCCGTTGTTGTCAGACCACTGCACGATCGGCCCGCCGTTGGCGGTCGAGCGGCCGGAGACGTCCAGCACCTTGCCGGACAGCCGCGACTTCACCCGGTAGTACCCACCGCCGGAGTCGACGAACTGCCACTGCTGCTGGTTGCCGTTGTTGCGCGTCCACTGGGTGATCCGGGCACCGTCGGTCGTGGCCAGGTTGTACACGTCCAGGGCCTTGTTGCTGTTGCGGTTGATCAACACGTACCACGCGCTCGTGTCGACAGTCGCCGCGGCGGCGGGTGACGACACCACCGCTACGGCAGCACCGCCGACCAGTACCGCAGCCGCGCCAGCGGCGAGAACGCGGGGAAGCCACCAACGCCGCCGCGAGGGCGGTGCGATCGATGGAGACCTATCGAGGGCAGACATGATCCTCCTTCAATGACCAAAGCCGAACGGCCTGCCCGAGGGTGGGCGCACCGCGACACGTGCCCGGGCGATGCGTCGGGGAAGTTAGCGCTAACAACACGCATGCATGCCCTGGCGCACGACCGATTCGAGGGTTGACGAAGCAGGCTTCCCCGGTAAGCCATGGATGTCGTCGCCCTTAGCCATCGACTGTGAGCGATAACATGCCGTTCGTCAAGACGTAACGTGCTGGGAACATCAGGCGGTGACGGGTCGTGACCCAGGGCGAGATCGCCTCCCACCAGACCTGTGCAGGCATCCACCCCAGCTCGTCGACACCGACCGCGGCCGGAGCCCTTGAGGGGTCGGCGCGTTGGCGCTAACATCGACGGTTACCCATTATTTGGGCAACGCCAACCCGGCCCGCCGCGGTCGGCCGGACCGCCGCGGCGGCGCACCAGGCCCAGGTTCAGAAGACGTGGGTCAGGCAACGGCACACGCCGCGCGCCGACGGCTCCTGGGCCGGGGCTCAGCGACGCAAAAGGGTTACGCCCGCCTCAGACCGCGCCTCGGTCGACCAGGCTGAAGTGGGTGTCGACCGGGGCGTCACCCATGAACTCGACGTAGATCTCGCTCTTGGTCGGGCTCCACTGCACCACGCCGTACTCCTCGTTGACGATGACGTAGGCGGTGCGCCCCTTGTCGTCCTTGCCCTCAGGAGTTATCGAGAACCGGGTTGCCTTGGTCGGCCGGCACTCGGCTCCCACCAACAACTTGTTGTCGTCCCCATCTCGCTTGACCCCGAGGCACGGTCGGTGGGCGATCTCCGGGTTCAATGACTTGATCATGTAGTCGACGCCATCCGGTTCGAGCACGAAGAGCGCGTCCTTGCCGGTCCCGCCACCGACCTCCACCTCACCGTAGGACGGCAGCGACAGATCGCGGTCGATCTCCACCACGTGCACCAGGATCCGCCGCTGTCCGGTCAGGATGGCCTGGGTAGGGTCCGCGGCGGCCGACGGCGAAGCGGTCGGCGTAGCCGCTGGCGTGGACGCGGCGGCCGATGCCCCGCCCGCCGCCTGACTCCCCGCCGCCGCCGAGCCGGTCGGGGCGGATCCGGCCTGGTCGTCCAGCAGTCGCGGGCCGAACAGGAAGGCGGGCACCAGCACCGCGATCACCGCGACGACCGACCCCAGAGCGATGAGCCAACGACGCCGGCCCGAGCCCACGCGCCCGGCCGACGGCTTCGAACGCCGCCCCTGGTCGGCACCACCGTGCGCCTGTGCCGTACGCACCGTGGGCATCTCCGCCAGGCGTTGGGCCGTCTCGGCAGCACCCCGCTGATTCGCCGCGGTCAACAGTTCGTCGAGCAACTCCCGGGCGGTGGGCCGGGCAGCGGGATCCTTCTCCAGCGCCCGGGCGACCAACTCCCGCAGCGCACCACCGAGGCCGGTCAAATCCGGCGGTTGGGTGAGGATCCGCATCGCGACGGCGGTCGGGGAGTCACCACCGAACGGGTTGCGGCCGGTCGCGGCGTGAGCGACCAGGGCGCCCCAGGCGAAGATGTCCGCAGCCGGACCCACCGTGTGGCCGGACGACGCGTCGAACCGCTCCGGGGCCATGTACGAGACGGTCCCGACCATCTGGTTGGTCCGGGTGTGCTGGCTCGTCGCCTCGAAAGCTCGGGCGATGCCGAAGTCGATGACCTTGATCCCACCCGGTGCGACCAGGACGTTGGCCGGCTTCAGGTCTCGGTGGATCACCCCGGCGCCATGGATGGCGGTGAGCGCGGTTGCCACCCCGACCGCGATGCTGTGCAGTTGCGCGGCCCCCAGCGGCCCTCGATCCCTGATCACCTGGGCCAGGCTGGGACCCTCGACGTACTCCACCACCAGGTACGGCGGGTTGTGGTCCGGGTCGGCGTCCAGGACCTCGGCGGTGCAGAACGGTGGAACCTGGCGGGCGCGGTTCACCTCACTTCGGAACCGACCACGGAACTCCTCGTCATGCGAGAACTCCGGCCGGACGACCTTGACCGCCACCTGCCGACCCTGCGGAGACCGGGCCAGGAAGACAGTGCCCATGCCCCCGTCGCCGAGCCGGTCGAGCACGTCGTACCCACCGAGGCGGGCCGGGTCCCCGGGACGCATCCCGTCACTCACGCCGGATGCCCGCAGACCGCGATCACCGCGCGAACCGTTCCGCCTGTCACCCGTTCCCCTTAGGTCACTCGACTGCCGCCCGCAGCCTATCGTCCGCCCACCAAACCCTGTCGATGCCGTCCACGCCTCGGGGTGCCCCCGTCGGTGCCCTGGGCGCGGACGCCGCAGCGGGTGCGGGCGTGGTCAGGCGACAGGTCCGGCGGTGGCCCGGAAGCGTTCCCCGTGATCCCCGGCCACCGCGCCCGGTGGACGGCTTCCGATCCGCGTTGGTCGCCAGGATGCGGGTGTCGGGCCGACCCATGCCGCTGTGGGCGGCACCCGAACAGTCCACGGAAGGAGAGCGTGCTGGTCGACCAGATCACCGACCCGTGAGGTGAGCGCCCCCCGTGCGGCGAACGAGCTGACCAGCACCGCCTGGGACCCGGTCTCGGCCCAACAGCGACGGGCCTTCCTCGGCGTCGTCCCCTCGGCAGCGGGAGGCCACCCCGGCGGGAGTTCTATGATGAGGGGCCCGAGCGGGTCCGCGTTGCGCGGCTCTCGACTGATGTGACCAGGAAGGGTGACCGCGTCGGTGACACCCACCATGACTCACCGCGAGGACCCCGCGGAGGTCACGCCGGCCGTCGTCGGCCGAAGCGGTGCACCTTCCCGCGCAGACCACAAATCAGGCTCGTGACCTTCCGCTACATCGCTCGGACGGTTCGCGGGCTGGAATGGATCTCGGCCGCGGAGATCGAGCGCGACATCGCCGGCGCCACCATGATCACCATTGCGGCCAGAGAGGTGAGCTTCGAGACCGAGCGCCCCGAGCCGGCCGCCGCACGCCTCAAGACCGTCGACGACCTCTTCGTCCAGGTGGGTGAGGTCGGCGGTATCGGACACACCAAGGCGGCTCTCTCGCCACTCGCGACCCAACTGGCGCGGCTGGAGTGGAGGTCCTCGATCCCGGCCGTTACCGCGCTACGTGAACTTCCCGAGGCGCTCAGGTTCGATGTCGTCGCGAGCCTCGAAGGGCGACGGACCTACAACCGGTTCGACGTGGAGAACGGCACCGGACGTCTGCTCCAGGAGCAGCTCGGAGGCACCCACCTGCCGCGCACGGACAGCGTGCGACCCAAGGATCCCGACCTGACCGTCCGGCTGTTCCTCCGCGGGTCGACGGCTGTCGCGGCGATCCGGCTCGGGCAGCGCCCCCTGCACCGGCGAGGCTACAAGGAGGAGGCGGGACCTGGGACTCTGCACCCTCCAGTGGCCGCGATGCTGGCGATGCTGGCGGACCTCGCTGCTGGCCAGACAATGATCGACCCGTTCTGCGGAGACGGCACGATCGCCATCGAGGCTGCCCTGTTCGAAACGGGTGCCGACGTGTCCGCCAGCGACATCGACGCCACTCGGGTCGGTAACGCGCGGCGGAACGCGGAACGCGCAGGAGTGCGGGTCCGGTTCTCGGTCGCCGACGCGGGGAGATCTGCCTGGGCCCCGGGATCCATCGACGCGATGGTGACCAATCCGCCCTGGAACGTTGCGGTTTCCGGCAGCGGTGAGCTGCGCCGGTCTCTTGACCCCTTCTGGGCGCGGCTGTCCGACGCCTTCACCACGCAGGGCAGGATCTGCGCTCTGGGCGACGCCGAACTCCAGATTCCGGCCAGGATCGCAAGCCTCGGCCAGGTCGTCACCATGAGCACGCAGATCCGTCTCGCCGGGCGGATCTCCGAGGTTGTCCTGGCTCACCCTGCCGCTGCGGAGCCGTTCCACCTGCCCGCCAACCTGGCACGGTGGCGTGCGCACGCCCGGCGTGCCGGCATCGTCACCGAAGCCGGCTGGTAGGGCGATCAGGGCCGCTCGGCGCTGAGGGGAAGCTGCGCGACCGGCACGAGCCGCCGGACACCGCGGCTGGGACCGGGCTGGTCGGTGCCCTTGACGGTGGCGATGTCGGCGACGAGGGCCTCGATCTGTTGGCGGGTGACACCTGGCATGCAGATCAGGTGGCTGATGCCCCCGTCGGCATTGGAGAGCCCGTGGCGACGGGCGATTGTCAGCGGCGGGGTGGTGAAGTACACGGTGAAGGCGTGGACGTTGCGCCAGGCGGGCCAGCCGATACTGGCCAGGAGCGAGTGGGCGTAGCGGGCTGTCTCACGGGCCTGTTCGGCGCGCTCACGGTGCCCGTCCTCGCCGAACAGCCGCATCACGTACCACATCTGCACGGCGAGCTGCCCGGTGCGGGATCCGCCGATGGTGGTGTCGGTCGTGGCGGTGTAGGCGATTCGCCGGGCTGCTCGTTGTAGTGAGCGGCGGGTCAGGACCAGTCCACCGGTGATCGTGGTGCCGTAGAACTTGTGGCACGAGATGGCCACCGAGTCGATCACGGCGTCCAGGTCGAGAGCCACCGGCCGCTCCGGCAGCAGGACCAGCGGGACGCCGGCAAGCGCGCCATCGACGTGCAGGTGGTTCTTGCGGATGGCCAGGTCGGACAGGATGGAGCGGATCCGAACGGGGTCGTCGACCGCCTCCGTGACGGTCGTGCCAGCATTGGCCACGACAATGGCTGGGCGGTCCCGGCGTCGGGCGAGTTCGCCGCGCAGATCGTCATAGTCGATCTCGCCGGTGTTGTCGGTGCGGATGACCACCTCGGGCAGGCCGAACATGCCTGCCGTCTTGTTGATCCAGTAATGAGTGGCCTGGCTGTAGTAGAGCACGGGATCCGCGCCCGCGAACCTGTCGCGAGCCAGCAGGATCGCCGCCTGGTTGGCCTCGGTGCCGTCGCCGGTCAGGTAGCCCCACCGGTCACCGGTTGGAGCGCGGAACAGGTCGGCGTGCCAGTTGAGGACTTCCCGTTCGTACGCCTTCGTGTGGGCGGTGTCCGGTGCGGTCTCGGGGTCGCCGACGTTGTTGATCAACATCCGGAAGAGCGGAAGCGTTGGCCCGTAGTCGATGTCCCGTGCGGCCGGGAAGCCGATCGAGCGATCCTTCGCCAAGCTGGCGAGAAGGTTCTCGATCTGAGCGGCGAGGGAAAGATTGTCGGGGACGCTGGTGGGAACGCTCATCGCGGACCCGCCGTCGCGGCACTCACGGCATCACGGACCAGCAGACCGCATCGCTGATGGCAGGGGGTGGTCACGAGCACTCCGTTGTTAGGCAACCAAAAACACAAAGTGGACCATGATTGCGCCCGGTGGGCAACCGGTCCTATGTCGAGCATTCGGACGGACTGGTGGTGTGCGGTTGATCGCGGTGCGTGTGCGATGAGAGGCTATGGCGACGGTTTCCGGGGAGGACTACATCGTGGTGTATGACAGGCGAGCGACCCAGCCAGGGCCTCCTGAGTGGACTTCGGAGAACTGGAGGGCGTCCGCCAGTGGCGGTTGGACGACGGCAGCGCCTTGGGACCAGCAGCCGGACAACCAGACGTCGCCCTACCAGCAGGCGCCGGTGTCGGACAGCAGGCATGCCTGGGTGGCGCCGACGAGTGCCGTGCCGTCGCCGGCAGCTGAGCGGTACCCGCCGGCCTCGTGGCATGCGGCGTCTCCCGCGCAGCAGCCGCCACCCGATCCACCGCCGGCCGCGCGAGAGTCGCCCCCCGCCGCGCCGGTCAGCGATCCCGAGACTCGACGGCTCTGGGCCTCGCTGCGGTCTTCCGCGCTGAGCCGAGTCGGGTTGATGAACACCATGCACGGCCGCCACGCCTGGGCCCAGCGTCGGCGTAGCCCGTTGTGTCCGTACGGCTTCGCGTTCCTCTACGCGGTGCCGTTCCCGGGCTCCACGCCGGACCGGCCGGTCTTCGAGGTTGGAGCGGCGACGCGGCTGGACAAGGCTGGCGAGGACGTGTCAAACCTGCCCAGGTTGCTGTACGACCTGACCGAGACAGCACAGCACTACCTCGATCACGGCGGGCTGGACCCGCGTCAGCCACCGCAGATGTGCAACCGGGTGGATGAGCGGGTCAACGCCGACTCGACGTTCATCGGCATCGCGGTGAGTTCGCTCGATGGTCCGCTGGGCACCTGGGAGCAGACGATGCGGCAGGTGGAAGGCGAGGATAGGATCCCGGGACGGTTCTACATCCAGCTGATGGACCCCGAGGAGACGCGGATTCTCGTCGATCGGCCCACCGACCCGTGGAGAAAGCCGTTGATTCAGTCGACGACGCCGACGTACGAGGCGTGGCGGCCGTTGCAGAGTCACCCGGGAGACGCGCCGATCTGGAGTGGTATAGCCCAGTTGGCGACCCTGGTCCACCACGGCGCTCAGCGGATCGGAAAGGGCAGAGGCGGGGCAGCGTAGCCAGCTCGACAGAGCAAAGGCGGGGCCGCACACGCGGCCCCGCCTGCCTTGTCCCTCAAGGACACTCAGAGGGTGAGGTGGCCCAGATCCTCGTCGACCTGGCGCGTCGGGTTCGTCTCACGCACACCGACGGCGGCGAGCAGCTCAGGCCGGCGAAGCCGCAGGCTGACCGCCCACAGCACGCCGACAAGGACGAAGGCGCCGACCGTCCCGGGCACCAGCCACGCCCGATATGACCCCGGTGGCGTGCCCAGCGCGGCACTGATATTGATCAGCGTGACCAGCAGGATCACCGCGATGGCGATGCCGCCGAGCGTCGGTGCGATCTTCCGCGCCCACAGCGACTCGTTGCGCCCACCGCCCCCGGCGAAGAAGCGAACGGTGGCGAGTGAGCTCACCGCCATCAACAACATCAGACTCACCGCAGCGATGTTGGAAAGCCAGGTGAACATGGTCAGCGCCTCGGCGCCACTCATCACGAACAGCAGAAGGACGATCAGCGCGGTGATCGACTGAGCGACCGATCCGCCCTGCGGCGCACCGGAGCCGCCCTCACGGATCGTCGCCAGACGCGCTGGTAGCAGACGGTCCTTGCCCAGCGTGAACACGTACCTCGCCACACTGTTGTGGAAACTGATCATCGCCGCGAGGACGCTGCTGATCAGCAGCAGGTTGCCCAGCGCCACGAGCAGCACGCCGGCCGTGCCAGCGCGGGAGGTGGAGAAGACCTCGAACGGCAGCGGCACCGACGGGTCGCGGGCCAGATCAGCGACCTGGTCCGCGCCCACCGTGGCCACCATCGCCCACGCGCACAGGGCGTAGAGCAGGCCCAGGCCGAGGATCCCGCAGAAGATGCTGCGGGACACCGCCCGCGGTGAGCGGGCCTCGGCGCCGTAAGCGGCAGGGGTTTCGGTGCCGAAGAACGCGGCGATACCCAGCGGCAGGACCGCGAGGCCGGCCACCACCCCGCCGCCGAACAGCTGCGTCGGGTTCAACGCCTCGAACGTCAGCTGACCACCCGCCGGGTGAGCCAGCCCCATCAGCACGAAGACGAGCAGCAGCACGACCTCGACGACCAGGATGGTTCCGAACATGGCGGTGCTGATGCCGGTGCGTTGCATACCGAATGTCGCGACGATCGCCCAGGCGAGAAGAGCCCAGGCCCACCACGGGCCGCCGATCAGTCCACTTGCTACCGAACCGAGCAGGCCGTACAGCGAGATCTGGATGGTGTTGTAGGCCAGCAGCACGACTGGCGCACCGGCGACGCCGACCGGCCGGGACAGCCCGGCGGCGAGGGCGGTGTAGAAGATCCCGCTGGGCGGCACATACCTGGCGATGGCGATATATCCCGGCGCCCAGAGGAGCATCACGACGGTCAGGAGCAGGAAACTGCTGGCCACGCCGGTGTTGCCGGTGGCCGCATAGGTGGCCACGATGCCGCCGACGAGCACGGCCATCGGGGACGATGCGGTCGCGCCGAATGTGACGAGCGAACTCATCCGCAGTGTCTTGCGTGCCAGCCCTCGCTCGGCGGACACCGTCAGGGGGGTCACAGGGGACGTGACCATAACTCAACCTCCCCAGGTCTAAGGCAAATCGGTCAGGCGACGGGACTCGATGACCTTACAGGTGATTTCACCGTCACAGCGAGCAGCGAAGCGTAGATGTGATCACTCAACGGAGGCCGGCGTCGCGCCGTGTGTGTCCACGGTGCAGCCCTCGGTCGCAGCGCGTCGCTGACCACCGCGCGGGGCGGTGCCGGCTACCTACCGGTCACCTGATCGCAGGACTTCGCCGAGCAGAATCCGGTCGATCTTGCCGTGGGTCGTGAGCGGCAGGGCCTCGAACCGCGTGACCCGGCGGGGCACCATGAACGGGGCAAGCGTGGACCGCAGCAAGGCCAGCAGCTTCTCCTCGTCGTTCACCGTTCCCTCGTAGGCGAGGTGCAGATCCACACCACCCGCCGGCACCGCGAGGGCCAGGGCGACCGCCTCGGCGACCTCCGGGTGCCGCCGGGCGACCGCCTCGATCTCGCCGAGTTCGACGCGGTATCCGGACACCTTCACCTGGTGGTCCAGCCGGCCGAGGTGGATCAGCCGGCCGTTCTCGTGGCGGACCCGGTCCCCGGTCCGGTACCAGTCGGAGCCGGACGGTGGGCCGTGGCGGAGCCGGTAACGGCCGGGGGCGCCGGTGACGAACCGGTCGCTGTCGTCCGCCGGATCGAGATAGCCCGGGAACCGCTGCGGACCCCGGACGCACAGCTCTCCCTCGGCCGTGGGGCGCAGGTTTTCGTCGAGCAGCAGCCAGTCGACCGCCGGGTAGGGCTCCCCGATGGGCACGGTGCCGTTCGTGGTGGCAGGCCAGTCGGCGGGCGATACCGGCAGGCGGTAGCCGGTGCAGGTGACGGTGAGTTCGGTGGGTCCGTACATGTTCTCGATAACGCTGTTCGGGGCGGCCGCCTGCCAGTCGGACGCGGCGTCGACGGTCAGCGGCTCGCCGCAGAACATGCTCCATCGCAACGTCGGCATCCGGGCCGGACCCAACTGCCGTAGCCGCCGCGCGATGGCGATCACCGACGGCACCGAGCTCCAATGGGTGATCTCGCGTTGCCGGACGAACCGGACCGCCGCCATCAGGTCGGCCGGTTGCGGCACCACCACTGTCGCTCCGGCGCCCCAGCTGGCGAAGAGGTCGAAGATCGACGGGTCGAAGGTGAGATCGAACGTCTGCGACACCCGGGCGTCGCTGGTCAGCGCCGCGCGTCCGGTCACGGCCCGCAGAAAGGCGAGCGCGTTGGCATGGGTGACCGGCACACCCTTCGGCGTCCCGGTCGACCCGGAGGTGAACATGATGTACGCCGGACCGGCCGCGTCCCCGCGGTCTGCGGGCCTACCGTCGCCCGGTGGGAGCGCGGCGAGGGCGCGATCGTCGACCGGAAGCACCGGCACCGCACCGACGCTGCCGTCGGCGTCGGTGAGGACCAGGTCCAGGTCGGCCGCCGCGGCGACGGCTGCGGTCCGCGCGGGCGGATACGCCGGATTGAGCGGTACGACCGTGGCGCCCAGCCGATACGCGGCGAGATATCCGGCGTACGCACCGGCGCTGCGTGCCGCGAGCAGCCCCAGCCGGCGCGGGGGCTGTCCGAGCCGGTGGATCACCGCGGCGGCGACCCGGCCCGCGAGAGCGTCGAGATCCCCGTACCGGAGCTGACTGGCTCCGAGATCCAGCGCGATCCGGTCCCGATGCCGGGCGGCGGACTCGGCGAACCAGTCGTACAGGGTGTTCACGCGGTTGCCCCCTCGGTGCTGACCCGGTCGAACGCAGCCCGGACCACACCCGGCCGGGGCCGCCCACGGCCGGCCGACTCCACGGCGAACCGCAGAGCCCGCGGCAGGTCCTCCCAGGCGGACACGGCGGCTGCGGCCACCGCCGGGTCGGTCAGCCCGGCGGCCGACCGGACCCGGTGGCGGAACACCTGGTGCCGGCTCGCCGCCCACAGGTCGTCGGCCAGTGCGGCGAGCCTTGCCGGGCCCTCGACCGCCGCGGCGAGGTGCGTCACGGCGGCCGAGCCGGTGAGCCATCCCGGCTCCACGGGAGGACGCACCGCAGCGGTACGGGCCAGCCAGCGGTACTGCGACGGCGGTGGCACCTCGACGGGCTCGCCGAGGGCGTGCCGATCGCGGTTGGCGACCTCACCGGACTCTCTGGTGACCGGCGTGAGCAGCACCCGCAGCTCGTCCTCGGTGACCGGCCCGTGGTACGGCCGATGCTCACCATGCGGCGTCGTCGCGGCGAAGTGGTCCTCCACCTGCCAGCGGCCTTCGGGGCGGCCGGTCAGCAGCACCCAGTGCGGGGTCGCGCGGCGCTGGTAGTCGGGAGACCAGGGCAGCTGTTCGGTGTTCGCGACCGCCAGGACCGCGCCATGGGTCTCCAGCTCGGCGGCGATCCCGGCCGTGGCCTGCGCCCATCGGCCGGTCCCGAGATATCCCAGGCTGCCACCGTCGATACGGCCGTGATGCGACAGGGCCGTCGTCGCGGGGAGGACCGCGAGACGTACCGCGTCGGCCAACTCGGACCGCAGGTGCGGCCGCCCGGGTGACAGGTAGGCGGCCAGGTTGCTGGTGTAGCAGCTCAGATCCGCCCAGTTCGTCATCGTTACCCCGTCCCGTGGGCCACGGCCAGCGGAACCTCCGACAGCTCGCGCAGGCAGGTCCGGTGCGGAAGGGTACGACCCACACGCCGCCCACACGTCCGTGTCCACCTCGACCACCGTCACCAGGCGAGACCGTGCAGGAGGTCATCGACGCGGTCGGCGAGCAGCTCACGAGCCACCTCGCCGACACCGCCACCGATGCCGAACACCGCCGCCTCCGTGCGCAGCCGCTGGACGCCGCCGTCGAGGAACCCGGCCGCGCCGTGCAGGCGAGCGCATTCACCGAGCACGTGGTCGACGGTGTCGGCGCTGGCGATCTTGACGCGGGCCGCGGCTGCGGAATCGTGGCGCTCGGCAACCCACGGGCCGGCGGTCACGCACACCGCGCGGAGTTCGTGGACGCGGGCCAGGCATCCGGCCACGTTCCGCCGTACGCCCGGGTCCTGCCAGAGCGAGGTGCCGCCGTCGTCGGGCCGGCGCAGGCGTTCCACGGTGTCGGCCAGCACCCGCCGGCACAGGGCGACCGCCCACAGACCACCGGCCAGCCGCTCGGTGGCGATGTGCCGGGCGAACAGGGCCATCCCCCGGCCACGGCCGCCGATGACGGCGGTGGCGGGGAGCTGTACGCCGGTGAACGTCACGTCGCCGAGCCCGGCCCCGTCGAACAACTCGGTACGGGTCGGGGTCACGGTCACACCGGGTGCGTCGGCCGGAACCAGCACGAAGCTGAAGCTGGTGAAGTGTCGGCCCTCGTCGTGGCGGGCCAGCACGAGGAACGCGTCGGCGGTACGCGCGTTGGTGATCCATCGTTTCGCGCCGGTCAGGGTGAGCCGGTCGCCGTCGATCCGGTAGCCGCTGCCCAGCGAGCTGAGCTGCGAACCTCGGCCGCTGTCGGTGGCGGCGAGCGCCAGCACCGCCCGCCCGGCGGTCACCTCGGCCGTCAGCGGATGGTCCGGCAGGGCCGTACGCAGCAGCGGCAGTGCCGCCGCGACCTGCACGCAGACGCCCAGCGTGACCCCGATCGGCTGGGACGCGTCCACCGCGGCCAGCAGCCGGCCGAGCCGTTCCGAATTGACGCGTCCGCCCGGCTCGTACAGTGCCGCGATCAGGCCGGACGCCCCCAGAGCCGACCACACCGGGCGCTCTCCGGTGAGCGCCCGGGCCACCGCGTCCCCGGCCCCTGGCGTCCGGTCACCCACCGACATGGGTGACTTTCCGATCGAGCAGCACGTGCCGTCCGTCGGCAAGGTCGAGACGGTCGTTGTGGTAGTTGAGCGCCGCCGACCGCAGATCCCGCAGGACCCGTTCGAGGTAGGTGTCCGAGTCCTTGAAGTAGCCGTGGCGCAACCCGACCGCGTCGACGAGTTCCTCGACGGCCTGCCGGCACGACTCCGCCGCGGTCACCTTCAGGCCGTTGAGCAGCATCTGCACCGGCGCGGCCGACAGGTCACCGCCGTCCTCGACGATGTGCTGGGTGTGCCGCAGCAGCGCGTGGACGGCGTCGATCCGATGGCGGGCCCGTGCCAGCCGGGTCAGGAGCAGCTCGGACCGGTGGTCGAATCGTTGCCGGCCGTCGGGGCTGCGCAGCAGCGTCGCCACCCGGGACAGCGCCCCGGCGGCGGCACCCAGCCAGCAGGCGGCCCAGCCGAGGTGGGCCAGCGGCGAGAACAGGGCCAGCGAGATCTCCCGGAACCCGTGCTCCGCGCCGATCAACTGGTGGCGGGGGACCGTGCCGGTGAGCCGTAGCGCCACACTGTGGCTGGCCCGCATGCCCATCGGTTGCCACTGGCCCGACTCGGTGATCCGCAGTTGCTCGCGCTCGGCGTAGACGAGGCAGACCTGTCCGGGTGCGTCCGTGCCGGGGCTGCCCATGGTGATGAGGAAGCCGTCGGCGTGGGCGCCGCCGGTGACGATCGGCGCGAACCGCTCGATCAGCAGCCCCTCCCCGGTGTCCCGCAGCGGCGCGCTCGCGGAGAGCAGGTGACCACCGGTGCCCGCGGCGGTGGTGACCGACGCCAGATAGCGTTCGCCCGCGGCGACGCGCGGCAGAAGAGTGGCCCGCAGCTCGTCGCCGCCATACCTGACGACGGTGGCGACCTGCTGGCAGTGCATCGCGAAGATCAGCGCCACCGACAGGTCGGCGCGGGCCAGCGACTCGGCACAGTCGATCAGTTCTGCCGGGCCGCCGCCCAGCCCGCCGTACGCGGCCGGCACGACCAACGCCAGCAGCCCGGACGCGCGCAGTTCGGCCAGCGCCTCGGTGGGGAAGAGCGCCTCGTCGTCGGTACGCCGCGCATGTTCCCGGGCCACCGCCGTGACCCGTTCCACCCGGCCGGCCAGGTCGACGGCCGTGGCGACCGCCGTCATGGGGCGTCACCGCGAGCGGTACGCACGGCCGCCCAGAGGCTTCCGGCAGTGGCGAACGTGCTCTCGGTCAACGCCTCGTCGGGAAGGCTGACACCGAAGTCGTCCTCGATGGCGAAGAGCAGCTCGATCGACTGCATCGAGTCCAGGCCCAGATCGTGAAGTACGGCGTCGTCGGTGATCTGGTCGGGGGTGGCGTACTTGAGGAAACGCGACAGCAGCGCGACGAACTCCGGATTCACAGCGGCTCTCCCAGGGAGATCGGGGTACGGACCAGGCTCATCCGGGACACGTGCCAGGTGGCCGGGTCCGGGGCGGTGGAGTCGAGAACCACCTCGGCCGGCAGCGGATGGCCCAGGAAGGCGAGCAGGCTCGCGTCCAGGCCGTAGGCGCCGACGTTGGGTACGGCCAGCAGGTCGCCGGGTTCGAGTCGGGGCAGTTCGACGCCCCGCGCCCAGACGTCCAGCGGGGTGCACAGCGGACCGCACACCGTGGTCGGCACCGTGTCCGCCGCAGGCGCCGCCGCGTCGGCCGGGATCAGGCTCGGCACCAGCGGTGGAAGGCGGCGCAGCCCCGACAGACCGCCGAGGTGGTTGATGCCGGACTCGAGGACGACCAGATTGCTGCCGTGCGACGGTTTCGCGTCGAGGACCCGGGTGAGCAGGGTACCGGCGGTACCGACGAGGTAGCGGCCCGATTCGAAGGTGATCCGGGGCCGGCCGTCCCGCCAGTGCGGTACCTCCGTGTCCAGCAGGGCGGTGAGCGGTTCACGTAGCCCGGACAGGTCGAGGCGACCGCCGGCCCGGGCGAACGGCGCACCGAATCCGCCGCCGAGATCGAGCACGTCCAGGCGTACGCCCTGGGCGCGCAGCACCTCGCGCAGGTCGGCGGCGGTCCGCAGGCTGCTGGTGAACTGGGCGAGCAGATCGTCCACGGTGGTCAGGTTGGTGCCCATGTAGAGGTGCAGTCCGGTCACGGTCACGTGCGGCCGGTGCCCGAACCGTTGCGGGGCGGTCGCGACCCAGCGGGCATCGGCACCGAACGGCGACGACACCCCGGTCATGGTCAGGCCGGGCCGGGACGCGGGCGCGTCGGCGTTGATCCGCAGCAGGCACCACACCGGCACACCGGCCGCTTCCGCGCAACGGTTCAGCTGGTTGAGGGCGTGCGGCGAGTCCACCGAGAAGTGCCGCACTCCGGCGGCAAGTGCGGTGCGCAGATCGAGGTCGCGTTTGCCGGGTCCGGCGTACAGGATGGTGTCGGGGTCCCAGCCGGCCGCCAGAGCGGCGGTGAGTTCGCCCGGGGAGCAGACCTCGGCGCGGCTGCCGGCGTGGTGCAGCGCCCGCAGCAGTTCCGGGTGACGGTTGGCCTTCACCGAGTAGTACGTTTCAGTCCGCTCGGGCAGGGCGGTGCGCAGGGCGGCGAGGTTGTCCCGCGCGGCTGCCAGGTCGTACACGTAAGCCGGGGTTCCGGCCGAGGCCGCGACGTGCCGGGCCAGCGCGGGATCAAGCATGGCCGGCCACCAGGGTGGTCAGAGCCTTGCGGTCGATCTTGCCATTGCTGGTCAGCGGCAGACCGTCGACGACCACACACCGTTGCGGGATCTTGAACACCTCGAGATGGTCACGCAGCCGGTCCAGCACCGTCTCCGGGGCCAACTCCGTGACGGCGACCAGCACCGACCACACGCCGTCGCGGGGTGGCAGGACCGCGACGGACGTGACCCGCGGTATCCGGCGAGCCGCGGCCTCCACCTCGGTGGCGCTCACCCGGTATCCGCGTTCCTTGTAGATGTCGTCGGTACGACCGTCGACGTAGACCCATCCCCCGGGGTCCACCCGACCCTGGTCGCCGGTGCGCAGCCGGGTGGTGAGGCACTCCTCCACCCGGAACCGGTCGGCGGTCAGCTCCGGACGCCGCCAGTAGCCGGACATCACATGCGGACCACGGACCACCAGCTCACCGACAGCGCCGTCGGGCAGACGACGTCCCTGGCCGTCGATGGCGAACACCTCCGTCCCGGCCAGCGGCCGGCCGCTCGACCCGGGCCGCTCCCGATCACCGTCCGGGGGCATGATGGCGACCCGCTTGCACTCGGTCAGGCCGTACATCACCTGGGTCCGCAGCTGCGGCATCCGGGACCGCAGCGTCTGCAGCAGGTCCGCGGGCATCGCCGCGCCGGTGGTGGTGAGCAGCCGCAACGTGGGCGGCTCACCGCCACGGCCCAGCAGCCGGGCCAGCATCTCGGCCGCCGACGGGACTGCCGCGAACACGGTCGCGCCGGTCGCGGCGAGCGCCGCCGACAGGCCGGGGCCGGTCGCCGTCAGACCGGCCAGGTGTATCCGGGCGCCGCTGAGCGCACCGAGGAAGAGCTGGTACAGCCCGTAGTCGAAGGAGACCGGTGATGGGCAGAACACCACGTCGCCGCGGCGGTAGCCGACGGCCTCCTGGATGGCCGCGACGGCGAACAGCATCTGCTGGTGGGTGGTGACCACCGCGTTGGGCCGAGCCGTGGAACCGGAGGTGTAGACCAGACACACCGGGTCCACGGTCAGCGGCGCACCACCCGGCGGCAAGCCGTCCAGCGGTGCCCCCGCAGCCAGTCCGCTCAGGTCGCCCGCCGCAGACCCGGCCTCGACCGCCGAGGCTCTGACCTCAGCGTCGTCGCTGAGGACCAGGGCCGGTTCGCAGTCCTCGAGCACATGCCGCAGCGGATCACCGCGGAGTTGTTCGTGCAGGACGACGAAGACGACACCGACGCGGGCCGCGGCGTACAGGACGGCGGGCAGGACCACCGACGGCGGTGACACGATCACCAGCCGGTCACCGCGGCGCAGGCCGGCCTGGAGCAGCCCGGCCGCGATCCGGCGACCCGATGTCACCACCTGGGCGAAGGTGGCCCGGTCCGCGCCTACGGTGACGGCCACGTCGTCGGGGGCACGCCGGGCCGCCGTGTCGAAGAGTTCGTGCAGCAGGGTCATGGGGCGCCGGTCCCGGCGCGGGCGACGATCCGGCACAGGCCGTCGAGGTCCTGCAGGTTCTCCGGTACGAGATCGTCGGCGGACAGTTCCACACCGACCACCCGTTCCACCAGCTCGACGATCTCGACGATCCGCAACGAGCCGTACTCGGGAGAGGCGTCGAACCGGGCACCACCCAGCACCGCGGGCACGGGCAGGCCGAGGACGGACGCGGCAGCCTCGGCGACGTGCTGCCGCCACGGCTGCCCGCCGGCCGTCGGTACGGCGAAGAGCACCTGGTCCCGGTGCAGCAGGTCACCGAGTCGCCGCAGCGGGGCTTCCGGCGCGGGCCGGCCGCGCTGCACCATCCGCCACGCGACGTAGGTCTGCTGAACCAGCCCCTGCCAGGCCCCGAGATGTTCCTGGAGCTCCAGGTCGCGGTAGGCGGCGTGCAGCAGCCGGGACCGGGCAAGCAGCCAGGTCTGCAGGGGCAGGCGGGCGAACGCGGCAGCCGGGTCCGGGGCGTCGGCGTACGCGGCCAGGTATTCGGTCGGGTCGTCGAACTCGACTGCCGGCCGCGGTTCGGGCAGCGCCGCCGTGCCGAAGCTGATCACGTCGGCGGTGTCGCCGAGTGCCGCGATCAGGTCCTTCTCGCTCAGGTCCCAGTGTCCCGGCACCGCCGGCCCCCACCGGGTGTCGTTGCGGTAGGCGTCCCAGACACGTACGCCGTCGTCGTGGGAGTGCACGAGGAAGCTGTGCCGCAGGTGCTCCTGCCCGGCGTAGGGAAGCCACGGCAGGTGGTAGGCGTCGGCGACGACGTAGAGGGGCTCGCGCCGGGCGATCAACCCGGGCACCCGGCCCGCCGGGCAGGCGTCCCAGCGCTCGTCCAGTCCGAGTCCGAGGAGCCCGGCCGAGTGCTCCACCTGGTCGGCCACGACGGGTTCGACGGTCCACCAACCGTCGTCGAGTCGGGGTCGGAAGGCGAGCCGGGCGCCGAGCCGCAGATGGGTGCCGAGACCGTGTCGCACGTCGGCCAACAGTGCGAGGTTGACCTGTACGCAGTCGAACAGGTCGGCGGGCAGCGCATCGAGGGCCGCGCCGAGATCGGCGGCCGGGCCACTCATCGGGCGGTCCGCTGCACGAGGTCGACCAGGTCGCCGACGGTGCGCGGCAGGGAGGCGGAGAACAGGTCGTCGGGCAGCGTGACACCGAGCTCTTCTTCGATCTTGATCAGTACGGCGAGCAGGCCCAGCGAGGTGACGTCCAGCAACGGCCCGGCGAGCGGCTCTGCCTCGGTGATCCGACCGGTGCTGATCGTCAGCTGGGACTGTGCGATGACGAGCCGTTTCACGGTGTCCGCAACGGTGTCGCGGTCGGCGGTTCCGGTGGGCACTCTGTCGCTCCTTCCCGAGTGGATGGTGGTGCCGGATCGGGCCGACGGGCACGTCCGTACCTCACCCCGGCGTCGTGCTGTGCCCAGGCGAGGCGGGGACGGGTGGATCAGTCGCCGTAGAGGCCGGCGACTTCCAGCGAGCGCAGCCGGTCGGAGTCGGCGATGACCTGCTGCCGGTCCGGGGCACACAGGTACAGCGTGCCCGGGCAGGTGGCCATGTCGGTGGTGGGCGACAGGAGGGTGCCCTCCGCAATGTTGAGCACCAGGCTGTCGAAGGACGGAAGCGCCCGGACAGCCGCCCAGGCGTCGGCACCCGGCATGACGCCGTCGCGCTCGGTGATCAGGTTGACGCAGCGAAGGTAGGCGTCGAGCTGATAACCGCTGGTCCCCTGACGCGTGAACACCTCGGGGTCGGCGATCGCCAGGGCCAGGCTGTCGACCTGGTTGGTGCCTGTGCAACGGGTCAGCAGTTCCGGCATCTGCCCGCCACCGAGGCGGGCTCCGCACTCGACCAGCACCGGTCCGGACGCGGTCAGCATGACCTCGGTGTGTCCTGCGCCGGTACGGATCTCGAGCGCGTCCAGAACCGCCAGGGTGTAGTCGGCGATCTGGCGGGTGGCAGGGTCGTCCCAGGCCAGCAGGTCCTCGTAGTCGTAGATCGTCCGGCCGCCCGTGGAGCGCTTGTGATAGCGCCAGACCTCCACGATCCGGTGCACGCCGGCCCGGCTGACCGAGTTGACGTAGTACTCGGTGCCGGCCAGGAACTGTTGCACCAGAACGATGCGGTTCTGCCGGCCGTACCGGTCGATGTTGCCGGTGATCCGCGCGTACGCGTCCCTGATCTCCTCGGCGGAGTGGCAGACGTAGACGTTGTCCCCGCCCGCGCTGGACGGCGGCTTGAGGACCACCGGCCATTGCCCACGCTCACCCGCCCAGCCGAGAATCGCGTCGACCGACTCGGACCGGAAGCCGTCGGCGGCGGCCAGGCCGGCGTCCCGGATCGCCTGGTGCATGGCGAACTTGTCGCGCCGCGCCAGGGGGTTCCGCATACCGTTGCCCGGTGTGCCCAGGGCGGCCGACAACTGGTCGGCCAGCAGCACCCCGGACTCGGCGCCGGCCACGACGATGCCGACGCCGTGCTCCCGCATCCGGGCGACGGTGGCGTCGAGGTCGCCCTCGTGCTTCAGGTCGACAGTGAACTCCTCCGGCCGGTAGCTGAGCCGCCAGTCGGGCGCGTCCGAGCGGATGTGGATGAATTCCATGCCGTGCCGCAGCAACGCGGCCGGCAGGTGCCGGCCCGCGCCGTACGCGTCGACGATGGCGCATTTCATGGAGGACTCCTTCATCGGCGGTCTCCGACGGTGTCGTAGGCCGACGGCATGGTCGCGGCTTCCAGTCGGCTGTCGTGGCGTGCCCGGGCCAGGGTCCCGGCGGTCGCAAGTGCCACGATGCCCACGATTCCCACGATGGTCAGCGAGGAGGGCTGCAAGCGCCCGTCCAGGAATTGCATGAAGTAGGCGAAGATCGGTGACAGCGAGACGATCAGTGCCGTGGTGATGGGCTCGGTGTGCCTGATTCCGATCTGTAGTACGTAGATCGGGAGCCCGATGCCGATGACGGCCACCACTGCGCCGGGCACGAGCGCGGCGCTCACCTCTTCCAGCGAACTCGTCGCGGTCATCGCCCACCCGATCGCGATCATCAGGAAGAACCGCACCGCCAGCACTTCCTGCGGGCTACGACCGCGATCACTGAGCCGCTTCATGTAGGTGATGTTGGCCGCCGATCCGATCGCACACACCACCGAGAAGAAGAGTCCCCAGGCGGCGGTGCTCTCGCCGATGTCCCCGACGGCGGTCTCACCGGTGAAGGAGCCCCACACCAGGACGCTGAGGAACACGAAGATCCCCAACGCGACCACGACCTCCGCGGCGATGACGGACGCTCCCCGGCGCAGGATCGCCCCGGTCACAAGGATGAACACCGGACCGAGCGCCAGCCCGACCACGTTCACGACCGCGGGCTCCAGGTTGCGCAGGGCGTAGAAGGTGGCGAGCCACGTCACGGCGGTGGTGATGTTGATGGCGATGACGTCGTGGCGTGACTCACGCAGCATGGTCAGGAACGCGGTGCCGTTACGCGCCAACTCCAGGACGAGGAAGAAGACCGCCGTCAGTGTGAAGGAGACCGCGGTGAGGCTCTCCGGACTGACCACCTGGAGCCGGTTGCTGCCGTACACGTCCATCGCGGCGGTCAATGCGGCGAAGATCAGTAGCGGCACAATGCCGCGCCGAATCGTCGCCGATTGCCTGGTCCCCGACTGTTGCGCCATCTCCTGGCCTCCCCGTAACCGGCTGTGAACCGCGCCAGACCGACCGAAGTGTACTTACCCCGGTACGTAATGAGGCGACCGAATTCCAACCATGTACTAGATCATCGGCCTATGGCACATATTCTTGACAGACGACTCCGTTGGCGGACAGGAAGTCCAACCAACTGTCGATCGAATCGGGGTCGGAGGTCGCCTGGTGCAGACCGGCGGACAGCCGGCCGGCCAGCAACTCGGCGAGCCCGCCGGCAAGGGCCACCGAGACCAGGCGAGGTGTCGCGTTCTCGGTGGCATCCCCCTGGACGTCCATGGTGTACTCACCGGCCCAGCGCGCTCCGTCGCCGGTCACCGCCTCCAGCCGCACGAACATGACCACCCGGTCGTGGTCCTCGCTGGTGGCCGGATACTGCTCGGCCAGCCGCGCGGCCAGGGCGGTGATCTCGTCGGCGGTGCCGTTCTCCAGCTGAGTAAAGACCGGCTGCCAGGCGTCGGTCCATCCGTCGAGCCGGACGGTGCCGCGAACGAAGGTATCCACCTCCCAGAACTTCGGGAACTGATACGTGGTGATGTACGGGATGCTGTCCCGGTTGGCGTAGACCTCGAACGGTTCGCCACCGAGGGTGATCTTCTCCGCGGCGCGGTACGGCCGGTCGACGGTCCGCTCGCGGCCACCCTCCACGAAGCGGGCGGGAGTGCCGAGTGCGGTCAGGACACCCCGCGGCGCCCAGCTGAACCGGTAGCGGAAGTCGTTCGGCACCGCCGGGAAGCTCCCGCAGTACGACGTGAACGACACCGTTGCCGGAGTGTCGCCGAGGGCCTTCTCCGCGGCCTGAACGAGCCGGTGGGCCAGCAGGTGATCGATGCCGGGGTCGAGCCCCGCGTCGGTCAGCACCACGAGCCCGGCCCGTCGCGCATCGGCGGCCAGTTCGGCAACCTCCGCGGAGACGTAGCTGGAACTGGCGAAGTGCGCCGACTGGCGCAGGCAGAGCCGGAGCACGGCCGGGTGCTCGGCGGCCGGCAGCATGGAGACCACGAGGTCACCTGGGCGGACCGCCTCGGCGAGGGCTTCCCAGCCAAGTCCCCGCGCGTCGGCCTGGCCGCTGAGCCCGAGCCGCTCGAGACAGGCCTGCGCCCTCTCACGGGTGCGTCCCCAGACCGTGGTCCCGGTCGCGGTGGCGCAGACCAGGGCGAGCCCGCTCCCGGTCGACAGGCCGGTGCCGAGCCAGTGAACCCGTCCGGTCGGCTGGATGAGGGTGGATGTCACGACGGGCTTCCCATCAGGTCGAGTTCAGATGTCGCGGTGGTGAACCGGTCGTACGCCCGTCGCCAGACCGGCGTGTCGTCGCGCAGGGTGCGCAGGTGCGGCAGCAGGTCGGCAGAGAAGGCCACACTCGCCTCCCGCGGCAGCAACGAGGGCAGGTTGTCGATGGCGAGCAGGTCGAGCGCGGGCTCGGCACGCAGGTGGTGCACCGGCCGGGCCCAGTCGGTCGGGGTCCGGTAGATCGGCAGCAGGTTGAACTCGGACGTCACGTCACAGGTCACATCGCTGATCACGGACAACGTGCGAGCCGGGTCATCGAGATCCTCCGGGCGGACGAACGCAGGCGCGAGTTCGTTCGACAGCACGGTGTTGACCAGCACGTCGTGATCGAGGATCGCTCGACGGTCGAGATCACGGGTCTCGGCAAGGTCCCACGCCGTGGGCTCGACTCCGCCTACGGACAGCGCGTCTCGCGCGCCCCGACCGCAGCGGCCCAGCGCGCCGATCACCAACGCCCGTAGCCGGCTGTCGCCGGACGCGGCGAGAGCCTCGTCCAGTTCCGGGCGGGTCATCGCGCGCAGGGGCGGAACGAGCCGGCCCCGGAAATGCAGGAGCGCCAACGCCGCGCCGACGTAACCGGCCCAGTAGCCGAACGCGGCGACCCGGCGGCCCGTGTCGTCGGTCAGGTATTCCAGGTCCAGCAGAGTGCCACCGGCCCGGAAGCGGCGCAGCAGTGCCGCCCCGTCGCGCTGACCCTTGTAGGCGTGTCCGAAGAAGATGTGTCGATGGTGCAGCGGTTCCGGCTCGTCGGCGGGGGCCTTGAGCCCCACGACGACGGTTTCGGCCGACGCCTCCGGCCAGGTGCCGGCCGTGACGATCCGGGCACCGGCCGCCGCGTACTCCCCGGTGTCGAAGATTCGGTGCGCCGACTCCTCGACGGTCAGCCGCACGCCATCGGCGATCAGCACCCG
Source organism: Micromonospora sp. NPDC005203 (assembly GCF_042872705.1). Lineage (NCBI taxonomy): Bacteria > Bacillati > Actinomycetota > Actinomycetes > Micromonosporales > Micromonosporaceae > Micromonospora > Micromonospora sp. NPDC005203. Next base: position 341,640 of record NZ_JBIAKV010000005.1, on the reverse strand, counting down.
GGCGTCATCGGGAGTCAGGACGGTACGGTGCTCGTCCGGGTTGATTTCTTCGCGTAACCACAGCTCAGGAACGCTCATCGCCGTCTCCCGGTCACGCGTGCAGCTGTGCTACGACCACGGACCGCCGGCGGGGACCCGACTGTGGGCGCCGGTAGTGGAAGTGCTGGATCTCGACCCGGTCGAAGCCCGCAGCGAGCGCCTGCTCGCCGAGGTAGCCGGCGGACAGCCAGTAGAAGCCCGTGACGTTCGAGGCCGCCTGCGCCCAGGAGCCGTTCTGGGTGTCGTCGTTGGACGCCACGAACGACGCCACGCCGGCAGGTCCCGGTTCGAGCCAGGTGAGGATGCGCTTCAGGATCGACTGGAGTCCGTGCTCGGGGTCGTACAGATGCCCGAGCACGCCGTCCATGTAGACGACCGACCACTTCTCTTCGGGCGTCCAGGTGTTCAGGTCCGCCTGCACCGCCTCCAGACCCTTGGCCCGGGCGAGATCGACCGCCTCCTCCAGCGCGTCCACCGCAAGCACGCGGTAGCCGGCCTTGGCCGTGTCCGCCTCCACCACGGCGTTGCCGCAGCCGAGGCTGAGCAGGCCGGTGGCCTTGTTGCTCTCCAACCGGCTCACCAGGATGTCCGTCATCCAGCCGCGGTACTCGGTGGAGTAGGTCGACGGCGTCACCGAGTCGCCACGGGCCCCGCCCTTCTCCCAGATCTCGAAGAGGTTCGGCTCGCCGTCGCCCTGCGGACGATAGAAATCCAGAAGTTCCGTTTTCTGTCGACTTTCCGTGCTCACTTTTGCCCCCCGCTGTTTGCCGGTTATTCACGGAATCACGTGGCGGAGACGATCGCCTGAGCCAATGGCACCCATCGGCGCGCTGCATCGCCTTGGTGATTCAAGTGATCAGTCGGAATTCCCCCAGGTAACGAGACGACCAGAAGCACCGGGCCACTCTCGCCAATTCGGACCACGGTCCGACAGATATCGATGCAAGCACATGTACCCCTGGCTGTGCAAGCGTGCCTTCCTAAAATGTGGGAACGCGGCCCGAAACCCAGGCGAAATGTCGATCACCGGCTTTCGATAATGCGGTGCGTACCCCCACGCCGGACTCGCGATGAGCTACCGTGCCGAAGGTCCGGTACGCGACCTTCCCGCAAACTTGCAGCCCCCTGACCCGCCGTATAGACATGTTGTCCCAGCACAGGAAGCACCACCTTTGGTGATCACTGGCATCGATGCCAGTGGGGACACCGCCGAACGTCGCCCGCGCCACCGTCGCCGCCTGGCCGGGCACGCTGTGTGACGAGTGCCACACCGAGCGGGGTAACGAATGTGGGGTTGATGTCGGATCATGCCTTTCGTCCAGTAGCGAGTCTGCACTGCACCCTCCTGACCGGCGATCACCACGACCGGAGCCGCTCGGTGGTGAGCCGCGAATCATTGCCGGAGATACACGTGTCGCACATGATGGATCGGACTCACCTCGACGACGTGGTGCGCACCTACTACCACCGGGTCGACGCCGATGACCTCGAGGGAATGATGCTTCTCTTCGAAGCGGACTCCATATACGACCGGCCAGGTCAAGAATCCATTGTCGGGCGATCGGCCATCGAAGCGTTCTACCGTTCTCAGCCACCTATTCGCAGCCGCCGACACCACCTTTCATCCTTGATCGTCGAAGGGCCGGAGGTGGCAGTCCACGGCTCTGCCGACCGGATCACCCTGGCCGGACAGCACTCGACAATCGGCTTTGCCGACTTCTTCACCGTCTCCCGATCCGGCCTGTTCTCGTACCGCCGGACCTTCTTCTTCGTCCCATTCGCCTAGCGACTCCCAGGGAGAAACCAATGAGCGCAGCTGAGGACGCGGCGCGCGCCGGCGCGGAACTTCTGGTCGAAGCGCTGGTGCGGCACGGTGTCGACACGATCTTCGGGTTCCCCGGAGACACCAGCATCCACTTCTACGACGTCATCGCGAGGCGCCCGCAGGACGTCCGGCACGTGCTTGCCCGCGACGAACGCCACGCGGCGTACATGGCCGACGGTTATGCACGTACCCTCCGCCGCCTCGGCGTCTGCGAAGCGCCGAGCGGCGCGGGTGCCGTCTATCTGGCCAGCGGTCTGGGCGAGGCATTCGCATCCGGCATCCCGATCCTGGCGATCGCCACCGACAACCCGCATCGCAGCCGGGGCACCAGCGCCATCAGCGAGATCGACCAGATGGCTCTGTTCAGCGGCGTGACGAAGTGGCGGCGAACGGTGGACCGGACGGCCGACCTGCCCGGCGCGGTCGCGGAGGCGATCACCGCCGCGACGAGCGGCCGTCCCGGCCCGGTCGTGCTGATCATCCCGGAGAACGTGTTGGAGGAGACCGCCGACCTGCCCGTCGGCACCGGCAGCAGCACCGTTCCCGGCGCACGCCCGCTTGCCCCGACCGAGGCCGTGAACACGGTTGCCGAACAGATCGCGCAGGCCGCACACCCCGCGATCGTCGTCGGCGGCGGCGTACACCTGTCCGGTGCCTGGCGCGCCCTCACCGACCTCGCGGAGCACGCGGCCATTCCGGTCGGCACCTCCATCCACGGCAAGGGCGCCCTCCCCGAGGACCATCCGCTCGCCCTCGGCGTCGTCGGTGCCAACGGCGCCCGGGAGTACGCCAACGACTACCTGCGCAACTCCGACTTCGTCCTCTTCGTGGGAACCCGCGCGAACGCCACCGACACGGCCAGTTTCACCGCACCGCCACGCTCGGGCACCCGGATCGCGCACATCGACCTCTCTCCGGAGCGGGCCGGACGCAACTATCCCGGAAGCACGCCCCTGGTCGCGGACGCCGGGGCGGCTCTCGACCAGCTCCGCCAGGCACTACCCGCCGCCGACGAGCAGACGCGCGACCGTCGGATCCAGGCTCTCGCCACCGCCCGGCAACTGTGGGTCACGGCGAACTCGTCACCACTGCCGGACCCCGGTGACCAGCGGCTTCAGCCGCGGGACGTGGTTCGTGCGCTGCACGCCGAATTCGGCGGGTCCACCTGGGTCGTGGCGGACGCCGGCACCCCCACGCCGTTCCTCGCCTCCTTCTGGGAGTCGTCCGGTGACGGGTGGCGAGTCGTCATCCCGCGCGGTCACGGGCCACTGGGCTTCGCGATCTCGGCCGCGATCGGCGTGGCCGTGGCGCACCCCGGCGAGCGGATCCTCTGCCTCACCACCGAGGGCAGCGTGGCGATGGGTCTGGGCGACTGGGAGACGGCCGGTCGGCTCGGCCTGCCGATCACCTACGTGGTCCTGGACAACACCTCGCTCGGCTGGATCAAGATGATCCAGCATCTCTACGCCGGCGGGCGCTACTTCGCGGTCGACCCCGGGCGTATCGACCCCGTCCTGCTCGCCAACGGCATGGGACTGCCCGCGGCACGCGCGTTCGACATGGAACAGCTCAGCGTGATGATCAAGGAGGCGGCCACCGGAGGTGGTCCGTCGGTCATCCACGTCCGGGTCCCCGAGCACATGGACAATCCGCCGCCGGTGGAGGCGTGGCAGGCAGCACTCGCCGGCACCGCCACGCAGCGCCCGATCCACTGACAACCTCCGTCCGCCCGCCGGCGCGCCTGAGACGGGAACGCGCCGATATCGAAAGGAAACGTCGTGGCACGCCGCCTTTTCACCTCCGAGTCGGTCACGGAAGGCCACCCGGACAAGATCGCTGACCAGATCAGCGACGGGATTCTCGACGCCCTGCTCGCACAGGACCCGCGGAGCCGCGTCGCGGTGGAGACCCTGATCACCACGGGCCAGGTGCACGTGGCGGGCGAGGTCACCACGCAGGCCTACGCCGACATTCCCAGCATCGTTCGAGACACGATCCTGCGGATCGGTTACGACTCGTCGAAGAAGGGCTTCGACGGCGCCTCCTGCGGCGTGAGCGTCTCCATCGGCTCACAGTCGCCCGACATCGCGCAGGGTGTCGACGCCGCCATCGAGGCGCGCGAGGGTGGGGCCGGCGACTCGCTGGACAGCCAGGGCGCCGGGGACCAGGGCATGATGTTCGGGTTCGCCTGCTCGGAGACGCCCGAGCTGATGCCGGTGCCGATCGCGCTGGCACACCGCCTGGCCCGCCGGCTGTCGGCCGCCCGTAAGGACGGCACGATCCCCTACCTGCGTCCGGACGGCAAGACGCAGGTCACCGTCGAGTACGACGGTCTGCGTCCGGTTCGGCTGGACACAGTCGTGGTGTCCTCGCAGCACGCCGCCGACATCTCGTTGGAGTCGCTGCTGACGCCGGACGTCCGCGACCACGTCATCGCTCCCGAGCTGGAGACGCTCGGCCTGGACTTCGAGGGTTACCGGCTGCTGGTCAACCCGACGGGCCGGTTCGAGATCGGTGGTCCGATGGGTGACGCGGGCCTGACCGGCCGAAAGATTATCGTCGACACGTACGGTGGTTACGCCCGTCACGGTGGTGGCGCGTTCTCCGGTAAGGACCCGTCGAAGGTGGATCGCTCGGCGGCGTACGCGACGCGCTGGGTCGCCAAGAACGTGGTGGCGGCCGGCCTGGCCGAGCGGTGTGAGGTGCAGGTGGCCTACGCGATCGGCAAGGCCCACCCGGTGAGCTTGTTCGTCGAGACGTTCGGGACCGAGAACGTGCCGGTCGAGCGGATCGAGAAGGCGATCAAGGAGGTGTTCGACCTGCGGCCGGCCGCGATCATCCGTGATCTGGACCTGCTGCGTCCGATCTACCAGCAGACCGCCGCGTACGGCCATTTCGGCCGTGAGCTGCCGGACCTGACGTGGGAGAGCACCGACCGTGCTGCCGATCTGAAGAGTGCGAGCTGACCGAGAGTGCCCTGTTCCGGCTGGTCGGCACCGTGGTGACCACACTCGGTCCGCGAGGCGTACGGATCCGCGACGCACATGGTGCCGGCCGCGTCGGTCCCGGTCGTGGTCGACCCCACCGGCGGTGGCGACGCTTTCCGGGCCGGGTTCTTCGCCGGGGTCGACTGGGGTTTGTCGCACACCGACGCCGCCGCGCTCTGATGTCAGCTCGCCTGGTGCGCCCTGCAACACGAAGGTGGCCAAGAATACGACTTGACCGTCGAACAGCTCTGCGCCGAGCTCGCCAAGCATTACCGTGTCGACCTGGCCGATGCCGTGCGTGCGGCCGCCGGCCGCACCGACGCCGGCTGAACGCCCTACTGTCGAAGGCACTGCGCACACCTGTTGCTCGATGGAGACGCCTTGCACGAGATCACCGAGACCCGTATCTCCTATCACCGCGGTGAGACTGCCGCGGAGGCGCGGATCGAGGCCGTCCTGGCGGCCGGCTCCGGGCGCTGGGCCGTCGTCACCGACGCGACCCCGTTCCACCCGGTCGACGCCGCCTGGCCGGACCAACCGGGAGATCACGGCAACCTGACCGTGGGCGATCAGGTCATCCCGGTCGTCGACACCCAGATCGTCACCTTTCGGCCGGCCGACGGTGCGGTGTCCATCGGGCCCGAGGTGACCGCACGCCGTGGCGACACCGAGCACGTGTTCGCGGTCGCTCACCTCATCGTCAAGCACCCGGATGAGTCCTGGGTGGGTCGGACCGCCCAACTGACGGTGGACGATCACCGGCGGCGGTGGTTGAGCGCCGCCCACACCGGGTGCCACCTGGTGGCGTACGCATTCAACGAGGCCACGGACGAACTGTGGAGCAAGGAGACGTCCCGGGACTCACGGGGAAGCCGCAACTTCGACGCCGCCGCGCTGATCGACAGCCGGCACGACCTGGGCAGCAGCGTGGACCGGTATCGCCTGGGCAAGTCGTTGCGACGCAAGGGTTTCGACCACGCCCGGATGCTCGCCGGCCTCGACACGTACCTCGCTCGCGCCAATGACCTGCTGGCCTCCTGGGTCGCCGCCGACGCCCCGGTTCATCTCACCGGATCGTCGGACAGCTTCACCGCGGAGCGGGTCTGGCGCTGTGAGATCTCGCCCGTGGCGACGATGCCGTGTGGCGGCACACATGTCAGCAGCCTCGGGCAGCTGCGTTCCATCGAGATTCGGGCCGAGTACCTGGAGTCGGAGAAGGAGATGCACCTGGTCGCGGCCTCTCAGCCGCGATGAGCGGAGGCGGTCAGACCTCCAGGAGTGTGCAGAACCAGTGCATGCCGTACCCGATACCGGCCAGTGCCACCACGTCGTCCTTCCGCAGATCGCCGCGCTCGACATAGGTGTCCAGGCAGATCAGCTGGTCCGCGGCACCGCAGTGGCCGATCGACGCCCCCAGCTCGAAGTTGGTCCGATCGAGCGGCAACCCGACCGCCTCTGCCACGTCGACCATCGCCCTGTGGTTGTCGTTGAGATAGATCAGCCGGGTCAGCCGGGCCCGGTCGGTACCGGAGCGCGCGAAGGCGTTGTCCACGACCAGGGCGACCCGTTGGTTCAGCTCGCGGGTGAACCGGGTGAAGTGGTCGGGGTCACGGCGGAACTGTCGGTAGACGGCGGCGAGCCGGTCGAATTCGAGGTTGCCGAGGCCATCGGGGGCGACCGGTGCCGCGGCTCCGCCGTACTCCACCCGGAAGAAGTCGACGCACTCGGGATCGGTGAACTGGTCGGTCGCCAGCCACCGCAACGTTGCGTGGTCCCGCCTCAACACCGCGGCGGCGGCCCCGTCGCTGGAGACACACGTGTTGGTGTTCATCCGGTTGGCGTGTCCCTCGCTGACCTGGTTGATCGCGACGAGGAGGACGGTCCGCACGTCGTCCCGGACGGCGAAGGTCCCGGCGATCTGCTGGAACGCCGTCACCGTGGCGGCGCAGGCCTGGGTGAGCAGCAGGGTCGGCGGCCCGATCATCCCCAACTCGCGGGCCACCGCCGAGGAGACGTCCCACTGCAGGTAGTCCGGGACATCGCTGGCGGCCACCACGAGCAGGTCGATCTCGCCGACCCCGATCCGCGCCCGCTCCAACGCCCGGGTGGCCGCTCGGGCGCCGAGATGCGCCGACGTGGTTCCGTCGACGACCCGATGGAACGTGCGATAGCCCCACGCCATCACCCGCTCGGGATCCGCTACGTAGCTCGGTGCCACCTCAGCGACATCCTGAGGTTCCCCCAACGCGGCACCCAACGAGACGACGCCGAACTGCACAGGCGGCATGGCACATCCTTCCTTTTCGGGCTACGCCACGATCGGGTCAGGCCTCTGCGGCCCGGCTGGGCACCGCGGCGTCACCGGCTTCCCGGGAACGCGCCGAACGCTGTGTGAGCAACGAGGTGACCACCCCGGTGACGAGGAGAACGGCTCCCAGGACCAGCCAGCCGACCGGCCCGGGACCGACGACTGCCACGGTGAGCAGCCCTGGGCCGACGACCGCGAAGCCACCCGCACCGAGGTTGTAGAGACCGAGATAGAAATTGCGTCGATCCACCGGGGACAGCCCGAAGGACACCCCCCATCCCCCGGCCGACTGCCACAGTTCCCCGAATGTCAACGCCACCGCGGCAAGGAGGAGCACAGCCGTCGTGGCCATCGGACCCAACCCGGCCGACACCGCGGCCAGGACGCAGAACACCGCGAGAGCCACACCCGCGCGGCGCTGCAGCCGACCGGCATGAGCGAGATCGTCACCACCACGGCTGAATCGGACCTGCAGCGCCACGGCGAGGACGGTGTTGATGAGCAACACGACTCCGACGACCGGCTTGGGTGCCGACGTCTGCGTCACGATCCACAGCGGCAGTGCCACACCCAGGATCGCAACGTGCAGGAACAGGATGCCGTTGAGCAGGGCCAGCGACACGAAACGCAGGTCCCGCCAGGGCAGCGCCCCGACACTGGCGCCGCGCTGCCGTACCGCGACACCCCGTGGTAGCTCTCCGCGCACCCGCAGCAGCAAAACCGCGGTGATCAGAAAAGCCACCGCATTGACCAATACAAACCCGATGTACGCCGACGCGTCGGCCAGGGTGATGAAGAGTGTGGCTGCCAGCGTAGCCAGGGAGTACGCCGTGTTGCGCACCACCGAAACCGCCGCCATAGTCCCGACCGGCGTATCGTCTTCGGCGATCGAGCCAGCAATGGATTGCAGCAGGGGGGTGGCCGCGTTCTCGGCCATGCCGATAAAACACGCCGCTATCAGGAATCCGCTGAAATCGTCGACCAGTGGATAGGCCAAGAAGCCGGCCGCGCGCCACAACTGGAGCGCGATGAGCATCCGGGGCGCTCCGACCCGATCAGCGAGCCGGCTGATGGGTACGACGCAGACCAGCCCGCAGAGCGCCGCGATCGACAGCCCGGTGCCCACCTGCGTGCTGGTCAGTCCAATCACCTGCGTGTAGAAGAGGACCGACCCGGTGAGGAAGATCCCCCGGCCCGCCGCGTCGATGAAGACCGCCAGCAGGAAGGCCCGGGCTGCTCTGCTGTGGGACAGCCGGCGGATCAGATGCAGATCAAGTCCGAGCAACCGGTTCAATGCCGTTGACCGCGAACATTCGTGCCGGGCAGACTGCCTCGGGCCGCCATCTCGGCGCTCCCCGGAATGAGGCCCGCAAGACGGTCCCTGCGTAGGCCCATTCGAACAGTCAAGTGCGAATATCGCATCATTCGCCGAGCCTTCCCCCGATGTCCGGCACCTCAACGCTCGCGGGATACAGTTCCGAGGCAACGACTGGTTGACCCGCCGCGATCCGTGTTCGGATCCTAGGTCGGCCACGCAGCGGCCACAATGGATGTCCCATCGTGCCGCTGTGAACCAACTCTCACCGTGCGACAACCGGGACGGTCCGGTCTTGTCCGCACCCGTTCGCCCCGGTCGCTCCCACCCGGGGCTCCCATCAACCCCGAAAGGCCCGGGCGGCGAGGTCGGGCAAGGGGATCTCACCGGCGAGGGGCAGTCGGTAGTCGATGGACATCTGGCTCCCTACAGCAACGGGAAGATCTCGCCGGCCGAGGTTATTACCGTGACCTCCGTAAGCCCCGGAAGGTCCAGCACCTGGCGCGGGTCGCGCAGGTCTGCACCCCGCAGCTCCGAGGCCGCGATGCTGACCACCCTGCCGTCCATGGTGATCTTCCTGGCCACCCCGGGTGCCCTGCTGCCGCTGGGCGCGCTGCCGGCGCCGATTGAGCGGGTGCTGTGGTTCCTGCCGACCGGCCCGTTCACCGAAATGCTGCGCGTCGGGTGGCTGGCACAGACCGACGGGGGCCGGACGCTCGGCTTCTGGGACAGTCATTTGCTCGCGCTGCCCTCGGCCGGTGTGCTGTTGGTGTGGCTGGTCATCGGCGCCTGGCTGACCCGCCGGTTCTTCCGGTGGGAGCCCCGGCACGTCTGATCCGACGCCGACCCATGGTGCACCACGGGAGAGGTCCAGACGAGGTGACGGTGCGGATGATCATGGGCGGCGACGGCGCCGGGCCGGTGATCCGGGTGCTGCTGGCCGACGACGAGCCAGCAGGTCAGCCCGCATGCATCGGTGATTACAGAGAGTGACGGCACCCAGCTGGTCCCACCGTCGCCTTGGGACGATCAACAAAAAACGCCTGACCGCATTCCCGCAGGTCAGACGTCCTTTGATCTTGTGCGCCCGAAGGGACTCGAACCCCTAACCTTCTGATCCGTAGTCAGATGCTCTATCCATTGAGCTACGGGCGCTCGTGCTCGGCCAGTCTACACAACCAGCTTTCGCGCGGAGACTCCGGGATTCGAACCCGGGAGGGGCTTTAAGACCCCAACCGCATTAGCAGTGCGGCGCCATAGACCAGACTAGGCGAAGTCTCCCTGGTGATCCGCAGACCACCGCGCCCGAGGATACAGGTCGCCACCCGCCGGGAGCAAAACGACTTCCGGGGTACGCCGACCAGGGCTGCCCCGCCTCCGTGTTTCGGCGGTGTGCGGCGGCGTGATCGGGACTACGCTCCATCGATATGCAGGAGCAGCCGCCCAGCGAGTCGACCCGTCGAGAGCCTGCTGAAAGAGCGCGCCGGCGCTCCCCGCGGCCCACCTTCACCCCTCCGGCCGCCGCCGACCAGCCCGGGGAGGCGGTGCCACTGCCGGCAGCCGCGCCAGTGAGCCCGCGTCCTCGACGGGCCAAGGCCGCTCCGGCGGTGCTCTTCCAACCTCCGGAGCCGGACCACCCCCTGCCTCGGCAGCCGCTCCGCTCGTCCCCGGCACCGAGCGCCCCGCGCGAGGAAGCCACGCCCGCCGCCGATCAGGCGGCCGGCCCACCGGAGAAGCCTGCCGCCCACCGGACCGGCCAACCCGAGCCCGCGCCCACCGCCAGCCAGGCCGGCCAACCCGAGCCCGCAGCGGCTGCGGACCAGGCCAACCCACCCGCAGACGGCCGGCAATCATCCGCTGCGGCGTCGGCGCGCACGCCGACGGCTCGCGCCACCCCCCGCAAGGCCACCGCCCGCAAGGCCACGAAGCCGACCGCCACGGCCCCGGCCGTACCTGCTGCGGTCAGCACGACGGACAGCCCGACCAGCCAGGCGCCAACCCCGGCCACGACGACCGCGCCGCCCGAGAAAGCCACCCCGGCCAGCACGACGACCGCGCCAACCAGGAAAGCCCCGGCCAGCAAGACGGCCGCGTCACCCAGGAAAGCCACGCCCAGTAAGGCGGCCAGCCCGACCACCCAACCCGCCACCCCGACCACCCCCGCCAGACGAGCCGCCTCGCCGGCCAAGCGAGCGGCGACCCCACCACAGAGCGCCCCACCCACCGCGGCCACCCCGGCACCGCAGCCCACCGCGACCCCGGCGCTGGTCGGTGACCTGGTGCCGGCCCTGAGGCGTACCCCGGAATCGGAGTTGCGGGCGGTCGCCGCGCGCGTGCTCGGTCACCCGGGCTTCGCGCCGGAGCTGTTGGCGCTGGCCGCGGTGCGGTCGCTCGGACCCGGCGCGGGCGAGTGGGCCGCGCGGCTGCGGGACAGGTATCCGGACGCTCCGGCGGACGGCCTGGCCCGGCTGGTGACCCGGCGGTACGTGCGGGCGGCGGGCGCGGGTGGGGCGACCGCGGCGCTGGCTGGCTTCTTCGCGCCGCTCGCCGAGCTTGCCTCGGTGCTGTGGACGCAGGCGAACCTGGTGTTGCACCTGGCGGCGGTGTACGGCAGGGATCCGGCGCATCCCGACCGGGCCGTCGAGCTGCTGGTGCTGACTCAGGTACACCCGGACGAGGCGAGCGCGCGGGCGGCCCTGACTGCCGCGCAGACGGCGGGCGACCCGGTCGAGGGGGCCTGGCCACGGGTGGCGGAGGCGGCCTGGCGGCTCGCCGCGCCGCTCACCGCGCAGGCCGGCGGTTGGGTGGCGTTGCGGCTGGTGGCCCGGCTGCTGCCCGGGGCGGCGGTGCTGGCGGCGGCGCTGGGGGACGCGGCGGCGGCCGACCGGCTCGCCGCTCGAACGGTGGCCGTCTACCGGCGCTGATCAGAGCCAGTCGAACCACTCGCGGGGCAGCGACGCGTAGCCGACGAAGGCGACCACGTCGAGCAGGGTGTGGGCGATGATCAGCGGCAGTACCCGCCGGGTCCGCAGGTAGAAGAGGCTGAAGATCACGCCCATCACCGCGTTGCCGACGAACGCGCCGAAGCCCTGGTAGAGGTGGTACGAGCCGCGGAGCAGCGCACTGGCCGCGATGATCGCGGCGAGCCGCCACTGGAGCTGCCGCAGCCGGGTGACCAGGTAGCCGACCACGATCACCTCTTCCAGCACGGCGTTCTGCACGGCGGCGAGGATCAGCACGGGGATCGCCCACCAGACCGGCGGCAGCGCGGCCGGCACCAGCGTGGCGTTGAGGCCGAGTTGGGCCGCGACGAAGAACAGGGCCAGTCCGGGCAGGCCGATCAGCGCGGCCAGACCGGCGCCGCGGGCCAGGTCCTGGCCGGGCCGCCGGGCGTCCACGCCGAGGGTCCCCGCCGGATCGCCGGGGTTGCGGCTGAGCAGGTGTACGGCGAGCAGCACCGGCAGCAGCGCGAAGACGATGCCGAGCAACTGGTAGGTGAGGTCCAGCCACGGCCGGGCCGATGCCGAGGTGTTCAGCGAGGCGGTCTGTTTCGAGAGCGGACCCTCGGCGGTCAGCTTGGCGATGATCGAGACCACCGCGTAGACCGCCGACTGGCCGAGGGACAGGCCGAGGACCAGCAACGTTTCGGTGCCCAGCAGGCGGCGGGACACCGGGCGGGTCAGCTCAACGGTCACCGCACCACTCTGCCCGACGGGCGGCACCGGTGGCACGGCCGACCCGTCAGCATGAGCCGATCGCACATTCTGTGCGACCAGTAGACACTCTCCGTGGAGATTCTATGGGTGCCCGATCCGCTGTCGACTGGAGGAGGAGCGCCCGTGGACAACCTCGCACGGTTGCTGAAGGAGAGCTGGACCTTGGTCGAGGACGATCGGGCCCGACTGACCGAGCACTTCTACGCCCAGGTGTTCCTGCTCGACCCCGCCCTGCGGCACCTCTTCCCGGTGCAGATGACCGGCCAGGGCGACCGGCTGCTGGAAGCGATCATCAGGGCGATCCACACGGTCGACGATCCGGAGAGTTTCGCCGCGTTCCTCCGGGGGTTGGGTCGCGACCATCGGAAGTACCACGTCGACGAGAGGCACTACGCGACGATGGGCACCGCACTGCTGGACGCGCTGCGCCGGATCGCCGGCGACGGCTGGAACCTGGAGTACGACCAGGCGTGGCGGGAGGCGTACGAGGCGGTCGCCGCCCTGATGGTCGCCGGGGCGGCGGATGACGACGGTCCGCCGTTCTGGCACGCCGAGGTGCTGACCCACAAGCGCCACGGTCCGGACACCGCGGTGTTGACCTGCCAGGCGTTGCAGCACCCACTGCGTTGGCAGGCTGGGCAGTACGTCAGCCTGGAGGTGCCGCGCCACCATCCCCGGGAGTGGCGGAACTACTCGGTGGCGAACGCGCCCAACGACGACAGCGTGCTGGAATTCCACGTGCGGTCGCCGGGAGCCGGTTGGGTGTCCGGTGCGTTGGTGCGTCGGGTGCGGCCGGGCGACCTGCTCCGCCTGGCGGCGCCGATGGGGTCGATGACCCTGGACCGCACCTCGGAACGGGACATCCTCTGTGTGGCCGGCGGTGTCGGCCTGGCGCCGATCAAGGCGCTCGTGGAGGATCTCGCCACCTTCAACCGCACCCGGTGGGTGCACGTCTTCTACGGCGCCCAGCAGGCAGCGGACCTGTACGGCCTGGCCGGGTTGCAGGAGTTGGTCGCCGTACACCCGTGGTTGTCGGTGACCGCGGCGTGCAGCGACGACCCGGACTTCGACGGTGAGCTGGGTGACATCCCGGAGGTGGTGGCCCGGTACGGCCCGTGGACGGCACACGACTGCTACGTCTCCGGCTCGGCCCGGATGGTCCGGTCCACGCTGCGGGTGCTCGCCGCGGACGAGGTGCCGCCGCCGCGCATCCGCTACGACACCTTCGGTGACCTCTAGACGTTCCTCCCCCCACACCGGGGCGCGTGCCCCTGCCCCCTGGGGCACGCGCCCCGGTCCCCTCGTTCGTCAGTAACGCCAGGGGTGCCCGGTCTCGCGGTATTCCTCGACCGGCACCAGCGGCACGCCGGGTGCCATTCGGTCGACGTAGAGCCGGCCCTCCAGGTGGTCGATCTCGTGGGCCACCAGCCGGGCCATGCCGAACTCGAACGAGGTGATGATGCGGCTGCCGTCCCACTGGGCGTGTTCCACGTCCAGGCGCAGCGGCCGGGGCACCAGACCTCGGTGATCGAAGAAGGACAGGCAGCCCTCGTACTGCTCGTCGGTCTCCGGGTCGGCGTCGACCACCCGGGGGTTGAGCAGCACGACCGGCTCCGCCGACCGGTCGGGGGGCCGCACCACGGCGGCCGCGCGGCCGATGCCGAACTGCGGCGCGGCAACGCCCACTCCCTTGCTGAACGGGTGCAGCTCGTCGAGCCGGGCCAGGGCCATGGTGAGCCGGTCGACCACATCCCGGGCGACGTGTTCCTCGCCGGGCAGGTCGAACGGGCGGGCGCGTTGCCGGAGCAGGTCGTCCCCGCGCTGCACGATGCCGAGGCCGCGCATCCGGTCGCTGGGTCGGATCCGGGTGCCCCCGGGGCCGATGTCCGGTTCGGTGTCCGGGCGGGCGCGGAACCGCCACTGCATCCGGTAGCGCGCGTTCAGCGGAGGGTCGTCGGTCTGCCAGTCGTAGATCACCCGGTCGCCCTCGTCGTGGCGTTGCGGCGCCGTCCGCAGCGGGCCCTCCTCCGCGCTGAGCGAGGTCTCCACGCCCCAGACCTGCGGGTCGAGCGTCGCGGGCAGGTCCAGGCGTACGGCGAGCCGCCGGGTGGGCAGTCGGACGGCTCGTTGGAACCAGGGACCCCACTTCTCGTGCCCGACGCTGTAGGCGTACTCGATGGTGGCCCGGTCGCCCGGGTAGAGGGGGAAGCGTCGCTCCCCGTTCTCGAAGAGCAGCCAGATCTCCTTGAACGCGTCCCGATCGTGCTTGGCTCGCCAGTGCATCGGCTCCGGGTCGCCGCCGCCGTCGTCTCGGCGGGCCTGTAGCTGCAGTTCGGCGAAGGTGAGCGGGTGTTCCCGGTGGTGCCGATTGGAGCGGCCGGGGTCGTTCGGGAAGCGGTCGACAGCGACCCGGACCAGGTAGCGGGTGACCGGCTCGGTGCCGGCGTTGTACAACTCACGATGGATGACGCACCGGTAGCCGTCGTCGGTGTGGGTGAGGGTGGCCAGCTCCCGTTCCACGACCAGGCCGGTGCCGGGTGGCAGCCACTGGCCGGGCAGGTGCGACTCGCGGTGCGGCTGACCCGCCCGGGCGTGCCGCAGGTCGTCGTACTCCCGGAAGCGCTGCCAGATCGCGCCGCTGGCCTCCAGGACGGCCTCCGCGCGGCGGGCGAAGTCCTCGGTCGGGCGGTGTCGGCGCCCCTCGACGTGGCTCACGTAGGACGGGTCGAACCCCATCAGGACCGCCAGTTGCTTCTTGGACAACCCACGGCCGGTCCGTTGCCTGGCGAGTTCGGCCGCGAAGGAGTCGGCAGCCCGTTCGAGGGGTGAGGTCGTCATCGGCTTCCTCATGGCCGGGGCTATAAGTTTCACGTTCCGTGCCCGAGCACACACGCAACTGGCATCTTTTCGACACACCGCTTGACAATCCACCGATGGCTATCGATCGTGCGGTCGCGTTTCCCAGCACTGACTCCGGGTAGTACGCGAAGCGCTACTCCCGTCGGATAGGGAGTGACCTGGGCGTCTGGGATGTGACCAAGGTGAGGCTTCCCTTACGGTCAGGGGCTTGGTTAGGCTAGCCTTAGCTCAGGACGGCACTGGTTCGTCCGCCGGGGCGCACTCCTCGGTCACGCAGACAGGGGACGACTCAGGTGACAGCGGTGATGCCACGGCGCGAGGTCTCCACCACGCCGCTCGCCCCCGTCACCGCAGCGCTGCGGGCCATGTTCGGCACCGACGACGTTCCCGGGCTCGCCCGGGGCCTTGTCGTCGACGACGAGTTCGACTGGGCGCCCGCCACCACCCTGATCGACGGCAGTCGGCTGCCGGAGTTGCTGCGCGGCGCCGCCGTCCGCTGGGGTGGCACCCCGCACGCGTGCGCGGCGCTGGCCTGGAAGTCGTACAGCTACTGGACGGCGCTGCCGGTCGTGCTCGGTTGGGCCTCCGCCCGCCGAGTGCCGCTCGTCGATCCGGCCGACGTGCTGATCCACTTCGAGGACCACCGGCAGCTGCTCACCATGGGTCTGCGTCGGGGGACCACCGTCGCGGTGCTGCCGAACGACCCGTTGGCTCTCGCCGGCCTGCCGGAGGTGCGGGTCGTCGCCGACGAGACGGAGCTGCTGGCAGCGCTGCGCGCGTCACTGCTCGACGCGCACCTCGCACCGCTCATCACGGCGATCCAGTCGGAGGTCCGGGTGGGCACCCGGACGCTACTCGGCTCGGTCGCCTCCGGCATCGCGCACGGCATCCTGCGGGCCGCCGACGGCCTGCCCGGCTCGACGGTGCAGAGCATCGACACGCTGCTCGGCGCGCTCGACCTGGCCGACCTGATCGAGCTGGTGCCGGGGCCGACCGGCGAGCCGACCGTGCAGCGCCGCACCTGCTGCCTCGCCTTCACCCTGCCCCGGCCGAAGGTCTGCCAGGGCTGCTGCGTCCGCTAGGCCGGGCCGGGCTGGGCTGGGCCGCACCGCTCAGTCGGTCAGCGACCGGACGTCCCACACCCACACATCCCCGGTACGGACCGGCTGGATCCCGGTCAGCTCGGTCATCCCCCGACGCAGCGCGGTCTCGTGCTCGTGCGGCCCGAGGATGACCACCCCGGCTCGCCAGAAGCGCAGATCGTCGACCGCTCGGACCCGTGCCTGCGGGGTGATCGGCGGCACCGCCCCGGTACGCCTGATGGTGGCGAAGAAGCTGCTGGTGGGGCGGGGCGGGGCACCGAACAACGCGACGCGCGGGGGATCGGCGCTCGGGCGGGTGTCCGGACCGAGGAAGTAACCACGGGCCAGTGGCATGTCCAGCCGGGTCTCCGCAGCCCATCGCAGCGGCTCCGCGTAGGTGCTGTCCGGCAACGGCAGGGTCACCACGCTGCGCCCGCCTGTCACGTACGGACGCCAGGCCCCACTTGTCACGAACGTGGGAACCGGGTCGAGGTGGGTCACGGGCAGCGGAGTAGGGACGATCGGCAACAGGGCCATCGTGAGCACGGTGGCGGTGACGAAGCGGACCTGCCCCCTGGCGGCCGGGTGCGAGCCGGCCAGCTCGCGGGCACGTTCGGCGCCGTAGGCGAGGAGCAGCCCGATGATCGGGGTGATCGCCAACGCCCACCGGGTCGGCACCACCGAGTGCAGGATCGGCAAATTCTCCAGCGCCGCCCAGGGTCCCGGCACCCCCGTACCCCGGTTGTCGAAGCGGACCTCCCGGCCCAGCGAGAGCACCGCGAAGAGCAGCCCGAGCGCGGCGAGCGCGAGCACCACGACCGAGCGCCGCAACCACCAGACCAGGGCGATCACCAGCACCAGCAACGCCCAGCCGAAGAAGCTGTTCTCCTCGGTCGGGTTCTTGGCCAGACCGGCGGCGGTGCGCGGGCTGCCGGCGAGCGCCTCCCGGGAGTACGCGACGAAAGACGCCAGGTCGCTGGAGTAGCCGCGGATCAGCCGGGACAGCCCGGAGTACGCGTCCGGTCCGAAGAACTGCACGTACAGGGGGTACGCCAGCAGCAGCGCGGCGAGCCCGGCCGCGACGGCGAGGCCGGCGAGGAAGGACCGGGTACGGGAGCGTAGTTCGGCACGACCGAGGGCGAGTACGCCGATGACCAGGCCCAGCCCGATCGCGGTCATCAGCAGGATCTCCAGGTTGAGGAAGGCCTGCCAGACGATCACGAGCGCGAGGAGGATCCCGTTGCGGAGCCAGCGGCCCGGTTCGCCGAGTCGCAGGGTCCGCCAAATGATCAACGGGACGACGAACTGCGACACGATGTTCGGGTGCCCGTTGGCGTGCGACACCATGGCCGGCGCGAACGCGCTGAAGCCACCACCCAGCCACGCCGGCCCGCGGCTGCCGATCAGGACCCGGGAGAGCAGGAAATACCAGGCGGTGGCGGTGGCAATCATGCCGACGGTGAGAAAGACCAGGAATGCCACTCTCGGCCCCAGCAGCAGGGTGACGGGCGTCAGTGGGAGCGAAACGGATAAGACGGACGTATTGGCCATCAAATTCACGCCGTCCGGGACGTTCATCTGATTGGAATGGAACGGATACGCAAAGTGCGTCACGACTCGCGCACCGTGCGCCATCATCCATTCGAACTGCGACTGATCAGACTGGTTGTCCCGTACGCCACTGCCGGGGTCCAACCAGAGCCGGGCGGTCACCCACAGGCCGAGCACCACGAAGCTCAGCACGGCGACCAGATCGGTCCACTTCCCCCTGCGGGGAGGCCGGACGCGACCCGACTCCCCCTGCACCGACGGCGCCACGGCCGGACCGTCGCTGCCGCTGGGCGAGTCCGGCTCAGGAGTAGTCATGACAATTCCCAGCGTAGTCAGGGCATGGCGCTGCCGTGACATGTTTCGGGGTACTGCCGTACTATGTGCCGGGTTCGCCGACCGCCGATCACGAGCCCACCCCCGACCATAATTCGGCCACCCCCGATGCCCCGATTCTTCTGCCGTCCCAGCGGATGATTCACTCTGTCGGTCCAGGCACGGGTCGAGTTCATATCGTGAGGAATCGACGCATGGCAGAAATCACTGGGGATCAGCGCGTTCAGTCCGAGGTGTTGGAAGGCCTGGCGACCGCCGTCAACCACCGTCGCTGGTTCATCGAGCTGGCCCTGCCGTACCTCGGCGACGACCCGATCGAGATCGGCAGCGGCCTCGGTGACTACGCGCTGGAGTGGTCCGAACTGCTGCCCCGGTTCACCGCGACCGAGGCCGACCCGGACCGGCTGGTGCAGCTCAAGGAGCGCCTCGCCGACCGGCCGAACATCGACGTCCGGCAGATGCTGCTGCCCCACAACGACCGGGGCGACTACAGTGCCGCGGTCTCGTACAACGTCCTGGAGCACATCGAGGACCATGTGGGCGCACTGAGCAGCATGCGCGACCTGGTCCGACCCGGCGGCGCTGTGATCATCATCGTGCCGGCGTTCCAGTTCGCGATGGGTCCGGCCGACATCGCCACCGGGCACGTCCGCCGCTACACGAAGAAGACCCTCGGTGCGGCGATGACCGAGGCCGGCCTGACCATCGAGAAGATGCACTACGCCAACGCGCTGGGGCTGATCGGCTACTTCATGGCCACCAAGGTCTTCCGGCTGATGCCGAAGGAGGGCCCGATGGTCAAGGTGTACGACACCCTCGTGCTGCCCGCCACCAAGGCCGCCGAGCAGCTCGTCCGCCCCCCGTTCGGCCAGTCCGTCTTCGCCGTGGCCCGAGTCCCGTCCTAACCCCCCGCCCGCGCGCCACAGCTCTCGCCCCCGCGATCTTGCACTTTCTGTCGCCCTAACGTCCCTTTATGCGGAGAATGCCAGGGGCAGAAAGTGCAAGATCGCGGGGTACGGGTTAGTCCTTGATCTGGTACGTCGGGCGGATCACCGCTCGGGCCAGGGTGTGGAACGTGAGGTTGAAGCCCACGTAGGCGGGGCTGGCGTCCGGGGTCAGGTCCAAGCGGTCGACGTCTACCGCGTGCACCGCGAAGACGTACCGGTGCGGGCGGTCGCCGGGCGGCGGCGCCGCACCGCCGTAGCCCTGCTCGCCGTAGTCGTTGCGGACCGAGAACGCCCCGCCGAGGTCGGTGCCCGCCGCGCCGCCCGCGCCGCTGGGCAGTTGGGTGACGCCGACCGGCACGTTCACCAGCACCCAGTGCCAGAAGCCACTGCCGGTCGGTGCGTCCGGGTCGTAGCAGGTCACCGCGAAGCTCTTCGTCCCGGCCGGAAAATCCGACCAGGCGAGCTGCGGCGAGACGTTGTCCCCCCCGGTGCTGCCATGCGCGTGCCGGGCATCCATGGGCTCACCGTTCTGCACGTCGTCACTTGTCAGCGTGAACGAGGGCAGCGTCGGCAGCAGCTCGTACGGGTCCGGGGCGATCGGTCGTTCCAGGGTCATCAGGACGCGTCCTTCCGGTGTGCGGAGATATCAGCCCCTTCTTACCCCGTTTCAGGGCCGCCAACGACCGGTTGGGGCACTGTCGGGACCACCCGCGCGGATACGATCATCGCCGCAACGTCCACGGGGGAACTTCTTGAGCATCTGGCGCGACTTCCTGATCGCCGTCGTCACCGCGCTCCGCAAGCCGGACGAGCAGTCGCTCGCCCGGGAGCGCCGACGCGCGGTCGAACGACTGGCCGACGAGACCATCCGCCGGGAGCGGCAGGCCACCGACCCGCCGGAGTGACCGGGAGGCGGGGCAACGAACCGCTTCGCCATGAACCGCCAGGATGATTTCATGGCGCGGATCTTCGGGGCACGGCCGATGACGACCTCGGAGTCTCACCGAACAACTCTCTTCGAGATCTTCTTCGATCTGGTGTTCGTCTTCGGACTCGTCCGAGTCACCACGTTCATGAGTCAGCGGCCCGCGCCGGTGTCGCTGGTGCAGGGATTCCTCGTCCTCCTGCTGCTCTGGATCTCCTGGCTGGTCTACTCCTGGCTGGGCAACCACGTCCGGATCGATGTCGGGTTGATCCGTGCCGGCGTCACCGTCGCGATGGCGGCAGTCTTCCTCATCGCTCTCGTCATTCCCGACGTCTGGAGGACCGGACCGGGTACTACGCAATCCCGGCTGATCCTGGTGCTGGCCTACATCGCACTTCGGATTATCGACCTGGTTCTCTTCCGCTGGGTGGAGACAGGCAACCGGCAGCTGCGCCGGACAATTCGCCTCTACGCCCTCTCCACCGCGCTGTCCTGGATTCCACTCGTCCTCGGCGCCGTGTTTGGCGGCACCGCACAGATCCTGCTCTGGGCGCTGGCCCTCACCATCGACATGGGCGGCGGGGTGGTGTCCTCGATGCTGAGCGGGTGGCCGGTGCGAAGTCCAAGCCACTTCGCCGAGCGGCACAGCCTCGTGGTGATCATTGCGCTCGGCGAATCCCTGATCTCGGTCGCCGCCGGCGTCGGGGTTGAGCGGATCCGTGGACCGATCCTGCTGGCCGCGCTCCTCACACTGGCCGTCACCGTGTGCCTGTACTGGCTCTACTCCGCGAGCGCGGCAACCTCCAGGCACGCGTTGACGACGGAGTCCGGGCTGCGGCGGGCCCACGTCGGTGCCGACGCCTACAGCGTCGCCCACTTTCCGGTACTCGCCGGCACCATCTACGTGGCACTGGGAGTCGAGCAGGTGCTCGCCGGCCTGGCACATGAGGAATCCCACGGCAGCTCGTCCTGGATGCCTGCCGTCGCGTTGTTCGGGGGGACCGCCCTGTTCCTCGCGGGCCGGGCGACGTTCCTGAGTCTCAGCGTCCGGTTTGTGCGACCGGGGCAGCTCGTCGCTCCCGTCGCGGCGCTGCCGTTGCTGCCCGTCGGTCGGTACCTGCCCGACCTGGCCGCGCTCGGCCTGCTCACCGCGTTCCTCGCCGTGCTGCTCAGCTACGAGGCGTGGACCAGTCGATCGGCATCGACCAGCGGCTGACGGTGCTGCGACAGGAGGTACCCCTACAGCTCCGGCACCGCGATCCTGCTCTCCAACTGGATCGCCTCGGCGCGAATGGAAGCTGGTGCCTCCCGGGCCAGCCGGCCCGCCAACTCCTGAGCCGCTGGTGAATAACGGACCGTCTCCGGAGAGGTGGACTCCGCGAGGCCCACCAGGTGCAGCGTTGCCTCCTGAGTCCTCTCAAGGTCGGCCGAGCGCGCCAACTCGACGTAGTGGCGGCCCCGCCGTTCGGTCGACGGGATCAACGCCGGGTCGAGCGAGTGCGCCCGCCGTTGTGCCTCGTCAGGGTCGCCCAGGTCGACCGCGCACATCACCGCGTACACGTCGACCAGCGGCCGCGACACCCGGGTCCGAAGACCAACGAAGCCGGTCGGCAGGGCCTGCTCGACCACCCGACGAGCGGCATCCCAGTCGGACCAGGCACCCTGATCACCGGTACGAGCCCGCGTCAATGCGGTACAGAGATGCAGGTCGGCCAGCATCTCGGCCCACTCGTTGCCACCATCGGCGACTCGGGGCTCGATGAGATCGCGAGCCTCCCGCAAACGCTGCGGGGCGACCTGCTGGGCGGCCCGCAAGGTCAGGCTCCGAGGCCCGTTCTCCACGAACTTGATCGTGGTCGGCGACAGTCCGGCGAGGCCGGCAAGTTGCTCGCGGGAGAGGCCGGCGGCTCGACGAAGCCGCTCGACGCGCTGGCCAGGGGTGGGTTGCTGATCCGCCAGGAGGCACCTCGCCGTGCCGGGTACATCGCGTACCCCGACCGTAGGCCGCGATGAGGCGGCCGTCGCTGCCTACTCGCAGCCCGCCGCGCGGCCTCCGACGCAGATGATCCACTCGGGTTCAGTGCAGTCGGGGCATCCCTGAGCATGGGACACCCCGATTTCCGGGAAGCCGAGTGGATCAAGCTCGGCGTCCGGGTGGGCGGAGGGTGTGGGATTCGAACCCACGAAGACATCGCTGCCTTACCGGTTTTCAAGACCGTTGCCGACAGCCGCCTGAGCTGCGTGAACGGTGATCCAGTCAGGATGCTTACCGCCGATATGCCGCCCGCCGCCTTAGCGGATGCTCCTCGGGGAGGAGCGCTGACGGGCTCGACTGATCGGGCACCGTACCGATGAGATGCCCTACGAGAGCGGGGCACCGCGATGGCGGCTGGAAGGGCTGCCGCATCGGTGCCCCGCCGCCGCGTGAAAGGTTTTTGCGTTGTTGGCTACGGAAATAGGGTTTGAAGCGCCCTCGCTCTGCCCTCAATTATGCTCATGCGAGCCATCCACTCTCCCGGCTCGATGTGTTCAGCCTGGCTCGTTGCTTGGCCCTGCCACTTCCGATACAACAGGCCGGGCTCAGAAATGAAATAGCCAGCGCTAGTAACATCGGCCGCCATTAAGAGTCCTGTGTCCTCTGATGCGGGCAATGCCATCCACCCACCCAACGCAACAACCAAGCTTCGTCGGATACACATAGTCGCAGGGTGTACTGACGCTCGGTAGCTATGAGCCGTCCAATATTCAAAGACAGCTCCCCGCGCGAGGGGGCCGGCTAAGGGATCACCCGGGAAGCCGCGAGTTGCCCCGTCGGGCATGAGGTCCAATACGCGCGATACCGTCCATCCGACATTGGGGAATTCTGATAACACCCGGATGTCTCGCTCTAGAGCGCCCTCGGTTAACTGGTCATCAGCGTCTAGGACCTTGACTAGGCTGCCCTTGGCTCGTGCGAGCGCAACCGTTCGGGCAACGCCGGGGCCGCCCCTACGTCCGCTACCTGCCTTAATCCGGCCATCGGGCGGCAGCGCCGCCTCAACCTGCCCGGTCTGCCCATCCTCTTGGACGAGCCACTCCCAATGCCACCCCTCGGGCATGACTTGAGCGGCTAGCGATTCGTACGCCTCAGCCAAGTATTCGAGGCTGCGACCGAAGACGGGCGTTATTACGGATATCAGGTTGCTCATCAAGACCACCGCGCCAGTGGAGTCGTGTAGCGAAGCTCGTAGCGATCTCCCGGCATGAGGATTTCTGAAAGCTCTACAACCCGGTCTTCAGTGTCGATTGATATCTTACGCAGAACAATCAAGGAGACTCCGGGCGGTACATCCAGTTGCTCGGCCTCGTCTCCTTGGGGTGGGCGCGCTGTGATCTCATCTACTATCCGGTCCAACTCGATACCGATGGTGGAAAGCTGATTTTGCGTTCCACCGGGCCACGGTTCGTTGTTCTCGTCAAGCAGGGCCGGGTTCAGACGAACCACGTCATACAGCAGATAGGAATCTACCGTGCTTAGCGGGACGTTCTCCCGACGTAACCTAGTTTGGTAAGTTCGGCGCAGTAGTCGAGTACCGGGCGCGACTTTGAAGATTTCTGCAATTCGCTCATCCGCAGTTTCCGAGTCGTCATAGGTCGCGAAGAATTCCAAGTCATCCACCGTCAGCCCAGTGTCGTGCTCGGTCGCGCCTGTCTTACGGCGCTCATCCTCGCTGGCCTGCGCTCGATCCTTCTCCCATTGGTAGCGCTCGTTCGTGCGCCGTACCCGCTGACGCGGCTCCCGCACGTAGGTTCCGTGCCCATGGCGGGACTCGATCAGCCCTTCTGCCCGCAGGACAGCAAGTGCCTGACGCATGGTTGGCAGGCTCACCTTGTACTGCTCCATGAGCGCGGTCTCGGCGGGAAGCCGGGCACCAGGCGTCAGCTCCCGCGCGTGAATCTTCCGCCGTAGATCATCCGCGATCCGGTCGTACTTGCTGGCCACGCGGCCCTCCCTTGAAGGTTTCGGACTCGCCCAACAGCTTAAGTCCTCAAGACCTCTTGACACCACTAGAGATGGACCTCTAGCGTCCTCTTCAAGTCCTCTTGAGGACTTAAGCTCAGGATGCAAGGCAGCCGGCCGGAGGGTCCGGGGAACGGCGGCACGTAGTTGCCGTACGCCCATGGGCCGCCGGATCAGGTCGTTATTTCTCAACTTCACAGCGACAGGAATGAGTGCGCGTAGGGCCGCTGAGCAGCATCCCTGCCTTGAGCCACACAGGTGGTCGACCCCGGTAGGTCCCGGGTGAGCGGGGCGAGTGAAGCGGCTAGCGCGCACTGCATGACCTCGGGGTGCCGGTGGTGACGGATGCCCATCGACGAGACGTATCCCGCCTGGCGGCTTGCGTCACGAACGGCTGACGCAACCCCGCCGGCGCCGGGCTTGCGTCACCACCGGCACCCCGAGGGTTCCCCCGCTGCGACGACTTCCCGGAGGTTTCCCGTGCGGAACCGACTTGCTCTCATCACCGCCGAACCGACCGCCGCCGACCTGGCCGCAATTGACGCGGAGTGGCCGCTGATCGCGGCCGAACTGGACGTGCTGGACGCCGAGATCACGATGCTCTACGCCGAGGACCACGGCGGCCCGACCCCGCTGGACTGGCGGCGGCTGCGCCGCGCCGAGGCCCGCGTCACCCGTACCGCGACCGACCTGAACACCCGCACCGACCCGCGCCGCGCCGCTTAGGCGAGGTGAGCTGATGAACGAGGTAGACCTCACCCGTTACCGCTACACGAGCGCCGACCTGGAATCGCTGCCGCCGAGCCGGCTACGGGTCGGGGACCTGCTCGCCAGCGCCGGCCCACCCGGGACGGCACGGCACGCCGCCGACCGGGTGATCGCGGTCGACTGGGCGGGCTGGTCGCCGTTCTGGGGCACGGACACCTGGCGGGTCCGCTACCGCAACCCGTGGGGCGAACAGGAATTCGTCAACCCGGACACCATGCACGTCCACCGGGTGCGCCGGGACGCGACCTGATGTCGCGCATCCGCGCCGCCTACTTCGACCCGGACGGATCGCGGTACGGCATCCCCACCTACTGGTGGAAGGGTGCCCCGCCCGGCTACGCCACCCGCCGCCAACTGACCGCCGCCGGCCTACGCCCCGGTGGTCAACCGATCGCCGCTCAGGTGCTCTGGCGCGGCGTCGGCGGCACGCGCACCGCCTACCTCTACCGGCTGGACCTGGCCGCGCCGAAGCGCACCGCGACCCCCGCGCAGCGCGCCGCCATCGGCAAGGCCCTCACGGCCCGCCGCACCTGCCGGACCTGTCAGACGGTGCGGCCCTACTTCATCCCGCGCTCGCTGGGCGAATGCCTTGCGTGCGCCTTCCCCAGGAGGACGCAGCATGACCGCCCCCACCATCAACGGCACCCGCTACCCCCAACCCATCGAAGACCTGTTGCCCGCCGCCCGCGCGCTGGACCTGCCGGACGGGGAGGTGTTCCCGTCGCGCAACCGGCTCATGCGGGAGTTCCGCATCGGTGCCCCGAGGGCCGGTGAACTGCTCGCGCTGCTCAAGGCCGAGCCCGCCGCGCCGCCGGCCGACACCACCGAGCCGGCCAAGCTGGATCCGGCACCCGCCCCGGCCGCACCCGAGCCCGCGCCGCCGGTCGTACCGGACCCGACCCTCTCGCCGGAGATCACGCCTCCCGAGCCAGTCGAGCAGGTCGCGCCGGTCAGTCGCCCGGACACGCCCACCCCGCCCGCGCCGACCCGCTCGGCGGTGGTGTGGCCGGTGGTACTCCTCGCGCTGCCGGCATTCGTGGCGATCTGGTCCGGGTGGGTTGGCCTCGGCGGACTCACCGGGTTCGGCATCGTGCACCCGCTACCCGGGATCTGGGACAGCTTCTCCATCAACTCGGCGATCACGCTCCCGATCGGGGTGGAGACGTACGGCGCGTACGCCCTCTACGTGTGGCTGTCCGGACGGGTGCCCGAGCGGGCACGCCGGTTCGCCAAGTGGTCCGCCCTCGGCTCCCTCGCCATCGGCGCGCTCGGCCAGGTCGCCTACCACCTGTTGGAGGCCGCCGGAGTCACCTCGGCCCCGTGGTGGATCACCACCGCTGTCGCCTGCCTCCCGGTCGCAGTGCTCGGCATGGGCGCTGCCCTCGCGCACCTCGTCCGCAACCACGACTAGCGCCGCCCGGCGGCGCGGCCACTCGGCTTCCCAACCTGCGCCGCGCCGCCGGTCCCCTGCCCATCGGCCCGAAGACCTCAGGGAGAGAACACCCATGATCCCCCGCCGCGCGGCTGCCGCGCACTCCCGAACCGTCCTGCTGCCCTGCGGCAAGCACTACGCCACGTTGTGGGGCAACGCCAACCCGCCCACGACCTGCGGCGACTGCCCGCCCACCAGCAGCCGCTAGCCCGCACCTCACCCCCGGAAGGACACCCCGCCCGATGCGCATCTGGCACCTGTTCAACGCGCTGGCCCTGGCCAACCTCGTACTCATGTTCACCGCCGACGACACCACGGGCCGTGTGCTGCACACGGTCGGCACGGTCGCGTTCGCGGTGACCGCCATCGCGACCCGCCCGCCGCGCCCCTGACCCGCCCGGCGGCGCGGCCACCTGGCTACCAACCCGCGCCGCGCCGCCGGCCCCCTACCGATCTCCCGACCGTTGGAGGAAGCCCCATCATGACTGCCCCTGATGAGAACCGTTTCGACTGGCAGGCCGCCGAGAACGACCTGAGCGACCCTGACGGCCCGGATGCCGAGGTGGTGGACCTCGACGCCGCCCGGTCACGCCGCGGGGCTTCCGTCACCCCGGACGACGGTAACGGAAGCAACCTGGACGACGACCCGCCCGAGGGCGGGCCGGTGCTGGTGGACAGCGTGGAGGCGCAGCGCCGACCGCGTTTCTCCCTCGCCGGGTTCCGAGACGCGCAGCGGGTGCCGATCGTGCCCGGGTGGCTGCGCTCCCGCACGGAGTTCGGCGGGAACGTGGCATGGGCTGGCGGGTTCGCCGCTCACGCCGCCGGCTACCACGCGCTGCGCCTGCCGAAGTACACCGCCAAACTCGCGTGGCACGCCCCGCGCGGCGTGGGCCGGGTCGGGCGGCTGTACGGGCGGTGGCTGTTCGACCTGGAAGGCG
Organism: Micromonospora sp. NPDC005203; assembly: GCF_042872705.1. NCBI lineage: Bacteria > Bacillati > Actinomycetota > Actinomycetes > Micromonosporales > Micromonosporaceae > Micromonospora > Micromonospora sp. NPDC005203. Next base: position 314,615 of record NZ_JBIAKV010000005.1, on the reverse strand, counting down.
AGCCGGTCCGCCAGTCAGTCGTACGCGCCGCGATCGACAAGCCGGAAGAGGCCAAGACGTACCAGGGCCTGTCGCGTCAGCGGGACCGGCGGGTGCGGTGGCGCGGCCTGACCGCGATCCCCGCCATCCTGGCGCTGTTCACCCTGGCCGGGGTGCTGCTGGTCGCCCCGGGTGCCGCGCAGCTCGCCGCGTTGGCGGTGGTGGTGACGGTGTTCGGGTTCGTCGGCGCGCCGACCGACCGGCCGCTACTCGACACCGCCGTGGTCCGCACCGCCGCCGCGCCGCTGACCTCGGTGGAGGTGTTCACGGCCCTAGCCGCGTTGAACATCAAGGGCATCAACGACGCGATCCGCCGGGGCGACAACGGCAAGCGGTGGTTCACCGCACCCATTGTGCGGGAGAACGGCACCGGGTGGCGCGCCGAGGTGGAGCTACCGCGCGGGGTGACCGCCTCGGCGGTGGTCGACAAGCGCGAAGAGTTGGCCGCCGCGCTGACCCGCCCCCTCGGCTGTGTATGGCCGGAGGTCAACGCCGAGGTGCACCCCGGCATGCTGGTCCTGTTCGTCGCCGACAAGGACCTGTCCCGCGCGAAGCAGAACCCCTGGCCGCTGCTCAAGGCGGGCACGGTCAACCTGTTCAAGCCGTTCGCGTTCGGCACCGACCCGCGCGGCCGGTCCGTCACCCTCACCCTGATGTTCGCCTCGATGATCATCGGGTCGATTCCCCGCATGGGGAAGACGTTCGCGTTGCGCCTGGCCCTGCTCGGGGCGTGCCTCGACGCACGGGCGTGGATCCTCGCCTTTGACCTCAAGGGCACCGGTGACCTGTCGCCGTTGGAGCCGGTCGCGCACCGCTACCGCGCCGGTGACGAGGAAGAGGACATCGAGTACGGCATAGCCGCGATGCGGGAGGTCCGCACCGAGATGCGGCGGCGCACGAAGGTGATCCGGGAGCTACCGGCCGACCTGTGCCCGGAGAACAAGGTCACTGACGCGCTGGCCTCGAAGAAGTCGCTGGGGCTGCACCCGATCGTGATCGGCATCGATGAGTGCCAGATCTGGTTCGAGCACCCGAAGTACGGCGACGAGTTCGAGGAGATCTGCACCGATCTGATCAAGCGCGGACCGGCGACCGGGATCACCCTGATCCCGGCCACCCAGCGCCCGGACGACAAGAGCCTGCCCACCGGGATCAGCGCGAACGCGGTGCTGCGGTTCTGCCTCAAGGTGATGGGCTACCGGGAGAACGACATGGTTCTCGGTCAGTCGATGTTCAAGAGCGGCATCCGGGCGACAATGTTCGCCAAGCGGGACAAGGGCATCGGCTACCTGGCCGGTGAGGGCGACGACCCCACGATCACCCGCACGTTCGAGATCGACGGCCCGACCGCCAAGACGGTGGTGGCGCGGGCGCGGGTGCTGCGGGAGCGGGCCGGCAACATCACCGGCCACGCCGCTGGGCACACCGTCAGCACCGAGGCGGTACGCCGGGACACGATCCTTGAGGACGTGATCGCGGTCATGAGCGATGAGGACCCGAAGCTGTGGTCCACGGTCATCGTGGAGCGCCTTGCCGGCCTGCGGCCCGCCGTCTACAACGGGTTCACCGCCGATCAGCTCCGCGAGACGCTCAAGCCGCACGGGGTGAAGACCGGCCAGGTGTGGGGCACCGACCCCGACACCGGCGAGGCCGCCAACCGCAAGGGCATCACCCGCGCTCACGTCCTCGACGCGATCACTCGACGTGACCGCGACGGCGGTACCGCCGGCCCCAAGTAGGCCGAGATTCGCCGCTAGGTCTAGCGGCACCCACCGCTAGACCTAGCGGCACCGCTAGCGACCCAAACATTTCCTGGCCAGCGCCCTAGCACCTAGCGGCGTCGGCTGCTCGCACCCTCAAAACGGCCTGTGGAGGCATCTGATGCTGACCGTCGCCGCGCTAGCTAGCCTGATCATCCTCGGTTACGCAGCGTTCTACCTGATCAAGTGCTACGCCGTCCCGTTCGGCCCCTGCCGCCGCTGCAAAGGCGCGGGGGAACGGCGCGGACGGATCATCCGACTCAAGCGCGAGTGCCCCCGCTGCGCCGGCACCGGCAAGCGCGTACGCGTCGGCCGACGCGTCATCGAACGCATCCGCACCGAGTACCGGGCCGGCAACCAATGAACCGCCGCGCCACCGGCCACACCGAGTGGTGCGGCATGGACCACCGCTGCAACCTCGGCGAGCACCGCTCCGACGAAATCGTGGTCGACGTCGCCGGCCGCTCCCGCGCCGTCCTCGTCAGGGTCCGCACCGCCGCCGGGCGGGAACACGCCGAGGTGCGCGTCAGGGTCGCGCTCGCACCGTCCGAGCTGGCCGCGCGCCGGCAGTTGGTCGGGCTGCTCGGCGACCTGCGCCAGGCCGTGACCCGCGCCGCGATCACCGCCCGACCGCGACCCGGCAGGGCTGGGCGGTGACCGGCCTCAACGGGCTTGAGGTGTGGCTCACCGGCACCCGCGCCGAGCTGGACGCCGCCACCGCCGTCCTGACCGCCGCCGGGCACCTCGTGCAACGCGGCACCCGCCACGCGCTGACCGGCACCGATGCCGGCCGCTACCGCCTCTACCTGCGACTCAACATCGCCACCACCGCTACCCGGACTGCCCGCGAACCGAACACCGGCGGTGGGGCGCTGATCGACCTCGACACCGCCCGCGCCCACCGCCGACCCGCGTGAACAGGAGCAACCCGTGACCGATCTACTCACCGCCGCGCTCGCGCACGCCGAACGCGGCTGGCACGTCTTCCCGCTACGCCCCGACGACAAGCGACCCGCGTTCCCCGACCACACCGCCGACGACTGCGCCGGCCGCGACCCGCGCTGCCGCGCCGCCGGTCACCACCTCGGATGGGAGCCCCGCGCTACCACCGACCCCGACCGCATCCGCCGAGCGTGGACCGCCCGCCCCTACGGCATCGGCATCGCGTGTGGACCGTCGTGCCTGCTGGTGGTTGATCTGGACGTGTCAAAGGACGACACCACCAACCGGACCGGGCTGGACACCCTCGCCGACCTGGCCGCGCGGCACCTGGCCGGAATCGACCCGACGTACACCGTCCGCACCGGGCGGGGCGGCACTCACCTCTACTACCAGCACCCGACGACCGGCCCGGACCTGCGCAACACCGCCGGAACCCTCGGCCCGATGGTCGACACCCGCGCCCACGGCGGATACGTGGTCGCCGCAGGCTCAACGGTCGCCGGACGGCCCTACACCGTCGATCTGGACACCGACCCGGCGCCGCTCGCGGGATGGCTCGCCGGACTGCTCACCCCGGCTCCGCTGCCGCCGCAGCGGCCGGTGGTGGTCGACCTCGGCACCGGCCGCGCTGGCGGGTACGTGCGGGCCGCCGTCACCCGCGAGGTCGAGCGCGTCACCACCGCCGCGAGCGGGGAACGCAACCGGGCGCTCTACATCGCCGCCGTGGCCCTCGGCCAACTCGCGGCCGGTGGGGCGCTCGGCGAGGACGACGCCCAAAGCGTGCTGGAACAGGCGGGCGTGACGGCCGGGCTGCGCACCGCCGAGGCGTACCGCACCGTCCGATCCGGCCTCACCGCCGGCAGCAAGCGACCCCGGACGGTCGCCGCGTGAACCGGCCCGCCGACAACCGCAGTTGTCACCGCGCGCCCCAGCTCCACCCAGCGGCCGGCTATGTGGGCGACCACGCCGCCGCGTTAGCCGCTGCCCGGACGCCCTCGGGCATCCTCGCCGCGCTGGCCGCGTTGGAGGCCGCGTGCCGGGAAGCCCGAGAGTGGATCGCGGTGGACCTCGTGCTCAACGACGGATGGTCGTACGCCGAGGTCGGCCGAGCGACCGGCACCACCCGGCAGGCCGCCAGCAAGGCATACGCCGACCCGGTAAACGCCCGGACGCGCCGCAGCGTGATGGGCCGCAATGACGCGGTGGTGATCGTGGGATGCGGTAGCGCAAAGCTCGACCGGCCCGCGCCGGCCGGGCAGATGTACACCGGCAGCTACCACCGCGCGTGCCGCAGGGCGGCTGACCGGATCGGTGGGCGGCTGGTCATCCTGTCCGCCCGATACGGGCTGCTCACTGCGGACACCGTGATCGAGCCGTACGAGCTGCGGATGGGCCAACCGGGTGCCGTCACCGCGCCGCGCCTGTACGCGCAAGCACGCCGCCTCGGCATCGACGTGGCCGGCACTGTGACCGTGCTCGCTGGCCGCGACTACGCCGACCCGGTGTCCGCCGTCTGGCCGCACGCCCGCCGGCCGCTTGACGGCACGCGCGGGATGCCCGAGCAGATGGCCGTGCTCGCCGAGCTGGCGCGCACGGCGACAACCCCGGTTGTCACCAATCCCCGCTTGCCCGCATCCACACCGGAAGGACGTGCCGCATGACGCCCGCCCGCCTTCACCTCGTCACCGACCAGCTCGACGACACGGACGCACCCCCGGGCAGTGCCGGCCCGCTGTGGGATGTTCCAGTGCCCCTGACCGGGCCGTCCACCGTGCCGCCGCCGTTCCCGGTCGACGTGTTCCCCCGCTGGCTGGGCGACATGGTGACCGGCGTCGCCCGGTTCACCCAGACCGATCCCGCGATGGCCGGCACCCTCGCCGTGGCCGTGCTCTCCGCGTGCGCGGGTGGCCGCCTGGAGGTCGAGCCGGTCGGCGGGTGGCGCGAGCCGGTGAACATCTTCGCCGCCGTCATCGCCGGCCCCGGCGAACGCAAGAGCCCTGTCCACCGGGCGATGACCGCGCCGCTGTTCGCCGCTCAGTCGACGTTGGGCGAGGCGATGCGACCTCGGATCGCGGAGGCCGCCGCGCTGCGGGACATCGCCGACCGGCACGCCGAACAGGCCAAAGCCCAAGCGGCCAAGGCCGCCGACCCGAGCAAGCGCGACGATGCCGCCGCCGAGGCGGTGGCCGCCGCCATCGCGGCCGAGGCGATCACCGTTCCCGGCCTGCCCCGGCTGATCGTGGACGACGCCACCCCCGAAGTCCTCATCAACCTGATGGCCGCCAACGGCGGACGCATGGCGATCATCTCGGACGAGGGCGGCATCTTCGACACCCTCGCGGGGCGGTACTCCGGAGCGCCGAACCTCGACCCGTACCTCAAGGGTCACGCGGGGCAGCCGATGAGCAACGAACGGATCACCCGCGAGGGTGTCTCGGTCGACAAACCGGCCCTGACCGTCTGCGTGATGGCCCAACCCTCGGTGCTGCGCAAGTTCGGCGGTAACGCCGACCTCGCCGGGCGCGGCCTGCCGGCCCGGTTCCTGTTCGCCCTCCCGCGCTCCCTGGCCGGGTATCGGGCGGTGGACACACCACCGATCGCCGAGCAGGTCACCGCCGGCTACCGGCACCGGGTGCACGACCTGGCCGCCACGTTCGCCGAGTGGGAAGACCCCGCCGTCGTCGTGCTCACCGACGACGCCGCCACGGTGCGCCGCGCCGCCGCCGAGGCCGTGGAGGCCGAGCTACGGCCCGGCGGGAGCCTGTACGACATGCGCGAGTGGGGCAACAAGCTCTCCGGCGCGACGCTGCGCCTGGCCGGGCTGCTGCACGTCGCCCACCACCCCGCCGACGCGTGGCGGCAACCCATCGACGCCGACCGGATGGCCGACGCGGTACGCCTCGCCGAGTTCTTCGCCGCCCACTACCGGGCCGCGCTGACCACCATCGGCAGTGACACCGCGATCGAGAAAGCCCGGTACCTGCTCGGGGTGCTCACCACCAAGGGCATGACCACCTTCACCCGCCGCGAAGCGCACCGCCGGGTCGCCCGCCGCCTGCCGAAGTCCGACGAGGTGATCGCCGTGCTCAACGAGCTGATCGCCCTCGGGTGGGTCCGCAACGGGCCGGACGGCCGCTACGAGCTGCACCCCCGCGCTGCCGGAGACGACCCCGGAAACGCTGACACGCTGACAATCGCCACGCCCGGCGACGTTTCCGCAGCTCACAGCACCCGAGAAGGTGTCAGCGGCCCGCGCTGACAGCCGCTGACAGGTGCTGACAATCCCCGCCGCCGCCCGTGAGGTGTCAGCGCTGTCAGCGCCTGTCAGCGCACCCCGCTGACAGCTTTACACCGCCGCTCACCTGCGGAAACGTCACTAGCAGGCCCTGCTGTCAGCGTGTCAGCGCTTCCCGGCCTCCCGCCGCCGCCTGCCGGCACCGACCGCCGGCCGACAACCCCCGGAAGCGACCCGCTGAGAGCCCCCGAGAGCACTAGGCCCTATGCCTTACACCCGGAAGCCCTGGATCTTGCCTCTACGGCGCTCTCAGTGGGCCGCCCTACGCCCTCCTGCCGCATCGCCTAGCCGACCCTCCACACGCGACCCGCGCCGACCGGAAGGCCCTCACCGTGCGAATCAGGCTGCACGGCACCCCCACTGAAACAGCCGCAGCGCTCGACGCCATCGCCCGAGTGCTGCACATCCAGCAGGTCAGCCGGCCCTACCCCGACCGCCGATCCCCGCTGTTGCAGCGCATCTACCTCCACGCCACCCCGAGGGAGGGCACCCGCCCATGACCACCCCGAAGCGCACCACCCCGACCGGGAACCTGCTCACCCTCGCCGAAGTCCTGGACGAACTGCGCGTACCCCGCTCGACCTTCTTCCGCTGGAAGGCCACCGGCCGCGCGCCCCGAACCATCAAGTACCCGAACGGCAGCCTGTACGTCCGCCGCCGCGACCTGGACAACTGGCTCAACGACCACGAAGAGGCAGCATGAGCACCTACGAGGTACGCATCTGGGCAACCCGTGAATACCAGGGACGCGACCGGAAGACCGGCAAGGATCGCAAGAGCTATCGCGTCCGGTGGGAGGTAGCCGGGCGCGAATTCGGCAAGACGTTTCAAACGCGAGCAATGGCCGAGAGCTTCCGATCGCGCCTCGTCATAGCGCAGCGCGAGGGAATTGCGTTCGACAAGCCGACCGGCCTGCCGGAACCGATGGCGCGAGAACTGAACAGCCGAACGTGGTACGAAGTCGCGGTGGCGTTCGTCGACATGAAATGGTCCCGGGCCGCCGCGACCCAGCGAAAGAGCATCGCCGACGCCCTCACGACTGTGACGCCAGCATTCTTGAGCAGCACGCGGGGCGCGCCCCCCGATGCCGAGATCCGGAAAGCGCTGTATACGTGGATCTTCAACAAGTCGCAGCGGGACGCCGATCCGCCGGCCGACCTGGCAGCAGCCGTCAAGTGGCTTAAGGCCAACACGCTTGCACTGACCGAACTAGCGAACGCGGCCACAATTCGGAAGGCGCTTGACACCCTGGCGACCCGGCTCGACGGCGGGCCGGCCGCCGCTAACACCGTTGCCCGCAAGCGAGCCGTCCTCTATAGCGCGCTCAAATACGCGGTGGAGCTGCGATACCTCGACGCACACCCGATGGATTTCGTCCAGTGGCGAGCACCGAAAAACGAAGAGAAAATCGACCGGAAGGTTGTGGCGAATCCGCAGCAAGCACGCTTACTGCTGGCCGCCGTGAGCGATCGAGATCCGGCCCTAGCGGGGTTCTTCGCGTGCATGTACTTCGCAGCGCTCCGACCGTCTGAGGTAATGCACCTGAGAGACGACGAATGCGAGCTTCCCGAAGAGGGTTGGGGGTGGCTTCACCTCAGCGGGTCAACGCAACACGTCGGCGAGGAATGGAGCGACAGCGGCGAAATGCGCGAGGACCGAGAGCTAAAGCACCGAGCGAAAAAGGCGACGCGCGACGTGCCGGCCTGCCCTGAACTTGTCCGCATCCTGCGACACCATCGGCAGCACTACGGCAACCCGGGCGGGCGGATGTTCAACGCGCCCGGCTCACGGCCTGGCCCCGTCACGAAGAGCACCTACCTGAGAGCCTGGCGGCAGGCACGGGAACAGGCCCTTACCCCCGCTCAGCAACGCTCCGTCCTGGCACGGGTGCCCTACCACCTGCGGCATGCTGCCGTGTCGCTCTGGCTCAATGCCGGCGTGCCGGCTACCCAGGTCGCCGAGTGGGCAGGGCACAGCGTGCACGTCCTGCTCAAGGTCTACGCCTCGTGCATCGACGGTCAGGACGAGGCCGCACGGAAGCGGATCGAGGCTGCGCTAGCCACTCCTGACCAGCACGAGAGCGCCCGACCGGCCGATGAAACTTTGCCGCCCATTTGCCGCGACGAGTGAGACGCGGCGGCCCCGAACGGGACTAAGTGAGACTGACTCGCTATTCACAGAAGCGCCCCCCGGCCAGCGTTCGCGCTGGTCAGGGGGCGTTTTTGCTGTCCAGAGGGGCGGAGGGTGTGGGATTCGAACCCACGAAGACATCGCTGCCTTACCGGTTTTCAAGACCAGCGCCATCGGCCACTAGGCGAACCCTCCTGGGCCGCCACCCGCGGGCGTACGGCCACGCACAGTCTGCCACGGCTTCCGCCGGACGGCCCGGCGTCCCTCCCCGAACACGGTGACCAGCCCGTCCGGGCCGTCCACTGTGGCCTTGTGGTTGCGCCTGCGGCACCCGCGGAGATCGGGAAGACTGGGTTCATGCGAGCCATCACCATTCCGCAGCCCGGTGGACCCGACGCGCTGGTCTGGGCCGAGGTGCCCGACCCGGAGCCAGGCCCCGACGAGGTGATCGTGGATGTGCGGGCCAGCGGGGTCAACCGTGCTGACCTGCTGCAACGGCAGGGGCACTACCCACCGCCGGCGGGCGCGTCCGCGTACCCCGGGTTGGAATGCTCCGGGGTTGTCACGGAGGTGGGGTCGGAGGTCGCCGGGTGGGCGGTCGGGCAGCAGGTGTGCGCGCTGCTGGCCGGCGGCGGGTACGCCGAGCGGGTCGCGGTCCCCGCCGGGCAGTTGCTGCCGGTGCCGGCCTGCGACCCGGTGGACGCCGGGGCGCTGCCGGAGGTGGCCTGCACGGTCTGGTCGAACCTGATCCAGGTGGGTCGGCTCGGCGCGGGTGACACGCTGCTGGTGCACGGCGGGGGCAGCGGGATCGGCACCTTCGCGGTCCAGTTCGGGGCGGCCCTCGGCGCGACGATCCTGACCACCGCCCGGGAGACCAAGCACTCCCGGCTGCGGGAGCTGGGCGCGTCCCACACGATCGACTACCGGGAGCAGGACTTCGTCGAGGAGGTCCGGCAGGCGACTGACGGTCGGGGCGCGGACGTCATCCTGGACATCATGGGCGCGTCCTACCTGGGCCGGAACGTCTCCGCGCTGGCCAGCGGCGGCCGGCTCGTGGTGATCGGGATGCAGGGCGGGCGCAAGGGCGAGTTGGATCTCGGCGCGCTGATGACCAAACGGGCGAGCATTGCGGCGACGTCGCTGCGCTCCCGACCGCCGGCCGAGAAGGCGGAGATCGTCCAGGGCGTACGGGACGAGGTGTGGCCGTTGATCGAGGCCGGCACGGTCCGACCGATCGTGGACCGGCGGGTGCCGATGAGCGAGGCGGCGACGGCGCACCGGCTCGTCGAGTCGAACGACCACTTCGGCAAGGTGCTGCTCACGCGCGGGTGAGGGGCGTCAGACGAGCGTGTCGTCAGTGGGTCGGGGCAGCATCAGGCGGGCGCCCGGCCCCTCGCCGGCCAGCGCGTCACCCGGGTTGTTGAGCGTGCAGCGTTGCAGGGACAGACAGCCACAGCCGATGCAGCCGTCCAGATCGTCGCGGAGGTTGGTGAGCAGGCGGATCTTTTCGTCCAACCGGCCCCGCCAGCTCGCGGAGAGCCGCGCCCAGTCCTGCGGGCTGGGCGTGCGGGCCTCGGGGAGCGACTCCAACGCCGCCCGGATCTCGTCGAGCGAGACGCCGACCTGCTGGGAGATCCGGATGAAGGCGACCCGGCGCAGCTCGGCGCGGGCGTACCGGCGCTGGTTGCCGCCGGTACGGTCGGCGCGGATCAGCCCGAGCCGCTCGTAGTAGCGCAGCGCCGACGGAGCCACCCCGGAGCGGGCGGACAGGTCGCCGATCGTCAGTAGATCCTGCATCACCAGGTCCTTGAGGTGAAGTGCACTTCAAGTAACAGGGTAGTGGCATGACCACCGCACTGAAAACCGACACCGGGTCCCGGCTCCCCGGGCTCATCCGACGACTGACCGGCGACGAGAAGCACGCACCCAGTGCGCACTCCACCATCGACGTGCTCCAGGTGCTCTACGACCGGGTGCTGCGGGTCAGCCCGGACACCGTCGACGATCCGGAGCGGGACCGGTTCCTGCTCTCCAAGGGGCACGGGCCGGCCGCCTACTACGCGGTGCTCGCCGCGCACGGCTTTCTCCCGGAGGCCTGGCTCGACGACCTCGCCGGGCCACACAGTCGGCTCGGCCACCACCCGGACCGGCTGCTGGTGCCCGGGGTCGAGATCGGCTCCGGCTCACTCGGCCACGGCCTCGGGCTGGCCGTCGGCACCGCCCTCGGACTGCGGGCCCAGGGGCTGCACACCCCCCGGGTGTACGTGCTGCTCGGCGACGCCGAACTGGACGAGGGTTCCAACCACGAGGCGATCGCGTACGCGGGAGCGACCGGCCTGGAGAGCCTCACCGCGATCGTGGTCGACAACTCGTCGTCCACCCACGGCTGGTCGGGTGGCATCGCCAGCCGTTTCACGGTCAACGGCTGGACCGCCGACACCGTCGACGGCCGGGACCACACCGCCCTGTACCGGGCGCTGACCGGGCACCGCCCACAACGGCCACACCTGGTGGTCGCCCGCATCGAGAGCAAGGGGTGACCGCCATGCGTGCGGCCTTCATCGACAGCACCGCCACGCTCCTCGACGAGGATCCGCGTACCGCGCTCGTCGTGGCCGACATCTCGGCCAGCCAGTTCGCTCCGGCCGCTCGACGGCACCCGGATCGGGTGCTCAACGTCGGCATCCGGGAGCAACTCATGATCGGTGTGGCCGGCGGGCTCGCCCTGACCGGGCTCCGCCCGATCGTGCACTCGTACGCGACGTTCCTGGTGGACCGGGCGTACGAGCAGATCAAGTTGGATCTGGACCACCAGGGGGTGGGCGCGGTCCTGGTCAGCATCGGCGCGTCCTACGACGGGTCGGCCGAGGGCCGGACCCACCAGTCACCGGGGGACGTGGCCCTCTTCGACTCTCTCGGCGACGGCTGGACGGTGCGGGTGCCCGGCCACCCGGACGAGGTCGCGCCGCTGCTCCGGCACGCCGCGGCCAGCGACGACCCGGTCTACCTGCGGCTCAGTGAGCAGCGCAACGCCGAGGCGCACCCGAACGCGGACCGGCTGCGGGTGCTGCGGCAGGGCGGGACGGGCGCGCCGCTGGTGGTGGCCGTGGGGCCGATGCTCGACGCCACGGTGGCGGCGACTCAGGGAATGGACGTGACAGTCGGGTACACCCACACGCCCCGGCCGTTCGACACCGCGGGGTTGCGGGCGCTCGCCGGGACCGAGGTGGTGCTTGTCGAGCCGTACCTGGCGGGCACGTCGAGCGCGGTCGTCAGCCGGGCGATGGCGGACGTGCCGCATCGGCTGCTCGCGCTCGGGGTGGGTCAGACCGACCTGCGGCGCTACGGAAGTCCGGCCGACCACATCCGGTGGCACGGCCTGGACGCCACCGGTCTGCGGCGGTCGATCAGCGCGTTCCTGGGCTCAACGCGGGGCTGAGGTGGCGGGGCGGCGGCGTGCGCGCTCGCGACCGAGGATCCAGATCGCCTCGACGCCGTCCTTCCAGGTGATCTTCTTGCCCTCTTCCCGGCCACGTGCCCGGTAGCTGATCGGCACCTCGTACGGGCGAATCCGCTGGCGCAGCAGCTTGCCGGTCACCTCGGCCTCCATGCCGAAGCCACGCGAGCGCACCTCCAGCGACCGGTAGAGCGCCACCGGCATCAGCTTGAAGCAGGTCTCCAGGTCACCGATGTACGAGTTGAACAGCACGTTGGCCGCCATCGTGACGCCCTTGTTGCCCATCACGTACCAGAAGCTGTAGGCGCTGTGACTGCCGAAGGTGCGATTGCCGTAGACCACCTCGGCCCGCCCGTCGAGCACCGGGGCGAGCAGCTTGGGGATGTCCTGCGGGTCGTACTCCAGGTCGGCGTCGAGGATGACCATGTAGTCGCCCTCCGCGCTGTCGACGGCCGTCTTGATCGCGGCACCCTTGCCGGCGTTGCGCTGGTGGGTGATGACCCGCAGGCGTGCGTCGTCGGCGCGACCGAGGACCTCACCGGTGCCGTCCCGGCTCCCGTCGTCGACGACGACCAGCTCGATCTCGCACGGATAGTCCACTGCCAATGCCTGCTTGAGGGCGTCCGCGATGCGCTCTTCCTCGTTGAAGACCGGCATGAGGATCGAAAGCTTCACGGAAATCTCCACGGTGGCGACGACACGTCGGGGATAGCCTAGCCTGGCCGGTCAGCACGACGTGGGCCCCACCGGCGGGCAGTCGACGTGGCGATCCCAGGCCGATGGTGTTTACTTCCGGCCATGTCGGCTGCCGGCTCCCTGCTCGCGGTGGTGCCCGCCGCCGCCGTGCTCCTGCTCACCGGCGCGACGAGGCCGCGCAGGGCCGCCGCGGTGGCGCCGCTACGGCTCGCGGTGGTGCGCGCCGCCCTGGTCAGCGGGGCGTACGCGGTGCTCGTTGTCGAGCTGTTCGGCGCGGCGCACGCGCTGAACCGGCCGGCGATTGCCGCCGCCTGGTTACCTTTTCTGCTCGTCTGCGCGACGGCGGCGGGGCTGCGTTGGCGTCGCCGGGGGGCCATTCCCGCGCACCAGCCCGCCGCGGCGCTCCGGCCGGTACCGGTCGGGGCGGCGGTGTCCGCCGGTGTCGGCCCGGAGCTGCCCGCGCCGATCGCCGACGGCGGCCGGGTCGGGCCCGACCACCGGCCGGTCCAGGTCGATCGGGTACGCGGCGGCCTGCTCGCCAGGGCCGTCGACACCTGGCGGACGGCGGGTCGGGGCGAACGCCTGCTCGCCGGCACGGTCAGCGGCCTGGTCCTGGTGGAGTTGCTCGTCGCGCTGCTAGCCGAGCCGAACAACTTCGACTCGCAGACGTACCACCTGCCGAAGGTGGAGCACTGGGTGGCCCAGGGCGATCTGGACTTCTGGCCGACAGCCATCCACCGGCAGGTGACCATCCCGCCCGGAGCCGAGTACCTGCTCCTGCACCTGCGCCTGCTGACCGGCGGGGACCACCTGTACAACCTGGTGCAGTGGGCCGCCGGGGTGCTCTGCCTGCTGGTGGCCGCACGGATCACGGCGCAGCTCGGCGGTGGCCGGCGGGCTCAGTTGATCACCGTGTTCGTACTGGCGACCACGCCGATGGTGGTGCTCCAGGCGACGAGCACCCAGACCGACCTGGTCTGTGCGGTATGGGTGGCGTGCGCGGCGACGCTGGTGTTGGACGGACTGCGCCGGCGGACCGGCTGGGGCACCCTGCTCGGGTTGGGTGCGGCCGCCGGGCTGACCGCGGTGACGAAGACCAGCGGCCTGATCGCGGTGGGTCCGTTGCTGGTGCTCTGGGGGTTGGCGCAGCTCCGACTGGCCCTGGCCAACCGGGCACCGGCCGCCGGGGCCTCGACTGCTGGCGCGGTACCGGCTGCTCGCGCGGTACCGGCTGCTCGCGCGGTACCGGCTGCTCGCGCGGTACCGGCTGCTCGCGCGGTACCGGCCTCCCGCCCGGTCGCTGGCGTGGCGCGCGTCGTCTGTGGTTCGGTGCTGATCATGCTGGTGGCGGCCGTGGTGGTCGGACCGTTCCTGGCTCGGGTGACGGCCGAGTTCGGGCATCCGCTGGGCCCGCCCCGGTTGCGGGAGTCGATTCCGATGGAGCGACACGATCCGCCGTCGATCCTGGTCAACGCGCTGCGGATCGGGCACACCGCGTTCGACACGCCACTGGCACCGCTGCGTCAGCTCGGCGGGGCGGCGATCATCGGCGGTGCGGAGGCGATCGGCGTCGACCCCCAGGACCGGGCGACCACCTTCGGCCGGGAGAACTTTCCGGAACCCGCCTGGTACCCGGACGAGGACCGGGTGGCGTTCCCGGTCGCCGGGGCGTTGGCGTTGATCGGCGCGGTGGTCGCGCTGACCCGGCCGCGCCGGATCGACGGTGGGCAGGTCGGGCCGCTGCGCGCGTACGCGGTGGTGGTGCTGGCCACCGTCCTGCTGCACACCGCGATGATCAAGTGGCAGCCGTGGGGCAACCGGCTGCTGCTGTACGCGCTCGTGCTCGCCGTGCCGCTCGCCGGGCTGTGGGTGGACGCGCTCCTGCGCCGCCGGGCCGGCCGCACGACAGGCACGGCCGGCGGTCGGCGGCGTTCGGTGGCCACTCTGGCGGTGGTCGTCGTGTTGGCCACGTCCGCGCTGGCCGGGGTGCTCGCACTGTCGTACGGCTTCCCGCGCCGGCTCGTCGGCGCCGGCTCGGTCTTCACGACCTCGGACTGGGACACCCGGTTCCTGCGCCGCCCGCAGTGGGCCGACGAGTTCCGCTGGGCCTCGGCGGCGGTCCGGGACAGCGGTGCCCGGCGGATCGGGCTGGTGGAGCAGAACGACAACTGGGAGTACCCGTGGTGGTTGGCGCTGCGCCAGCCGGACGGCCGCTCGCCGGAGCTGGTGTCGTTGCAGTCGGTCCTGCCGGAACGGCCGGCGGCCGATCCCACCTCGGTGGACGCGATCGTCTGCACCGGCAGTCGGCCGGCCTGCGCCAAGCTGGTTCCGGCCGGTTGGCGGTTGGAGTTTCGCGGCTACGTCGGCTACGCGCTGCCACCCGGCCGCTGACCGGGCCCGGATGCTCGGGCCGCCCAGCACGGGCCAGCGCCCGGATCGTCCGATCCGGGCGGTTCGGCAGCCCGCGCGCAAGGATCCGAGGCGCATTCACATCCATTGATCCGCACGTTACCGTCTGGTAACTCAGTCGACGTCCCGCGACTGAGCCGAAAGGAGTGCGTCGATGCCTGCAATCCCCGCCAGGCCCGAACGCGCGACCCGACGACGGGCCAGCACCATCGCCGTCGCCGTCGCCGCTCTCGTCCTAGGAATGCTCGCCGGACCGGCCACCCCCGCCACCGCCGCCGACCGACCGGCCGTCCAGCCGCTCCCCGCCAACCTCGAAGCCGTCCGGGCCGCCGAGGCCACCGCACTCTACGGCAGCCCCGCGATCCGTCCGATCGAACAACGTCGCACCGCGCTGATCACCATGGGCGACAGTGAGATCTCCGGCGAGGGCGTCGGCAACTACGTCCCCGGCACCCACCAGGACGGCAACTGGTGCGACCGCTCGTACGACCAGGCGGTCTTCCGGACCGGCATCCCGTCGGACGCGCAGTACAACCTGGCCTGTTCCGGCGCCACCCCGTGGAACCTCGTCGCCGGCGGACCGACCCAGCACAACGAGCTGAACCAGGGCGACCACCTGGGCATCAAGGCGCGCAACACGCACGTGAAGCTGATCTGGGTGGTGGTCGGCGCGAACGGCGACGGCACCATCCAGTTCGGTCCGGTCGCCACCGACTGCGCCGTCCGTCGGGTCCTCTTCCAGGGGGCCTGCTACCCCACCTACACCGATCAGTGGACGATCCGCACCGACGGCAGCCGGCAGGCCGTGACCGACGCGCTCACCGACATCCGGCAGACCATGACCGACGCCGGCTACCTGCGCTCGGACTACGAGCTGGTGCTCATGTCGTACCCGAGCCCGGGTAGCCCGGACGTGGAGGACAACCCGAACTTCCCCGGCTGGTACTCCGGTGGCTGCCTGCTCTACCTGGCCGACGCGGCGTTCGCCCGGAACAAGGCCGTGCCGCTGTTCGAGTCGGCGCTGCGGTCGGCCGCCGCGAACACCGGCACCCGCTACCTGGACGCCAGCCGACTCTTCCACGGCCACGAGGTGTGCACCGACAACACCTCGGTCCGCGGCCTCTTCATCGAGGTCGGGATCTGGAACGAGAACGCCGCCCGGCAGTCGTTCCACCCCAACGCCCGGGGGCACGGCATGTTCGCCCAGTGCATCACCCAGTTCTGGAGCTCCGGGCAGGAGCGGGCGAGCTGCGTCGACCCGGCCAGCACCGGCGGCGGCGTGCTCTACCCCGGGCTGCTGGAGTTCAAGCAACTGCGCAACCTGGCCACCGGCACCTGCGTCGACGGCAGGGGGTACGACTCCCGCAACGGCACCGTGCAGCAGCCACACGCCTGTCACGGTGGGCGTAACCAGGGCTTCTGGTACGACTCGACCCGGCGGTCACTGCACTCGGAGCTGTCCCACGACCGCTGCCTGGACGTCTCGAACAGCTCGATGACCTCGGGCACGGCTGTCAACATCTACGACTGCAACGGCACCGGCGCCCAGCAGTTCGTCTTCGTCGGCAACCAGCTCAGGCCGGCGGCGGCGAGCAACCTCTGCGTGGCGTTCGACAACCCGTTGCTGGGCAGCTCCCGCCTGCGGTTGGCGAGTTGTTCCGGCAGCACCCGACAGCAGTGGTCGTTCGAGGCCCGTACCGCCGCCAACCCGGTCGGCTACGGTCACGACGACTTCATCGGCTCCCGCGTCTACTGAGGGAAGGGGCCTCGACTGAGGCCCCTTCCGCTCACTTGGCGCCGGGAATGAGGATCAGCCGGGCCACTGCCTTGTCGCCGTCCTTGGCACCAGCGACGCCGACCGTCGCGCCGACCTTGACCTCGCTCGGCTGCACCGTGGCGCGGCGCTCGACGACCCGCAGGTCGTCGCCGAAGGTCCAGGTCATGGTGAAGCCGTCGGTGGACTTGACGGTCATCGAGTCGCCGTCGATCGCGGTCACCTCGCCGCGCTGTACGGCGACGGTCTGCGTACCGCTGTCCTTGACCTTCACCACCGCCTCGCCGTGCAGAGTGTTCCTGCGCAACAGCACGCGGGCCTGGTGGCGCTTGCGCCACTCCTCGCCGCGCTTGTCCCGGGCCTTGTCCTTGGCCGTGGGGGAGGCACCCGGCGCCGGGGTGGCCGGCGCGGCGATGGTCCGCACGTCCAACTCGTCGGGGTCGAAGCCCATCGCGGTCAGCGCCTGACCCTCCACCCCGAGGGCGGCGGCGACGTCGACGGCGGCGTCCCGGGCGGGCTGGCTGGCCACCTCGGCCGCGCCGCAGCCGGTGACCCCGAGCGCGACCGCCGCGAGCAGTGCCGTGGTGCCGGTGGCGAATCCCCAACGTGGCATGGCGTTCCCTCTCGTCCGTGGAGTCCTCAGCATTCCGGCCGAGGACGAGCGGAGCGTCAGGCCGATGTTCGAGTCAGGTAAGGATCACCGGGCAGCCGGACCGTGAAGGCCGCGCCGCCCTCCGGCGCGTGCCCCGCGGCGATCTCCCCGCCCAGCCGACGGACCAGGCCGGCGGCCAGCGCCAACCCCAGCCCGCTGCCCACCTTGCGCACCCCCCGGTACCGCTCGTGCAGCGCACCCCGTTCGAACGCCACCGCCAGGTCGTCGTCGGTGAAGCCGGGTCCGCCGTCCCGAACCTCCAGCTCACCGCCGGAGGCCGGGTCCGCGCCGGCCGGCCGGACCGCGAGCACCACCGGCGACCCCGGGGGTACGACCCGCAGCGCGTTCTCCAACAACCCGTCCAGCACCTGCCGGATCCGCCCCGGATCGGTGTACGCGGGCACCGGCCGACCGGGCGTCTCCAGCCGGAACGACACGCCCACCGCCGCGCACCGGCCGGCCCAGGTCGGCTCCGCGTGCACGGCCAGCTCGGTCAGGTCCACCGGCACCGGTTCCAGCGGGAAGTCGGCGGCCTCCAGTCGGGCCAGCGCCAGCAGGTCCCCGATCAGTCGGTCCAGGTGTTGGGCCTCGGTCAGCATCGTCCGACCGGTGTCCACCATGTCGTCCGCGCCGAGCACCCCGTCGGCGAGCGCCTCGGCGTACCCCCGGATCGCGGTCAGCGGGGTGCGCAGCTCGTGCGAGACGGACAGCAGGAACTCCCGCTGCCGGCCCTCGCTGGTGGCCAACGCGCCGGCCAGACCGTTCAACGCCTCGGCCAGGTCGGCGACCTCGTCCGGTGACTCGACAGGTATCCGGACGGCGCGGTCGCCGGCGCGCAGCCGGGCGGCGGCGGTGGCCGCCACGCGGATCGGCCGAGCCAACCGGCGGGCCAGCAGCAGCCCGGCGACCACACCGGCGGCCAACCCGGCCAGCAGCGGCAACCAGAGGCTCAGCAGCACCTGTGCCCACAACCCGTGGGACGCGCCACGGGAGAGCACCACCCCGTTGCCGTTGGGCAGCGCCCGGCCCTCGACCAGGGCACGCTCCCCGTTGACGACGCGCCGCACCGACACGTTGCGGCCCTGTTCGATCCGCTGCACCACCCTGGGTGGCAGGCCCGGCCGGTCGACCGCCCCGCGCCGGATCAGGTACGCGTCGATGCCCTGGTTGCGGAGCTGCTGGATGAGCCGCTCCTCGTCGGCGCTGCGACCCCGGTCCAGGCGGGTCCGCAGCACCTCGGCAGCCAGCCGGGCCTGGGCGGCGAGCGCGTCCTGATCGCGTCGCTCCGCGCCACGGATCGCCAACGGCACCGCGACGATGGCGGTGACCAGCACCGACACCAGCGCCACCGCGCACGTGACGAGCACCGCGCGGGCGGTCAGCGTACGGCCGAGTCGGCCTCGCCGAGGTGCGGCGGGCGGGCCGGCGCCGACCACCGGCAGGGTCATGGTGGGCGACCCGACGCGCCCGGAGTGGTCA
The DNA here is from genome assembly GCF_042872705.1 of Micromonospora sp. NPDC005203. Classification (NCBI taxonomy): domain Bacteria; kingdom Bacillati; phylum Actinomycetota; class Actinomycetes; order Micromonosporales; family Micromonosporaceae; genus Micromonospora; species Micromonospora sp. NPDC005203. The sequence continues at coordinate 295,982 of NZ_JBIAKV010000005.1, read as the reverse complement.
GGCATCGACCGCGTACCCGACGCCACGGTGGGTCTTGATGACGCTGGCCGGGCCGAGTTTCGCCCGCACCTGGGCGACGTGCACGTCGACAGTGCGGGTGCCGGCGTGCGCCGCGTAACCCCAGACCCCGGCCAGCAGCTCCTCCCGGGTGAAGACCCGACCGGGCCGGGCCATCAGGTGCGCCAGCAGATCGAACTCGGTGGAGGTGAGCTGCACCGGCGCGCCCGCGACGGTGACCGTGCGGCGGCCCGGGTCGAGCGTCACCGGGCCGACGACGCGCGGCCGGTCCGCGCCCGCCGGGCCGCCGGCGGCCCGGCGCAGCACCGCGCGCACCCGGGCGACCAACTCCCGAGGGCTGAACGGCTTGGTGACGTAGTCGTCGGCGCCCAACTCCAGGCCGACGATCCGGTCCACCTCGTCGTCCCGGGCGGTGAGGAAGATGACCGGGGTCCAGTCGCCCGCCTCGCGTAGCCGGCGGCAGATCTCGGTGCCGGGGAGGCCCGGCAACGCGATGTCCAGGACGCAGGCCACCGGGCGTAACCGGCGAGCCGCGTACAGACCGGCCTCGCCGTCGCGTTCCAGGTGGACGCCGAATCCGTCCCGGGCGAGGTAGAGCCGGACCAGGTCGGCGATGGCCGGCTCGTCCTCGACCACGAGGACGAGCCCGCGGTGCGGCGGTTCGACGGTCACCGGCCCATGATTGCCGACGGCGAGGCTCGGCGCGATCGGCGCGTGTTCGAGTTCGGTAAAGGCGTCGCGAAGGTCGGGTGTCAGCTCACCAGGACGGAGCGAACATGCCGGGCCGCGCGTCGGCCGGGGCGTCACCGATGCTGGCGACGACCCGGGCGCCGGGCGGCCGCAGGCGGGTCCGGAACGCCTGGTTGAGCAGCGCGTCGAGCTGCCAGACCTGCTTCGGGTGGCTGGTGCGGATCAGGAACCGCTCACGGATCCCGTCGATCGCGGTGGCCGCCATCTCGACCGAGTGCAGTCGGGGGTCCGGGCTCCAGGTCACGTTGCTCAGCTCGCGCAGCTCGGTGTTGAGGTGCAGGCGCAGCCGGTGCAGGAGACGGGTCTGCTGGGTCACCACCAGCCGACGGTGCGTGAGCAGTAGGAGGTAGTCGCCGGTGACCGGGCGGTCGGGGCGGCTGCAACGGGTGACCAGGATGGTGGCGTCACCGGAGCCGACGCAGCGTCGGAAGACCGGCATGTGCCGGCTCACCGTCTGCACGGCCAGGCCAGCCTCGGCGGCGGCCGGGAGGAACGTTCGGGAGAAGACGTCCATGACCTGCCCAACGACGCCACCAGCGGGGTGACGTGGGTCACGCCGCTTTTTTGGAAGTTCCACGCCGCGCGTCGCACTGCCTGTCCGACTTCCGACTCGGACGGATCATGGTCAGGAGTTGGGCCGAATCGGGCTGGCGGCGAACAGCTCCGGCAACCAACCGGGGACCGCGGCGGCGTACTCGGACCGCGACTCCTCGGTGGTGTCCAGGGCTCGACGCCAGGAGAGCGACCGGCTCACCGGCCCCAGGGTGATCGCCAGGTCGGCGGCCTCCAGGAGGGTCCGCCGGTCGTACCGGTCGGTCCACGCCTCCAGGTAGGCGTCCCGCAACCGGGCCAGCCCGGCGTCGTCGACAGCCAGCTCGTCGGCGTACCGGACGGAACGCAGGGTCACCAGCAGCGTGCCGAACGGGTGCGCCACCGAGGCGTCCCCCCAGTCGAAGTAGCGGTACCCGTCCGGGCCGGCGAAGACATTGTCGTCGTGCAGGTCGTCGTGCTGCACCGTGGCCGGGATGCCGAACTCGGCGAGCCGACGGCACCGCTCGGCGTACGACGGCACCTCCGCCCGCAGCCGGTCGTACATCTCGGGGTCGAGCCCCTCCTGCGCACCGAGCAACAGCGACGCGCGGTCGTCGAGCAGCTCGACGAAGAGGTCGGCGAGCACCTCGGGCCGATGGTCCGGAACGCCGGAGGCGACCAGCTCGTCGGCCTGCGCCGCGGTGGCCAGTTGGAGGGCGGCGTACCCGGGCAGCGCCCGCTCCCAGTGCCTCAGGTCCGGGTCGCGGCTGAGCAGGCCGCGCAGTGACTCGCCGCCGTCGGGCAGCAACGACCAGCCCCGCTCCGGGTCCACCGCGATCGGGGTGAGCACCCGTTCCGGCGTGAGTCGGGTCAGCGTCGCGATCAGGGCGGCCTCGTGCGCCGTGCCCGGATTGTTGGCCTTGAACCAGACCGGACCACCGTCGGTGGGCACCCGCCACACCAGCGACCACGGACGGACCCGCGGCTCCACCGACCCGGTCACCCGCCGACCCGCGCGGGTCAACTGTTCGTCGACCCAGGACCGGGCCTGCGTCCGCCACTGCTCTCCGGACCAGTCCTGGGCACGCTCGATCGTCGTCACGCTGGGCACCCTAGGCCGCCGTCCGGGAGTTGGGGACCGCTTTTTCCGGCGCCGGCGAAGGTGAGCACCGCCCGGACGGGTGGGCGGCGGTGTCCTCAGATCAGCTCGACGATCGTGACGTTGGCCATGCCGCCGCCCTCGCACATGGTCTGCAGGCCGTAGCGGATCCCGTTGTCCCGCATGTGCTGGAGCATGGTGGTCATGATCCGGGCGCCGGAGCCACCCAGCGGGTGACCGAGGGCGATGGCCCCGCCGCGCGGGTTGAGCCGCTCCGGATCGGCCTCGGTCTCCGCCAGCCACGCCAGCGGGACCGGGGCGAACGCCTCGTTCACCTCGTACACCCCGATCTCCTCGATGCCCAGCCCCGCGCGGCGCAGCGCCTTCGCGGTGGCCGGGATGGGTGCGGTGAGCATGGTGACCGGGTCGTCGGCGGCGACCACGGCGGTGTGGATCCGAGCGAGCGGGCGCAGGCCGTGCCGGCTGGCCCAGTCGGAGGTGGTCACGGCGAGCGCCGCCGCGCCGTCGGAGATCTGGGACGCCGAACCGGCGGTCACCACACCGTCGGCGCGGAACGGGGTGGCCAGCTCGCCCAGCTTCTCCAGCGAGGTCTCCCGGCGGATGCCCTCGTCGGCGGTGAACTTGCCCCCATCGCCCAGCGGCACCGGGGTCAGCTCCGGATCGAACGCCCCGGCGTCCTGTGCGGCGGCCGCCTTCTCGTGGCTGGCCAACGCGAACTCGTCCAGTTGGGTGCGCGAGAGGCGCCACCGCTGGGCGATCAGCTCGGCCCCGACCCCCTGGTTGAACGGCAGCGGCGCGTCGTCGGCGAAGCCCTCGACGCCGCGATAGCGGGCGCGCAACTGGTCGCTGAACGGCATCCCGCCGGCCACGCTGGAGCCCATCGGCACCCGGGTCATCGACTCGACACCGCCGGCCACCACCAGGTCGGCCTGGTCGGACAGCACAGTCGCGGCGGCGAAGTGCAGGGCCTGCTGACTGGAGCCGCACTGCCGGTCCAGGGTCGTGCCGGGCACCGTCTCGGGCCAGCCGGCGGCGAGCACGCCGTTGCGGGCGATGTTCCACGATTGCTCGCCGACCTGGGACACGCAGCCCCAGAGGACGTCGTCGACCTGCTCCGGGTCGATCCCGGTGCGCTCGGCGAGGGCGCGCAGCACGTGCGCCGAAAGATCTACCGGGTGGACGTCGGCGAGGCTGCCCCGCCGCCGTCCGACCGGGGTGCGCACCGCGCCGACGATGACCGCGTCACTCATGTTTACTCCCCGGTAACCTGGGCTGCCCCGATCCTACGTCCTCCCTGGAGCGGCTGGCTGCTCCCGGGTTTGCTCTCCCTCCACCGGCCACGCCGGTGCGCGCCCGCCCCGGTGGTGCGGGGCGCTCGCGGACCGGGCGGGCGCTCGCGGACCGGGCGGGCACTGCCGGGAGTCGGCAGCCGCTGGCATGCTGAGCGCGTGGATGAGATCTCCCCGGTCCGGCAGTGGCGAGTGCCGGCGAGCCTACCGGCGGCGAAGCTGGCCGGTGCGGTCCTGCTGGTCGCGCTCGGGCTGCTCTTCGCCGACGGCGACCCGGTGCGGTTGGTGCTGGCCGTCCTGGCCGCCGCCGTGCTGGCCGCTTGGGCGCTACGCGACCTGATCGCACCGGTCCGACTGGCGGTGGATCCGGCAGGAGTCACAGTCATTCGCGGGTTCGCTGGTCGCCGACTGTTGCCCTGGCCGTCGATCGAGGCGATCACCGTGGACCGGCGACCGCGACTGGGGCTCACGTCCGAGGTCCTGGAGATCGACGCGGGCGAGTCACTGCACCTCTTCGGCCGATACGACCTGGGCGCCGCCCCGGAAGAGGTCGCCGCCGCGCTACGCGCAGCCCGCCGCTCCTGACACCCGGAGGTCTTGGAAGTAAACGGCCCCTCCCGGGGCACAGCCCTTCCAAGATCTCGATCGAGTTGTCAACCGAGCAGGGCGGCGGTGCGGAAGAGCACCAGGCCGAGCAGGATCAGCAGGATGATCGCCCCGCCGACGACCTGCACCAATGTGCGTCGACCACGCGGCGCGTACGCGAGCACCAGCGCCAGCAGCGCGCCGACCACCAGGCCACCCAGGTGCCCGGGGATCGAGATGCCCGGAACGGCGAGCGTGAACACCAGGTTGATCACCAGGATCGGGATGATCTGGGAGATATCCCGACCCATCTTGCGCTCGATGATGAGCAGTGCGGCGAAGAGCCCGAAGATCGAGGTCGATGCCCCGACGGTGGCCGCTCTCGGCTCGCTGAACAGGTAGGCGGCCACGTTGCCGCCGAGGCCCGCGATCAGGTAGAGCGCGGCGAACCGCACCCGGCCGAGGCTGGCCTCCAGGGATCGGCCGAGCACCCACAGGGCCCACATGTTGAGCAGCAGATGGACCACGCCGTAGTGCAGGAACATCGCGGTGACCAGCCGGTACCACTGGCCCTCGGCGATCCCGCCGAGCGTGCCGTCGGGCAGGACCGCCAGCCCGAGCACCGACCCCCAGTTGGTCAGCGGCGTGCCGCCGCCCATCAGACCGCCGAAGCCGGAACCGCCCACCGCCGCGTCCCCACCCCGGTCGGAGGCGATGGAGAGCAGCATGAGCAGCACGTTCAGCGCGATGAGCGCCTTGGTGACATAGCCGTGCCGGCCGGCGGCACCGCCACCGAAGGCGGTACGCGCCGGCCGGACACTGCGACGTCCCTCGTTGACGCACTCCGGGCACTGGTGCCCGACGGACGCCTCCCGCATGCAGTCCGGGCAGATCGGCCGGTCGCAGCGGGTGCACCGGACGTAGGTCTCCCGGCCGGGGTGCCGGTAGCAGACCGGGGTGGTCGGCGGAGACTCGCTCACCGGGCCGACCTTCCGTCCACCGCCGCGCGATCCACCGACGCCGGCCGGTGCGGTGCTCCGGAGCGCTCAATCATGCGAGCAAAGGTACCTCGCGAATCGGTCAGGAAGCAGACCGCTCGATCTCGACCCGCTCGATGACGACGTCCTGGAGCGGACGGTCGCTCGGGCCGGTCGGGGTGCTGGCGATCGAGTCCACGACCTTCACCGACTGCTCGTCGGCAACCTGGCCGAAGATCGTGTGCCGGTTGTTGAGGTGCGGCGTCGGGGACACGGTGATGAAGAACTGCGAACCGTTGGTGCCCGGTCCGGCGTTCGCCATCGCCACCAGGTAGGGACGGTCGAACCGCAGCTCCGGGTGGAACTCGTCGGCGAACTTGTAGCCCGGTCCGCCCCGACCGGTGCCGGTCGGGTCGCCCATCTGGACCATGAAACCGCTGATCACCCGGTGCGAGATGGTGCCGTCGTAGTACGGCCCACTGCCCGGCTGACCGGTGCGCGGGTCGGTGTACTCACGGTTGCCCTCGGCCAGGTCGACGAAGTTGCGGACGGTCTTCGGCGCGTGGTTTTCGAAGAGCTCCAGCCGGATCGGGCCAGCGTTGGTGTGCAGGGTGGCGTAGACAGCCTCGGCCACGGGTACTCCTCACTCGTTGGTCAGTTCCATGCGGATCCTCCCATGTGCCCGATCTGGCATCGCGGAGGCATCCGTTGGTGGAGGATGACGAAGGAACAACTCCCAGGAGGTAGGACCGTGTTTGGATTCGGGCGGCGTAAGTCCCAGGGGCAGTTGGCCAAGGCCGAGCTGAACCAGAGCATCAGCCACCTGATGCAGGCAGCCAACCACGCCGCGAAGGGTGCCGGCGCGACCGTCGGTCCGCGGGTCCAGGTGGCCCGGGGTTACGTCGGGCCGGCTGCGGCGAGGGTTCGCGACCAGGCGTCGACCGGCTGGGGGACGACACTCACCACGCTGGCACCGCTGGCGGCGGCGGCCCGTGACGGCGCCGCGCAGGCAGGGCCGCTGACCAGGAAGGCCAAGTCGAAGACCATGCGGATCACCGGTAAGAAGAAGCAGCCGCGCCGTCGCGGCTCGATGATGACCGGCCTGCTGGCCGCAGGTGTCGTCGCCGGCCTGGCCGGCGCAGTGGCGATGCGCCGCCGCCGGGAGCAGCAGGAGTGGGCCGAGTACGACCCGACTCGCAACCTCGAACCGATGCGCGACGAGGTCGACTCGATCGAGGTGCGCACGCCGTCCGCCGCCAAGGGCACCGACGGGGCGGCCATGACCGACGGGGCGGCCATGACCGGCGCGGCGGGGATGACCGGCGCGGGCAGCTCGGCGGTGGCCGGCGGCAGCAGCGCCAGCACCACCGCCCCGGCCAAGCAGACCGGGATCCGCCCGACCGACAAGGTCCCCTCGGTCGCCGAGGGCGCCACGGACGTCACCGGTCGGCCGACCGACGACCTCACCAAGGCACTGGGCAAGGACAAGGACACCGCCCGCACCAACGGCCGCCGCTGACAACAGCGACAGCGCATCGAGCGCCGACGAGCGGGCAGCCCCCGCTCGCCGGCGCTTCCGCGTCGAGCGGTACGGCGTGCGGCTCGCCCCGCGTCGAGCGACCGCACCTCGCGGCGGACGGCGGGCTCGCGCGGACGCGGCGCTCGCG
>NZ_JBIAKV010000005.1:0-288950 GCF_042872705.1 Micromonospora sp. NPDC005203 | reverse complement strand
GCGCGCGGACGCCGGGCTCGCGCGGACGCCGGGCTCGCGCGGACGCCGGGCTCGCGCGGACGCCGGGCTCGCGCGGACGCCGGGCTCGCGCGGACGCCGGGCTCGCGCGGACGCCGGGCTCGCGCGGACGCGGGCCTCGCATGATCGACTCGGCTTTCATGAAATCGGGGTGTCCAGGTGCGCGGGATGCCGCGACTTCATGAAAGGCGAGTGGATCACGGCGCTGGTCGGGCGGCGGAGTGGTCCGGGCGCTACCGAAGCGCGGTCAGAGCCAGCCGTTGCGGCGGAACCAGCGGTAGAGGGCCAGTGAGACGCCGAGCATGAGGGCTAACACCACCGGATAGCCGTACGTCATCTTCAGCTCGGGCATGTTGTCGAAGTTCATCCCGTAGATGCCGGCGATAGCGGTCCAGACCGCGGCGATACCGGCCCAGGCGGCGATCTTGCGCATGTCGTTGTTCTGGTCGACGGTGACCTGGGCCAGCCGCGCCTGGAGGATCGAGTTGAGTAGGTCGTCGTAGGAGTTGACCTGCTCCACGGTCCGGCTCAGGTGGTCCTGCACGTCCCGGAAGTACTTGCGGATCTCCTTGGGCACGTCCCGGTTGACCTGGGAGGTAAGCGTCATCAGCGGCCGTTGCAACGGCACCACCGCCCGCTTGAACTCCACCAACTCCCGCTTCATCTGATAGATCCGCTGGATCCGCCCGTGGCCCTGCCGGTCGAAGACCTCGGCCTCCAGCATGTCCAGGTCGTCCTCGATCTGGTCGGCCACCTCCAGATAGAGGTCGACCACCCGGTCGGTCACCCCGTACGCCACCGCCCACGGGCCGTGCAGCAGCAGATCGTGCTTGGTCTCCAGGTCGGCGCGGATCGGGGCGAGCCGGCAGGCATCCCCGTGCCGAACACTGATCACGAAGTTCGGGCCGATGAAGAGCATCACCTGCCCGGTCTCCACGACCTCGGAGTTCTCGGTCAACTCGGCGTGCTCGCAGTACCGCGCCGTACGCAGCACCAGGAAGACAACGTCGCCGAACCGCTCCAGCTTCGGGCGCTGCTCGGCCTTCACCGCGTCCTCGACGGCCAACTCGTGCAGACCGAAGGTCTCCGCGATGGCGGTCATCTCGGACAACTCTGGCTGGTGCAGACCGAGCCACACGAAGCCGTGTTCCTCGCGGCGGGCCGCGGTCAGCGCGTCGGCGTACGTCCAGTCGCCGGGTTGCCGCTTGCCGTCGACGTAGAGCGCGCAGTCGACCACGGCGCTGCGGTCGGTGCCAGTGGGCGCCGGCACGGGCGGCGACCCGTCGGCGTTGAGGATCCGGGTCATCGCCCGGACCGGGGAGGGCCACGCCCGAGGCCGCAGCACCCGACCCGTGGTCGGCGGTGCCGTCCGGTCCCGCTCTGTGCGATCCGTCATCGCGTCACCTCCCACGCTCGGCTGCGGCTTGCAGGCTACGCCGACCGCGGTACGGGTCACGTGTGACGGCGGTCGCGTGGGGCGGCGCCGGGCGGGCCGGGCCGCATCGGGGGGTATGCGGGGACGACACGGCCCACCCGGCGCCTGTGGGGGCGGGAGGTTGTGCTGCCGCGGCACCCAGGTCGCCGCCGACCGAGGCCGCGAGTGACCTCTGTAACAGCTGGTGGGTGGCGCTCGCAGCATTGTGGGCCGCCGACCGCCCCAGGCGGGAGCCCCGAGGCGGCCGGCGTCGTCGTTCTGTCGGGAACCCGACAGTCAGCTCAGGTACGGACCGCCTCGACGGCCTCGGCGAGCCGACGGACACCCTCGTCGATCTTGTCGGCGGTCACCGCCGAGAAGGCCAGCCGAAGGGCGTGCCGGCCACCGTCCAGCACGAAGTCGCTGCCCTTGACCACGGCGACCCCACGCTCGGCCGCCGCCGGGGCGAGCCGATCGACGAGCACGTCCTCCGGGAACTCGACCCAGAGGAAATAGCCGCCGTCGGGCTCCACGAACCGCGCCTGCGGCAGGTGCCGGCGCAGCGACTCGGCGAGCACCCGGGCCCGCTCGCCCAGCGCCGCCCGGACCGTCTCGATCGAGCGGTCGATGTCACCGGAGACGCAGAACTGGTGCACGATCGCCTGCGACACCATGCCCGGCGAGATGTAGAGGCTCGTCGCGTTCTTGGCGATGTCGGCGATCAGGTCCGCCGAACCGACCAGGTAACCAACCCGCACACCCGGGCAGACCGTCTTGGTGAAGCTCGACGCGTGCACCACCACGTTGCGGGTGTCCAGCGAGAGCATCGACGGCAGCGCCTCGCCACGGAACCGGACGTCCGCGTACGGGTCGTCCTCGAAGATCGTGAACTCGTACTCGGCGGCCAGGTCGAGCAGCTCCCGACGCTTCTCCAGCGAGAGCGTCATGCCAGCCGGGTTCTGGTAGTTCGGAATGACGTGCGCGAGCCGGGGCCGCACCCCGGACTCCAGCAACTTGCGCAGCTCGGCGGTGTCGAGCCCATCCGGCTGGACCGAGATGCCGTGCAGCTCACTGCCCATGCGCTGGAGGTTGAGCAGCGTCCGGTCGTACGTCGGGCGTTCCACCACTACCGCGTCGCCGGGGCGGACCAGGTGGTCGAAGAGGAACGCGTCGGCCTGAAGCGACCCGTTGGTGACCAGCACCTGGTCGGCCTGGACGCCGTGCTTGTCGGCGATCCACTTCCGCAGCGGAAGGTAACCGACGGAGGTGCCGTACGCCGTGACCCCCGCGGGGTCGGCGTCGAAGGCGCGGACGGCGGCGGCCTTGAGCCCCTCGACATCGACGATGTCCAGCGAGGGAGCCCCACGGGCAAAGGAGATCAACTGCTCGGCGGTCATGGATGTTGAGCGTACGGGCGGCGACGGGGGACGCGCGGACGGCACGGCGATGTCCGCATCCTGAGCCACCGGGACGGGTGACCCGACTCCACCGGTCGGCGACAGATCAGACCGGAAGTGCGAGCGCGTCGTGGTGCGCCACCCGGGAAAGTCCCTCAAACTGCACGCCGAGCGCGTCGAGGAGCTGGCTCCAGTCGAAGTAGGAACGCCAGGCGGTGATCCGACCATGACGAGCCCGGACCACGTCGGCCACCTCCCAGCTCACCAACCGGCCGGTGGGCGCGACGGTGCCGTACGGCGAGTGCAGCGTGCCGGTGTGAGTGCCGGTCAGGCGCAGCTCGACGGCCGCCCCAGCGCCCGTACGGACCGCGCCGATCGGGTCCACCCGCAGGTCCGGAAAGGCACCGGTCCAGGTACGCAGCAGCGCGGGCAACTCGATCGGGCGGACCGTCACACCCGGCATGGCGTAGAACGCCTCCGGGGCGTAGAGGTCAGGTAGCCGGGCCACGTCCCGCGACAGGAGCATGGCGTACTGCTGCTCGACAAGGCGCTCCGCGTCACGCATCGGGCCCTCCCTCGCGGGCCACGGCACCTCCGCACCCGCACGGGATCCTTACCCGTCGATCCGGCCCGCCACACCTGCCGAAGGGGCCGGCACGGAATTCGTGCCGACCGCGGCTCAGGTCGTGGCGGGCACCTGACTCTCCGACCAGACCCGCATGATGTCCCGCACGGAGATCACCCCGGCGACCTCGCGGCCATCCAGCACCACCAGGTGCCGGAAACCACCACGGGCCATGGCGGCAGCCGCCTCGGCCACCGTCCATTCCGGCCCCGCGTAGACCACGTCCCAGGTCAGATGGGACCCGGTGCGTTCCACGTCGCAGTCCAGGCCGGCGCCGATGGCCTTCAACACGTCGCGTTCGGTCATGATCCCGACCCCCTCGGAGTCCGGGTCGATCACGACGGCCGACCCGACACCGCGGGCCGACATCATCCGGGCCGCCTGGCGGAGCGTGTGCTCCGGACCGACGACGAGAACCTGGCTGGACATGGCATCCCGAACCTGCATCACACATCACTCCTTTGGGACGGTGGCCTCCGGTACGGACATGGTCGTCCGTGGATGTTTCCGGGACAAGACCGAACATCGCCGTACCAGCGGCCGCTCGCTACTGTCGGACCGTGTCCACCGAGCCCCTGCGCTGCGCCGGCGCGCTGATCGTCGACCACGACGGCCGCATCTTCTTCCAGCGCCGCTCACCGCAGCGACGCCTCTTCCCCGACTGCTGGGACATCGTCGGTGGTCACCTCGAACCAGGCGAGGACATCGACGAGGCGCTGCGCCGGGAGATCACCGAGGAGACCGGCTGGGTCCTCTCGCACGTCCTGGGCCAGGTGGGCGAGTACAGCTACGTCGGTGACGACGGCCTGGCCCGGACCGAGTACGACTTCCTGGTCCGGGTCGACGGTGACCTGGACCGCCCGACGCTGGAGGTCGGCAAGCACACCGAGTTCCGCTGGCTGGCCGAGCACGAGGCGGCCGTGCTGGACGAGCACCGCGACGTCAACGACGGGCTGATCCGACGGATCGCGGAGGAGGGCTTCGCCGCCCTGCGGTCGATCGGTCTGTGAACACCGTCGAGTTGGCGCCGCACCGCGTCGCCGGGCTGCTCGCCCCGGCCGTGGACCGGGTCTTCCGCGCCGGCATGCTGGCCGGCCGCGACTGCGGAGGCGCTGAATTGAGCCAGCGCTACGGCGGGGTGACGGCGACAGGATTCCTTGTCGACCTGCGGACCCGGCTGGCCGCACCCGGCGGCACGGTCGACGGGGCGGGGTTCGCGGCGATCACCCGGTACCACGACCCGGTCGTCTGCCGGCGGACCGTCGACAAGCAGGTGGCGCACGGGATGCTCCACCGCCGCCGGGACGGCTCGCTCTCCGCCACCGAGCGGGGCGCGGCCTTCCTCACCGAGCTGTACCAGGTGCACGCGGAGGTCACCGAGGAACTGTGGGCCGGGCACGACGAGCGGGTGTCCCGGCTGGTCGCGCTGCTCGGTCGGCTGCTGTCGTACGCCCTGGTGCTGGCCGACGAAAAGGGCGACCGGGGCGGCTCGGCCTTCGCCGCGATGGCACCCCCCTACGAACCGGACGGCACCCCTGCGGGTGTGCTGCTGCTCAACCGGCTCGGCACGCTGCGCTACCACCGCGCCGACGCGCACGCCGATGCCTGGGCCGCCGCCGGGCACACCGCGTCCAGCATCACCGCCCTGCCGGCCGGCCCCGAACGGCTCGCCATCGAGCTGGAAACCGACCGACGGGCCGCCGGCCCGTACTCCGTGCTCGGCGCGGACGAACGGCTGACCATGCTCGCCGACCTGGCCGCGCTGCCCGGCTGACCCGGTTGGCCCCAGCGGCGAGGCCAGCCGGCGCTATCCTCCAGCGGTGACCGGGAGCAGGACGAGGGAGGATGTCGCGATGATCGGAATGGTGCTCGCGGCCGGAGCGGGACGCCGGCTGCGCCCGTACACCGACACCCTGCCGAAGGCGTTGGTGCCGGTGGACGGCGAGACGACGATCCTGGACATCGCGCTGGGCAACCTGGCCGAGGTCGGGCTCACCGACATCGTGATCGTGGTCGGCTACGCCGCCGACGCGGTCCGCGAGCGGCAGGCCGACCTGGAGAAGAGGTACGGGGTCACGCTCACCCTCGTCCACAACGACAAGGCCGAGGAGTGGAACAACGCCTACTCGCTCTGGCTGGCCCGGGAGTACTTCGCGCGCGGGGTGCTGCTGGTCAACGGCGACACCGTGCACCCGGTGAGCATCGAGAAGACCCTGTTGGCCGAGCGCGGGCCGGGCATCCTGCTCGCGGTGGACACCCTCAAGCCGTTGGCCGAGGAGGAGATGAAGACCACCTTCGACGCCGCCGGCCAGCTCACCCGCATCACCAAGATCATGGACCCGGGCGAGGCGTACGGGGAGTACATCGGCGCCACGCTCATCGAGCCGCAGGTCGCCGACGCGCTCGCCGACGCGCTGGAGGCGACCTGGCGGCGGGACCCGAACCTCTACTACGAGGACGGCTACCAGGAGTTCTCCGACCGGGGCGGGGAGGTGCGGGCGGCGCCGATCGGTGACGTCCCGTGGGTCGAGGTCGACAACCACGCCGACCTGGCCCGCGCGCGGGAGATCGCGTGCCGCTACTAGCTCGGAGCGTCCTCACCCCGCTGCACATCGACGTGCGACGGGGGGCGGTGGCCGACCTGGCCGCGATCCTGGCCGACGGGCGGATCTCCGCCGGCGGTGACGTCGCGGTCGTGGTCGGCCCCGGTCAGGGCACCCAGATCGCGGAGTTGATCCGACCGTCACTGCGGACGGCGGATGTCTTCACCGTCTCCGGGGGGACGCTGGACGCCGCCGACGACCTCGGTGGCAAACTGCGCGCCCGGTCGTACGACGCGGTCGTGGGGATCGGTGGCGGCAAGACCATCGACGTGGCCAAGTACGCGGCAACCCGCCGGGGCCTGCCGATGGTGTCGGTGGCGACAAGTCTCGCCAACGACGGGATCGCCTCCCCGGTGGCCAGCCTCATCACCGACGGGCTCAAGGGCTCCTACGGCGTGCACATCCCGATCGCGGTGATCGTCGACCTGGACTTCGTGGAGAGCGGTCCGGACCGGCACAACCGGGCCGGCATCGGCGACGTGATCAGCAACATCAGCGCGCTGGCCGACTGGGAACTGGCCCGCCGGGTACGCGTCGAACCGTTCGACGGGCTCGCCGCCTCGCTGTCCCGGGCCGGTGCCGAAGCGGTGCTCAACCACCCGGGCGACATGGCCGACGACGCCTTCGTCACCGTGCTGGCCGACGCGTTGATCTCCAGCGGCCTGGCCATGGCCATCGAGGGCACCAGCCGCCCGTGCAGTGGCGGCTGCCACGAGATCATGCACGCCATCGACGCGCTGTTCCCCGGCACCGCCTCACACGGCGAGTTGGCCGGGCTGGGTGCGCTGTTCTGCACCTGGCTGCGCGGTGACCTGCGCCGCTTCGGGGAGATGTCGGCCTGCCTGGCCCGGCACGGTCTGCCCCGGCTCCCCGCCGAGGTGGCGCTCAGCGACGACCAGTTCGTGGAGGCGGTGCAGTTCGCGCCGCGTACCCGACCGGACCGCTACACCATCCTGGAGCACCTGGCGCTGTCGCCTACCGAGACCCGGGAGCGGCTGGCAGACTACGCCGGTGCAATCCGCGACCAGCTTGGCTGACCCCCGTCCCACCGTCGCCGACTTCCACCGGGTGAACCGGGGCGGCGGCCTGTTCAGCGAGTCGATCAGCCAGTGGCTGGGTGCCGTCTTCGCACTTGTCGCCCAGCGGCTCGGGCTGCGACCGACGGCGCTGACGATCACCAACCTGGTGCTCGGGCTGGCCACCTCGGTCACCGTGGTGGCGCTGGCCGGCCCGGTTGCCGCAGGTGACGTCCCGGCCTGGGTGGTCGGCCTGCTCGCCCTGGTCGGCTGGCAGGTGGCGTACTCCCTGGACTGCGCCGACGGGCAGCTCGCCCGGGTGACCGGCCAGGGCAGCGCGGCCGGGGCCCGGATCGACGTGCTCTGCGACGTGGCGGCGCAGATCGCCCTGGTCGCCGCGTTGGCCGCCACCGCCGTGGCGCAGGAGCCGTCCACCCCGACCTGGCTGGTGGCGACGTTCGCCGGGACCTGGATGGTCAACCTGGTCACCTCGGTGATGCAGGCCGGCCCGAACGCGGCCAGCATGGTCACCTCGACCTCGCTGCCGGTGCGGCTGGTCAAGCTGGTCCGCGACTACGGCGCGGTGGTCTTCGTGGCCGCCCTGGTGCTCGCCGTGGCCCCCGCGCTGGTCCTCTGGGTGCTCGTCGCGTTCACGATCGTCAACGGTGGCTTCCTGCTGGCCAGCATCGCCTTCTCCGCCCGCGCCTCCCTCCGCTAACCCACACCCACACCCACACCCACTCCCACTCCCGCCCCGCCCCGCCCCGCCCCGCCTCAACCGCGCGATCTTGCACTTTCTGTCCCCGCATATCGGTCATTTCCGCAGGTATCGGCGTCAGAAAGTGCAAGATCGGCGCGATGGTGCGGTGTTCGCCCCGCCCCGCCGTGCAAGATCTGCGCGGCCGCGCACGATCTGCTTAACTTCCCCGAAGTTGCTGCCTCCGGTTGGCGGGAGACCCCAACAACCCTGATGTTGCGCGGATCTTGCGAGCGGGGGCGCCAGCCCGCCTGGGCGCGGCGGGACGGAGGGTCAGACTCGGTTGGGAGTGCGGGCTACCCCGGCGTAGACGTCGACGAGCTGCTTGGTGACCACGTCGGGGTGGAAGATGCGCTCGTAGCGGGCGCGGGCGGCCACGGCCAGTCCGGCCGCACCGGCGCGGGCGACCGGTAGGGCGGCGGCCAGCGCGGCCGGCTCCGGTGCGACGACCCAGCCGGCCTCGCCCACCTCGATGCCGACCGGCATGGGCGACCCGCCGTCGACGACCGCGGAGGCCACCTCGGCCGGGCCGGTTCCGGCGGGCTCGTGCGGGGCGTCGGCCCCGACCAGGTACGGAATGCCACCCAACGCCGTACCGAGCACCGGCCGGCCGTTCGCCAACGCCTCGATGATCACGGTGGGCAGCACGTCGTGCCACATGGCGGCGGCGATCACCACCGCGCTCGCCTCGACGGCGGC
This sequence comes from Micromonospora sp. NPDC005203, assembly GCF_042872705.1. Lineage (NCBI taxonomy): Bacteria > Bacillati > Actinomycetota > Actinomycetes > Micromonosporales > Micromonosporaceae > Micromonospora > Micromonospora sp. NPDC005203. The sequence continues at coordinate 280,421 of NZ_JBIAKV010000005.1, read as the reverse complement.
CTGCACGCCGAGCCGGTCGAGCTGACCGAGGTAGACCACGTCGGGTCGCTCGGCGGCGGCTGCCTCCACGAGGTGGCGCAGCTCGCCGTCGCCGGCCACCCGTAGCGTGCCCAGCGAACCCACCGGGTGCCGGCGCCAGGCGTCCAGCAGCAGGTCGACGCCCTTCTCCGGGCTGAGGCGGGCCAGATAGAGGAACCCGTCCCCCAGCGGCGCCGGCCGACCCGGGTCGGGGACGGAGTTCGGCTTCACCACGATGCGTTCGTCCGGAATGCCGTAGTCGCGAAGGTGGTCGGCAATCGCCGAGGTGAGCGCGACGTACCGGTCCACCGAGCGCCAGGTGCCCCGGTGCACGGCCAGGGTGGTCGCCATCAACGCGCTCTGCGCCGCCGAGTCGCGGTAGCAGCGGTGCTTGATCGCCGGCACCCCCAGCGCCCGCCCCTTGCAGTCCTGACAGATCACGCCGTCGCGGAAGTAGATCCCCGACGAGCAGACCTGCCGGTAGTTGTGCACCGTCTGCACCACCGGCACGCCGTGCCGGTGCGCGGTCCGCACCACCCACGGCGAGATCAGGGGGTACGGGTTGTGCAGGTGCAGAACGTCCGGTCGGTGCTCGGTGAGCAGCCGGCTCAGGTCGTGCTGGGCGCGCGGCGCCCAGATCGGCGAGATCGGCAGCAGCGCCTTCGCCGCCTTCGACATCGACGGGATCTCGTCCGAACTGCGGATGAAGGGCAGCACCTCGACGCCGGCGGCGGTGAGCTGAGCGATCTCCGAGTCGACGATGGTGTTCTCGCCGGAGGGTTGGGCTTCCCGGTACCGGTTGTGCGCCACCACGATTCTCACGGAACTCGCCTTTCCTTCGCGGCTGTGCCGACTCGCACGCTCATTCCTCGCGCTCGCCGGAAAGAAGGCTACCGTTGTGTGGTGCCCGAACTACCGGAGGTTGAGGCGCTCGCGGGTTACCTGCGACAGCGCGCGGTGGGCCGGCGCGTCGATCGGCTGGAGATCGCCGCGATCAGCGCCCTGAAGACGTACGAACCGGCACCGACCGAGGTCGCCGGCCGGGCGGTGGTCGACGCCAGCCGGCACGGCAAGTTCCTCGACGTGCTCTTCGAAGGTGACCTGCACCTGGTGGTACACCTGGCCCGGGCCGGCTGGCTGCACTACCGGGAGGCGTTCCCGGCCACCACGCCGCTGCGTCCCGGCAAGGGTCCGATCGCGGTGCGGGTACGCCTGGACGACGGCTCCGGCTTCGACCTCACCGAGGCTGGCACCCAGAAGAAGCTGGCCGCGTACCTGGTCAGCGACCTGGCGGCGGTCCCCGGGGTCGCCAAGCTGGGCCCGGACGCGCTCGCCGCGGATCTGCCCACCTTCGCCGAGCGACTGCGCAGCCGGCGGGGGCAGGTCAAGGGGGTGCTGACCGACCAGTCGGTGCTGTCCGGGGTGGGCAACGCGTATTCCGACGAGATCCTGCACGCCGCGAAGCTGTCCCCGTTCGCGATCACCGACCGGCTCACCGACGCCCAGATCGCCACCCTGCACGCGGCCACCCGGCAGGTCCTCGGCGACGCGGTCGATCGGTCCCTCGGTCAGCGGGCCGCGGAGCTGAAGGGCGAGAAGCGCTCCGGGCTGAAGGTGCACGCCCGGACCGGGCTGCCCTGCCCGGTGTGCGGAGATTCCGTGCGCGATGTCTCCTTCGCCGACTCCAGCCTCCAGTACTGCGCGACGTGTCAGACCGGCGGCAAACCGCTCGCTGACCGACGGTTGTCCAAACTTGTACGGTGAGTTATTCCACTCGGCGACTACGCAGCGGAATCGCCCACGGTGAGCGGAAGCTCCGGTCCGCCGTTCTGGCCACGCGCGCATCCATCGGTATAGTGGCCCGGGTCCCCGGCTTCTGAAATGGTGCGGAGCCGGCCAGATCGCACCGGCACCATCGCTCGCCAATCTCCTTCGGGGCGGCGACCGGTCGGAGCCCGCGTGGGAGACTGGGACGGTGGGCGACCCGGGTCCTCACTGCGAGTGAGCGGCCCGTGTCATGCGGGAGGACATGGGTGAGGTGACGGCAAGCCTCCAGCGCCCGGTAACCAACGAAGGCCGGAGCAGACTCGTGCGGCACGTCGACAGCTTCGAGATCCAGCCGCCGACGCCGCCGTCTCACAACGGCGTGCCCCGGTCGGCGTGGACGAGGTCGCGTCGCCGGGTCTCCCGCTGGCACCGCCCCTACATCGCCGTCCTGCTGCTGCTCGACTTCGGCGCGGCGGCGTTCGCCAGTTGGATCGCGATCCAACTCTTCGACCAGGCCGCCTCCGGGTTCTCCGGCACCCAGCAGGACCCGACCTGGTTCCACACCGTCTCCTACCTGCTACTCCCGCTCGGCTGGGTGACCATTCTCTGGAGCAACCGGGCCTACGACCGGCGCTACCTGGGGCTCGGCCCGGACGAGTTCAAGCGGGTCATCCGGGCCGCGGTAACCGTCGCCGCGAGCGTCTCGTTCCTCGCGTTCGCCACCAAGACCGAGTTGTCCCGCTGGACGGTCGGCACGGCGCTGCTCGGGGCGTTGCTGTTGATCCTGTGGGGCCGTTTCGTGGCCCGTTGGGCGCTGCACTACATCCGGCGGCGGGCCGGTCAGGCCGCGCATCGGATGGTGCTGGTCGGCACCCTGCCGGAGTGCCTGGAGGTCTACGCGGCGGTCACCCGCAACCCGAACGCCGGGCTGGTGCCCGTCGCCATCCACATCACCGACGGCTATGCGGCGGCCCGGGGCATGCCGACCCCGGTTCCGATCTACGCCGGTCGCGACGTTCTCGCCCTGGTCCGGGAGGTCGGTGGCGACACGATCGCCGTCTGTGGGTCGGCCAGCGCCGAGCCGGGCGAGCTGCGCCGGCTGGCCTGGCAGTTGGAGGGCTCCGGCGTCGACCTGGTGGTCGCACCGCAGTTGACCGACATCGCCGGCCCCCGGGTGCACATCCGCCCGATCGAGGGTCTGCCGCTGCTGCACGTCGAGGAACCGACCCTCTCCGGGCCGGCGCTGCTGGCCAAGAACCTGATGGACCGGGTCGCCGCCGGTCTCGGCCTGCTGGTGCTGGCCCCGCTCTTCGTGGGCGTCGCCGTGGCGATCACGATCTCCGACCGGGGGCCGGTCTTCTTCCGGCAGCCCCGGGTGGGACACGAGGGTCGCACGTTCCGGGTGTGGAAGTTCCGGACCATGTACGTCGATGCCGAGGACCGGCTGGCCAGCCTGGTCGACCGGAACGAGACCGACGGCATGCTGTTCAAGATGAAGCAGGATCCCCGGGTCTTCCCGGTGGGCCGCTTCCTGCGGGCCTCCTCGCTGGACGAGCTGCCGCAGCTGATCAACGTGCTCTGGGGGGAGATGTCGCTGGTCGGGCCACGCCCGCTGCCGGCCGACGACGGCGACTTCCTCGGTGACGTACGCCGGCGGCTGCTGGTCCGCCCCGGCATGACCGGCCTGTGGCAGGTCTCGGGCCGCTCCGACCTGTCCTGGGACGAGTCGGTCCGGCTGGACCTGTACTACGTCGACAACTGGTCGTTGGCGTACGACCTGAGCATCCTGTGGCGCACGGTCGGCGTGGTGCTCGCCCGCAAGGGCGCGTACTAGGGGTCTTGGCGCACCGGCTCCCAGGGGCAAGGATCACTGCGTGGGCGCCAACCTCTCCGCCGTGGTCGGCGTCGTATCACTCGTCACCGCGCTGACCGCCGCCCTGTTGGCGGTGCTGCGGCTGCGGGCCCGCCGGGGCATCGCCACCGCCACCCAACGCGCCACCTACGAGGTGCTGCACACCGCCGGCCTGGCCGCCGAGCCGCTGCGGGCGGGGCTGAGCGCGGCGGGCGCGGCGAAGGCCGTACGTCATCTGCGTGCCCTGGTGGGCGCGGTTGGGCTGGCCCTCACCGACGTCGACCGGCTGCTGGCCCTCGACGGGCGGGGCACGCACCACGGCGACCAACTGCTCGCGGCGGCCCGGCGGACGGTGGACTCCGGGCGGTCGGCGGTGCTCGGCGAGCAGGAGCTGCGCTGCGACCGGGTCGACTGCCCGATCCGGGGGGCGGTGGTGGCGCCGTTGCAGGGGGCGGACGGCCGGGTGGTCGGCGCGCTGGTGGCGATCGCCGACAGCCCGCCCGCCCCCGGGTTGGTGCAGGCCACCCTGGAGACCGCGCACTGGGCTGGCAACCAGCTCGCCCTGGCCGAGCTGGACTCGTCGCGGGAGCGGCTGGCCCGCGCCGAGATCCGCGCGCTGCGGGCGCAGATCAGCCCGCACTTCATCTACAACGCGCTGACCGCCATCGGTTCGTTCGTCCGCACCGACCCGGAGCGGGCCCGGGAGCTGATCCTGGAGTTCGCGGAGTTCACCAGGTACTCGTTCCGGGCGCACGGGGAGTTCACCACCCTCGCCGAGGAGCTGCGCTCGATCGACCGTTACCTGACCATCGAGCGGGCCCGGTTCGGCGACCGGTTGCAGGTGCGGTTGCAGATCGCGCCGGAGGTGCTGCCGGTGACGTTGCCGTTCCTCTGCCTCCAGCCGCTCGTGGAGAACGCGGTTCGCCACGGGTTGTCCCGCAAGCCGGGCACGGGCATGGTGAGCATCGAGGCCCGGGACGCGGGCGCCGAATGTCACATCACGGTGGAGGACGACGGAGTGGGAATGGACCCTTCCACGCTGACCGCCGGCATCGCCGAGCTGGCCCGGGGCACCGGCGACCCGGGCGACGACCCGGGTCAGCACGTCGGCCTCTCCAACGTCGACGAGCGGCTGCGCTCGGTCTTCGGGGACCGGTTCGGCCTGGTGGTGGAGACCGGGTTGGGCTCGGGCACGAAGGTGAGCATGCGGATCCCGAAGTTCCACCCGGGCGTACGGGCAGGCTCGTGACTACTGGCTTCCTCCGGGTGCTGGCGGTGGACGACGAGCCGCCCGCGCTCGACGAGTTGGCGTACCACCTGCGGGCCGATCCCCGGGTGGCCCGGCTGCAGACGGCCGGGGATGCCACCGAGGCGCTGCGGCTGCTGCGCGACGGTGACGTGGACGTGGTCTTCCTGGACATCCGGATGCCCGGCCTGGACGGGATGGAGTTGGCCCGGGTGCTGCGCCGTTTCGCCCGGCCACCGGCGATCGTGTTCGTCACCGCGTACGACGACGGCGCGGTGGACGCCTTCGACCTCGGTGCCACCGACTACGTGCGGAAACCGGTGCGCGCCGACCGGCTGGCCGAGTCGCTGCGGCGGGTGATCGGGTCGCGGGTGGTGCCGTCGCATCCGGCGGCGCTGGCCCGCACCGAGGAGGACCCGACAATTCCCATCGAGTTGGCCGGCACCACCCGGATGCTGCCCCGCTCGGCGGTGCGGTGGGTGGAGGCGCAGGGCGACTACGCCCGGCTGCACACGGCGGACGGGTCGCACCTGGTGCGGGTGTCGCTGGCCACGTTGGCGGAGCGGTGGGCCGATGCCGGTTTCGTCCGGGTGCACCGGTCGTACCTGGTGCAACTGAAGCTGATCGCGGAGCTGCGGCTGGTCAACTCCGGTTATGTCGTGGTGATCGACGCCACCGAACTGCCGGTGAGCCGGCGGCACACCCGGGAGTTGAAGGACAAGCTGGTCCGGGCCGCGAAGCAGGACTGGGGCCGCTGAGTCCGGCTCGCCGGAAACATGTCGCCGAGAGCCGGTTCGGGCTGCGAGGATGCCGAGCGTGTCCGTGGACTTCATCGCCGGCGTGGATCTGTCCCGCAGGCTCTACGACGCGGTCCGGCCCCTGCTGGTACGACACTTTCCCGGCCTCGTCCACAGCGCGGCGTTGATCGGCGCCGGGTCCGACGTCCTCGGCTTCGACACGCAGCGCTCCACCGACCACGACTGGGGTCCGCGGCTGCACCTTTTCCTCACCGCCGACAACCTCGCCCGCCACGGCGGCAGGATCAACGACCTGCTCAGCGAGCGGCTGCCCGACACGATCGCCGGCTATCCCGCCAGCCTGGTCCCCACCGAGCACGGCACCCGACACCTGCGACCTACCACCGGACGCGTCCAGCACGGCGTCGTGATCGCCGAACCTGCCACCTGGCTGACCGGTCACCTCGGCTTCAACCCACTGACCGGCATCACAACCCAGGACTGGCTGGCAACCCCGACCCAGACCCTGGCCGAGGTCACCACCGGCGTCGTGCACCACGACGGCCCCGGCGACCTGCACGCGGCGCGGCAAGCGCTGGCCTGGTATCCCGACGACGTGTGGCGCTACGTGCTGGCCTGCCAATGGCAGCGCGTCAGCCAGGAGGAACCGTTCGTCGGCCGTTGCGGCGAGGTCGGCGACGAACTCGGCTCGGCGGTCGTGGCCGCCCGCCTGGTCCGCGACCTGATGCGGCTGCGCCTGTTGATCGACCGGACCTATCCGCCCTACAGCAAATGGCTCGGCACCGCCTTCGCCCGCCTGCCCGACACCGATCGCCTCGCCACGGCGCTGGCCGCGGCGCTGGGCGCCGACAACTGGCAGGACCGCGAGCAGCACCTGGTGACCGCTTACGAGACCGTTGCCACCCGGCACAACGACCTCGGCCTGACCGCGCCGGTCGACCCGCACGTCCGACCCTTCCACGACCGACCCTTCCGCGTCCTGCACGCCGAACGCTTCACCCAGGCGCTGATCGGCAGCATCTCCGACCACGTCCTGCGGGCGCTGCCGCCGACCGGCGCCATCGACCAGTTCGTCGACAACACCGACGCTCTCGGCCACCGCACCCGCAGCCGCGCGCTCACCGCAGCCCTCTACCGACACGAGCAGTAGCCGCACGCGCCGACCAGCAGACAGCCACAGCCCGCGCAGCTAGCTTTCGACAATGGACTGCTACGTCTGCCGCAACAACGACCAGTTCGACCAGTTGCCGCCCCGAGAGCGGATCGCCGCCGACCCCCGCTGGCGCGTCACGCACGCCTTCAACACCACGCTGCCGGGCTGGCTCATCCTCGTGCCCAGACGCCACGTCACCAGCATCGCCGAGCTGACCGATGATGAGGCGGCAGCCCTGGGCACCTGGCAGGTCACGCTGTCCCGCGCCCTGCACGAGGTGACCGGCTGCGTGAAGACCTACGTCATGCAATTCGCCGAACAAGAGGGCTTCGGACACGTCCACTTCCACGTCGTACCCCGGATGCCCGACCTCCCCGACGACCACCGAGGCCCGAAGGTCTTCGGTTACCTGACCCAGCCGCCCGGACGAGGAATCGACGAGCAACAACGCGACGACCTGGCCGCCGCCCTGCAAGCCCGACTCAACCAGGCCCGCACCTAGCACCGGCCAACAGACGCCAGCAGCAGTTCCGGAACGGAGCAGGCCAGTGCAGCCCGCCCCTACTCGATTCGCGGCCCAGCAGGCTTCAGAATTCGCGAACCGAGAGCTCCTGGCGTCGCGGGAATAAACAGACAAGCCCGTACGTCGTACGGTACGTTGCTCAACGACGAACGGAGCCGCCCGTGTTCGACGCTGCCACCGAGTTCGACAGTCAACTCGACCGCCTGGTGCACCTTGGCTACCCCGCGCTGGCGGGGCTGACCGAGAGCGCCTTCCGCGACCTGGTCGCACCGCTGCGGGCCAGGGCGATCGAGGGCGCCGCCGGCCTGCCCGCCCCCACCGACGCCCGGGTGCCGTTCCTGCTGGTGATCACCCGGGACCTGATCGGGGTGGTGGAGCGGCTGGCGCTCACCACCCTGGCCGGCAAGCGCAAGCCCGGCGTTCTCGACCGCAACTACGCCGACGACGACCTGCCCCGCTTCGACCCGATCAAGGAGCTGGAGGTGCCTACCGGGCCGGCGTACCTGCTCTTCGACGTCGACCGGGGCGAGGAGTTCCGCAACCTGGCCCCCGCCACCGCCACGGAGGGGATCACCGCCCAGGGCCGGTTGCCGCTCAGCATCGACGAGGGACTCGCCTTCGTCACGCTGCATCCGGCCGCGCTGGCCAGCAACAGGTGCTTCTCACTGGTCGGTTCCCGCTGCGGCGACAAGCGGGTGCCGGCGATCTGGATCAGCCAGGGGGCACCGAAGCTGGGGTGGTGCTGGTACGGCAACCCGCACACCTGGCTCGGCTCCGCCTCGGCCCACCCGGAGCGCGTCGGCCTAAAGTGACGGTCCGCTGAGGAGGTTGACCGGTCGTGCGGGTCCGCCCGAGCGGCCCTACCGGCCGATATCGCCAGTGGCCTATTCTGCTGAGGCCGACTCCCGTACGGGGCACAGGGTCGGTGTGGGCGAAGCCTGCTCGGGTCGCCCCACCACCCTCACATTGGGACATCAATGCAGCTATTCCCAGCCCGCCGCGCCCTGCTGGCCGGTGCCGTCGTGGCGGCACTCGTGCTGCCCGGCGCCACTCCGGCTCAGGCCGCGGCCACCGGCGCGGTCAGCGGACACCTGAGCACCAGCACCGGCGCCGCCGCCGCCGAGGTCCTGGTGCAGGTCTACGAGTCGGAGAGTTACAACTACGTCAGTAACGCCAGCACCGACGCCGACGGCAACTACACCATCGCCGGGCTGCCCGCCGGCTCCTACAAGGTGGGCTACTTCCCGCTTGAGCAGCCGGGGCAGTACTACCGCCAGCAGGCGACGATCTGGAACGCCGACTCGGTGAGCGTCACCGCCGGTGGCACCGCCAAGGCCGACGACCAACTCCTCGCCGTCGGCACCTTCACCGGGCAGATCGTCAACACCGCGGGCGACCCGATGCCGAACCTGTCCATCAACGCCCGGGAGGTCGACACCGGCGCCGTGACCGGGGGGCAGACCGACGACCAGGGTCGATACACCTTCGCCACCCAGCCGGGCCGCTACCAACTGAGCCTGCAGCCGATCGCGGGCATCGACCAGGTGCAGTACGTGCCCGGGAAACTCGATCAGGACAGCGCCACCGTCTTCCAGGTGAAGGCGGACGAGGCGACAGTGGTCAACGAGACCGCGCTGTCGGCGGGCACCCTCAGCGGCCGGTTCACCACCGCCGCCGGTGCCCCGCTCGCCAACGCCCAGGTCAGCATCAACACCGCCGGCGGCGGCAGCGGGGCCTACACGGAAACCGACGCGAACGGTGAGTTCACCACGCAGCTACTACCGGCCTCCTACCTCGTCGGCCTGTACGCCGGTGATCGCCAGCAGTACTACCGCGGCAAGTTGACCTCCGAGGAGGCCGACCGCGTCGAGGTGCGCGCTGGGGAGCAGACGCGGATCACGGACAGCCTGCTCGGCACCGGTTCGGTCACCGTGAGCGCGGTCGACTCGGTCAGCGGAGCACCCATCGCCGACTTCTGCGCCCAGTCGGTCTGCAGCAACGGCACCGGCACGGTGACCATCACCGGCCTGCCGCAGGGCAGCCACACCATCTACCTGGACGTGCCGGACCGGCTGCACTTCAACCGCGAGGTGACCGGGGTACGGGTGAAGGCGAACCGGGACACCAAGCTGACCGCGAAAATGCAGCCCGGCGCGCTCATCAGCACCACCGTCGTGGATCGACAGAGCGGCGCGCCCGTGGCGGACGTCTGCCTGGACACGTTCCTACCGAAGCAGGCGAAGCTCGCAGACAGTTACGGCGACTGCAGCGACCGCACCGGCAAGATCACGGTGGGGCCGTTCACCGCCGGCAACTACAAGCTCTTCGCGGTGCCGCGGGACAGCAACTACGGCCGCCAGTGGGTGGGCGTCAACGGCGGCAGCGGCGACGAGCGGGAGGCAGCCGTCGTCACCGTGACCGTCGGCCAGATCGCCACCGGGCCGCAGATCAGGCTGGACCGGGCCGGCAGGGTCACCGGCACGGTCACCGACCCGGCCGGCAAGCCGGTGCCGAACGCCGACGTGTCGGTGCTGACCGCCCACCCCGGGGTCGGCGCGCAGGACGCCATCACCGACGAGCACGGCGTCTACACCCTCGAACGCCTCGGCCCGTACGCCTGGCCGGTGGTGGTCGGCGCCAACCAGTACGCGAGTGTGTGGTCCGGCGACAAGCCCACCCGGTTCACCGCCACCCCGGTGCCGGTGACCGTCGGGGCAGCCACCACCCACAACGTCCGACTCGACCAGGGCGTCGAACTGACCGGCACCTTCCGTACGCCCGACGGCACCCCGTTCACCAGTGGGTTCGTCATCGCCCGCAACGTCGACACCGGCGATATCGCGGGCAACGTCTGGATGACCGACGGTCGGTTCAGCATCCGCGTCAAGGGACCGCAGCGGATCTTCTTCACCTACAACGTCTCGCTTGGTGAGAAGCAGTTCGACGGTCGCTACCTGGCGACCCAGCCGGACGGCACCCGCAAGCTGGCCCGGTTCACCGTCCCGGCCAGCGGCAGCATGACCGTTGATCTGGTCGTACCGACCAGCTGACGGTTCGACGAAGCGGGGCCGGTGGCACCACGCCACCGGCCCCGCTTCGCGACGGTCAGAAGATGTCGGCCAGCGGCAGGGTGAGAGGGAACGGCTGCTCAGTGCGGTAGACCTCGCCGACCGGGAGAACGGCCTGCTCGCGGTAACCACCCGCGCCGTTCGCCAGCACCGTCAGAGTCTGCTTACGGGGCTCCACCAGCCAGTAGAGCGCAATGCCGACGGCTGCGTACTCGTGACGTTTGAGCACCAGGTCTCGGCCCGCGTTGCTCGGTGAGATCACCTCGACGACGAGGAGCATGTCGGCCGGGTCGAGCGCGGCACCGCCGCTGTCCAACGCGCTCTCGCTGGCCACGAAGAGGTCAGGCACGAAGTATGAGGAGCGCTTCGCACTGACGCCGATGTCCTGACCGACGAGCACACCGGCGGGGGCCTGCCGGTCGAGGATCCGGCGAAGGCGGTTGGCGACCGCGCCGTGGAAGACGTCCGCATGGGGGGACACGAGCAGACTCCCGTCGAAGATCTCATAGACCTGGTCGTCCTCGGGGAGGCTCTGGAGGTCGTCCACCGTCCAGGCGTCGCCCCAGCCGGGCCGGGCAGGGTTCGTCACCGTCACACCTCCTCTCTACCGGACCACCCTGACAGCTCATCCGGTTGTCCACAACGAGCCTCCGGAGTTCACCCACGCCAGCCGGCCCGAGGGCGGGGTTATCCACAGGCGTGAACGGTTCTCCACAGGTTGTTCACAACGCACCCCACTGATCTCCACGGCGGCTCCCTACAGTCGTCACCCATGAGGGAACGCCGGATACTGGTCGTCGAGGACGAACGAACCATCGCCGACTCCATCGCCGCCCGTCTGCGGGCCGAGGGTTTCGCGGTGCAGGTCGCGGCGGACGGACCCAGCGCCGTCGAGCGGTTCCGCACCGGCCAGCCGGATCTCGTCGTCCTCGACGTGATGCTGCCCGGCTTCGACGGCCTGGAGGTGTGCCGCCGGATCCAGGCCGACCGGCCGGTGCCGGTGCTGATGCTCACGGCCCGGGACGACGAGACCGACCTGCTGGTCGGGCTCGCGGTCGGCGCGGACGACTACCTCACCAAGCCCTTCTCGATGCGGGAGTTGGCCGCCCGGGTGCACGTTCTGCTGCGGCGGGTGGAGCGGGCCGCCGCCCCGACGCCGCCCGCGATCCGGCTCGGCGACATCGAGATCAACGAGGCCGAGCGGCGGGTCCGCCGGAACGGCGCCGACGTGCACCTCACCCCCACGGAGTTCGATCTCCTCCTCCACCTCGCCGGGCGACCACGCACGGTGCTCCCCCGGGAACGGCTGCTCGCCGACGTGTGGGGATGGGCCGACGGGAGTGGCACCCGCACGGTGGACAGCCACATCAAGGCACTGCGCCGCAAGCTCGGCGCCGACCTGATCCGGACCGTCCATGGCGTCGGGTACGCCCTGGAGGTGCCCGCGTGACCGCTCGGCTGCTGGACTGGCTGGAACGGGTGTTACCGCGTCCACTGGACCCGGTCCGCTCGATCAAGATGAAGCTCGGCGTACTGCTGGTCGCCTCCTGGGCGGTGGCCATCGGCTACTTCTGGTACGGCATCGGCTGGCTCCCGCCCGGCACGGCGGTCACCAGCATCTGCATCGGGCTGGTCACCTCGCAGGTGCTCGCCCACGGGATGACCTCGCCGCTGCGCGAGATGACGGCGGCCGCCGGTGCGATGGCCCGTGGCGACTACACCCGGCGCGTACGCGCCACCTCCCGCGACGAGGTCGGCGAGTTGGCCCAGGCGTTCAACAAGATGGCCGAGGATCTGCACGCCGCGGACCAGCGCCGACGTGAGTTGATCGCCAACGTCTCGCACGAGCTGCGGACGCCGATCACCGCGTTGCAGGGCGTGCTGGAGAACATGGTGGACGGGGTGGCCGACGCCGAACCGGCGGCGCTGCGCTCGGCGCTGTCCCAGACCGAGCGGCTCGGGCACCTCGTCGCCGACCTGCTCGACCTGTCCCGCCTCGACGCCGGGGTCGTACCGCTGCGCCGGGTCCGCATCGACGTGGGAGATTTCCTCGACGAGGCGGTCGAGCACGCCACCGCCAGCGCGTCCGGAGCGGCGCTTGACGTGCGCTTCCAGCTCCGCGAGCTGCCTGCGCCGCTGACCGTCCACGCGGACCCGTGGCGGCTGCACCAGGTGTTCGCGAACCTGCTCGACAACGCGGCTCGGCACAGCCCACCCGGGGGCACGGTGCGGCTGAGCGCCGAGGAACACGCCGACCAGCTCCGCTTCGAGGTCAGCGACGAAGGCCAGGGCATTTCACCTGGCGAACGGTCCCGGGTCTTCGAACGGTTCACGCGCGGCGACCGGTCCGCCGGCGGCGGGACCGGGCTCGGCCTGGCCATCGCCCGCTGGGTCGTCGAACTGCACGGTGGTCGGATCGCTGTCCTCGACCCCGTCAAACCGCACCGGGCCGATCGGCCCGGCTGCCGCATCCAGGTCACCATCCCGAGCGACGGGCCACATCGGAAAGAGGTCGCATGACCAGCCCTGGCACCACCCCGCTTCCGGCCACCGGACCGACCGGACCGCAGGCACTCCCGCCGCCGGTCCGACCGGGTTCGGCCGCCGCACCGGCCGCCGGTCAGCCCCAACCGTGGCCGGGTGCGCCGCCCGTACCCAGACCCCCGTCGGCGCTCGCGCGGCGCTGGCCGGGGCCGTCCGGCTCCGTCCATCCGCTGGTCCTGGCGGCGTTGACGGCGGCGGCAGTCGTCGGCGCGGCCACGCTCACGATGGTGCGTCCCGGCCTCGGCTGGCTGGTGGCCACGCTGGCCGGCACCGCCGCCCTGGTCACCGCCGCGGTCGTGCGTCCCAGGCCATCGCCCCCGGCGGTGGGCGGCACCGCTCCGGCCGCGCCCAGCGCCGCAGCGGCCGGACCGACGACGCCGACCGCCGCCGCCACGCCGGCACCGACCATCACCGGACCGGCACGGCCGACTGAGAGCACGCCGCCGCCCAGCACCACGCCAGCGGCGACCGCCACCAGGCCGACCGGGAGCACGCCACCGCCGACCGCCACGCCACCGCCGACCGCCACGCCGGCGGCGACCGCCACGCCGGCGGCGACCGCCACGCCGGCTCGGCCGACTGCGGGGACGGCCACCCGTCCCGGTGCCACGGGGGCACCGGGGCGGGCGGCACAGATCGCCTGGGCCGTCGCGACGATCGCGTTGGTCGCCGTCGGCACGGTCCGCGCGGCCGGCTGGCTCTTCGCGCTCTGCCTGGTCGCGGCCGCGGCAACCGGGACACTCGCGGTGACCGGCGGGCGAAGCCCGCTCGGGATGCTGGTCGCCGCGACGCTGCCGCCGGCCGCGACCGTACGTGCCCTCCCCTGGGCGGTACGCGGACTGCACGACACCCGCCCGGCCGGGGCGGGGATCGGTCTCGGGCGCGTCCTGAAGACCTTGGCGATCTCCGCTGGTCTGTTGCTGCTGTTCGGTCTGCTCTTCTCCTCCGCCGACGCGGTCTTCGCCGACCTGGTCACGGGTCTCCTGCCCGACATCTCGCTGGACGGTGTCGTCGGCTGGCTGCTGCGTCTGGCGCTGATCGGCGGTGGCCTGCTCGGTGCCGCGTACCTGGTCAGCCGACCCCCCGACCTGGAGGGCCTGCGGCCGGGGCCGGCTCGACCGGCCCACCGGCTGGAGTGGACCCTGCCGCTGGTGCTGCTGGACGCCCTGTTCGCCGCGTTCGTGCTGGTCCAGCTCACGGTGTTCTTCGGCGGCGCGGGGCACGTGCTGCGGACGGCCGGGCTCACCTACGCCCAGTACGCCCGGGGCGGCTTCTGGCAGTTGCTCACCGTCACCGCACTCACCCTGCTGGTCATCGCGATCGCCGCCCGCCGGGCACCAAAGGCCACCCGGGTCGATCGACTGCTGGTCCGCGTACTGCTCGGCACGCTCGCCGCACTCAGCCTGGTGGTGGTCGCCTCGGCGCTCTACCGGATGCAGGTCTACGCCGACGCGTACGGCGCCACCCGCCTCCGGCTCTTCGTGACGACAGTCGAACTCTGGCTCGGGCTGCTCTTCGTCCTGGTCGGGGTGGCGGTGGTGCGGCTGCGGGCGGCCTGGCTGCCCCGGTTGGTGGTCGGCACGGCGGTGCTGGCGCTGCTCGGGTTGGCCATGGTCAACCCGGACCGGTTGATCGCCGAACGGAACGTCGACAGGTACCTGGAGACCGGCCGGTTGGACGTCAGCTACCTGTCCGGGCTGTCGGCGGACGCCGTGCCGGCCCTGACCCGGTTGCCCGAGCCGATGCGCGCGTGTGCGCTGGGGCAGATCGCCGCCGAGTTGCCCCGGGACGGACTCTGGGCGACGAACCTCGGCCGGGAGAGGGCACGCCGGGACCTTGCCACGATCCCGACGACCACCGGCGTGACGGACTGCCTCGTTGCGCGCGGCTGGTGAGCACCACCGCTTGACAATCGCGCGCGGCGGGCAAGACTGCCGGGGTGGCCAAGCAACTCCCTGACGTGGGGTCGGGCAGTGCGGCACCGCCGCCCCGGCGGGCCCGGATCGTGCTGGCCGAGATCAGCCGGCAGGACACCCGTGCCGAGCGGACCCGCGCCGAGCTGGCCCAGCAGACCCAGGTCGGCGAGGCGCTGGTCCGCGGGCTGGTCCGGGCGCAACTGGCGCTGGCGCTGCGGCTCTCGCTGGTGGTGGCCATCGGGTTGGGTGGGCTGCCCCTGCTGTTCGCCGTCGCGCCCTCGCTGGGCCGGACCACGGTGGCCGACGTCAACCTGCCGTGGCTGCTGCTCGGGGTAGCCTCGTTCCCGTTCCTGATCGGGGTGGGCTGGGCGTACGTGCGGTTGGCCGAGCGCAACGAGCAGGACTTCACCGACCTGGTGCAGCGGCCGGAGCGCTGAGTGGGCAACAACTTCGTGGTCCCGGCCATCGTCGCGGTCACCCTGGTCACCGTCGGGATCGGCTTCTACGGGCTGCGGTTGGCCCGGACCACGTCGGACTTCCTGGTGGCGTCCCGGGCGATCAGCCCGACGTGGAACGCCGCCGCCATCGGCGGTGAGTACCTGTCGGCGGCGAGCTTCCTCGGCATCGCCGGTCTGGTGCTCAAGTACGGCGTGGACGTGCTCTGGTATCCGGTCGGTTTCGCCGCCGGCTACCTGGCCCTGCTGCTCTTCGTGGCGGCGCCGCTGCGCCGCTCCGGCGCGTTCACCCTGCCCGACTTCTGCGAGCTGCGGCTGGGGTCCCGTCGGCTGCGCATCCTGGCCACCGCGTTCGTGATCTTCATTGGTTGGCTGTACCTGGTGCCGCAACTCCAGGGCGCGGGGCTGACCCTGGCCACCGTCGCCGGCTCCCCGTACCCGGTCGGTGCCCTGCTGGTGGCCGCTGTGGTCACCGCCAACGTGGCGCTGGGCGGGATGCGGGCGATCACCTTCGTGCAGGCGTTCCAGTACTGGGTCAAGTTGACCGCGCTCGCCGTACCGGTGATCTTCCTGGCGTTGCAGTGGCAGGCCGACGGCCGCCCGGCGGTGACGCCGCCGGACGGGCCGACGTTCCGGACCACGACCACCGTCGTGGTCGAGCACCGCGCGACCCTCACCCTGCCCGACGGTGACATCCGCGAGGTACGCCCCGGAGACGAGTTGACCTTCGCGGCCGGCGACCCGGTGCCGGACGTGTCCGGGGTGGCCATTGCCGCCAGCGACTGGCTGCTGCCCAGCGCCGCGGGCAACGACGACCGGGGACTTTTCGCCACGTACTCGCTGATCCTGGCCACGTTCCTGGGCACCATGGGTCTGCCGCACGTACTGGTCCGCTTCTACACCAACCCGGACGGCGCGGCCGCCCGCCGGACCACGCTCGTCGTGCTGGCCCTGGTCGGCGTCTTCTACCTGCTGCCCACCCTGTACGGGGTGCTCGGCCGGATCTACACGCCGCAGTTACTGGTCAGCGGGCAGACCGACGCGGTGGTGGTGTTGCTGCCCGGTGCGGCCCTCGGCGACGGGGCAACCGGGCGAATGCTCGCCGCGCTGGTCTCGGCGGGCGCGTTCGCGGCCTTCCTCTCCACCTCGTCCGGGCTGCTGACAAGCGTCGCCGGGGTGATCTCGACGGACGTGCTCGGCCAGGGTTCGGTGCGCGGCTTCCGGTTGGCGACGGTGCTCGCCGGAGCGGTGCCGACGCTCCTGGCGCTGCACGTGTCCGGACTGGACGTGTCGCAGGTGGTCGGGCTGGCCTTCGCGGTCGCCGCGTCGAGCTTCTGCCCGCTACTTGTGCTCGGCATCTGGTGGCGTGGGCTTACCGACGTGGGCGCCGCCGCCGGTGTGGTGGTGGGCGGTGGTGCGGCGATCGGGGCGGTGCTGGTCACCGTGCTCGGGCCGCCGCTGTCCGGCTGGCCGGGCACGCTCACCACCCAGCCGGCCGCCTGGACGGTGCCGCTGGCCTTCACCGTGATGGTCGTGGTGTCGATGGCCACCCGGCGGCGGGCACCGGCCGACGTCGCGGCCACCATGCTCCGCCTGCACACCCCCGAAACTGTCCGCCTGTGAAAGCGCTGGTCCCCCTCGGGTATGACGGCGGGTCCGCCTGCCGCTGGACGGCGCGACTGGCGATCGGCGGATAACGTCAGCGCATGACTGTTGCGCACCCCGCGCTCGCACTGCGTGGCCTGGCCAAACGCTTCGACGACACGATCGCGGTGGCCGGCGTCGACCTGGACGTCCCGGCTGGCTCCTTCTACGGCCTACTCGGCCCCAACGGCGCCGGCAAGACCACCACCCTGTCGATGGCGGTCGGGCTGTTGCGGCCGGACGCCGGCTCGGCGTGGGTGCTCGGGCACGACGTCTGGCAGGACCCGTTGACCGCCAAGCGACTGCTCGGCGTCATGCCCGACGGGGTTCGCCTGTTCGATCGGCTGAGCGGGGCGGAGCTGCTGGCGTACAACGGGTTGTTGCGGGGGATGGACCCGGCGGTGGTCGACCAGCGGGCCGCGGAGTTGCTTGACGTGTTGGCGCTCGGCGATGCCGGTCGGACGCTCGTGGTGGACTACTCGGCGGGCATGAAGAAGAAGATCGGCCTGGCCTGCGCGCTGCTGCACGGTCCCCGGCTGCTGGTGTTGGACGAGCCGTTCGAGGCGGTCGACCCGGTCTCCGCCGCGCTGATCCGGGACATCCTCACCAGGTACGCGGCCGGCGGCGGCACCGTGGTCTTCTCCAGTCACGTGATGGAGGTCGTGGAGCGGCTCTGCTCGCATGTGGCGATCCTCGCCGGCGGCACCATCAAGCGGGTCGGCACCCTTTCCGAGGTGCGCGGGGACCGCTCGTTGGAGCAGGTCTTCGTCGAGGTGGTCGGCGGTCGCACCGCGACCGGTGAGGAGCTGTCGTGGCTCTCCCAGTGAGCGCCGCCGCCGAGCCGTCCGCGCCGGTGCGGCAGGTCTCGGCCCGGCACTTCGTACGACTCAAGCTGCGGGTGCTGGGCAACAACTTCCGGGGTCAGGGCTGGCGGATCGCGCTGTTCATCGGCGGCGCCCTGATCGGGCTCTGGTTCGCGGTCAGCGGATTCTTTCTCTTCGCCGCGCCCGGCCTGGCCGGCGACGGCAGGTACGCGGTGCTGATCGCGGCTGCCGGCGGTGGGCTGCTGGTGCTCGGGTGGCTGCTGCTGCCGCTGGTTTTCTTCGGGGTCGACGAGACGTTGGATCCGGCCCGGTTCGCGCTGTTGCCGCTGTCCCGTCGCACGCTGGTCACCGGCCTGCTCGCCGCCGCATTGGTCAGCGTGCCGGTGTTGGCGGTTCTCGTCGCGTCGTTCGGGTTGGTGCTCACCGCCTGGGCGTTGGGCGGTTGGTCCGCTGGCCTGGTGGCTGTCCTCGGGGTGGCGGGTGGGCTGCTGCTCTGTGTGGCCGTGAGCCGGGCGGTGACAAGCGCCTTCGCCACCATGCTGCGTTCGCGCCGGGTGCGTGACCTGGCAGCCGTGCTGCTGGCGGTGACCGCCGCGCTGCTCGGGCCGTTGCAGGTGTTCGGTCTCGCGGCGCTGCGCGACGCGGACTGGGACCGGCTGAACGGGGTGGCGACGGTCATCGGCTGGACTCCGCTCGGGGCACCGTGGACCGCCGGCATCGACGTGGCCCAGGGCCGGGTCTGGGCCGCCCCGGTCAAGTTGCTGATCACGGTGGTGGCGATCGCTGCCCTGCTGCTCTGGTGGTCCCGGTCGCTGGAGTCGGCGATGGTGGGCGCGGTGAGCGCCGGCAAGGCGCCGGTGCAGCGCGCTGCCACCGGCGGCGCGGTCCGTCAACTGTTTCCGCGACTGGCCGGTTGGGCGCGGCGGGACCGCTTCGGCGCGCTTGTCGCGAGGGAGGCCCGCTACTGGTGGCGGGATGCCCGCCGCCGGGCCAACCTGATCACGATCGCGGTGGTCGGCATCTTCGTACCCGTGGTGATCAACGTGACGGGCGGGGACTTCGCGGTCGAGGACGGCGCGGGGCTGACGGCGGGTGTCGAGAACACCTCACCGGTCGTGGTCACCATCTCCATGCTCCTCGTCGGCGTGCTCGCCTCGGTCACCCTGGCCAACCAGTTCGGCTTCGACGGCAGCGCGTACGCGGCGAACGTGGTGGCCGGCGTGCCCGGTCGGGTGGAGCTGCGCGCGCGCATCGTGGCCTTCTCGCTGTACGTGCTGCCGATGCTGGCGTTCGTCGCGGTGGTGCTGTCGGTGGTGCTCGGGCGGCCGCAATGGCTCGGCCTCACATTCGGCAGCCTGGTCGCCACCTACGGCGCCGGGTTGGCGGTGAACAGCTTCATCTCGGTGCTCGGGGCGTACTCGCTGCCGGAGACGAGCAACCCGTTCGCGATGAACAGCGGCGCTGGTGTCGCGAAGGGGCTGCTCACCGTGCTGGCCATGGTCGTCTCGGCGGTCGCGGCGGTGCCGATGGTGGTGGCCGCGGCGCTGCTCGGCGACGCCTGGCTCTGGTTGGCGCTTCCGGTGGGTGTGGCGTACGGGTTGGGGGCGGCGCTGCTGGGCGCGTACCTGGCGGGTGACGTGCTGGACCGTCGTCAGCCGGAGCTGCTGGCCACGGTCACCCCACGCCGTTAACCGACGCGCCGACCGAGGGCTTGGGCCGTGTCGGCGACGAAGCCACGCCAGGCGGCCGGAGCGAAGGTGAGGGTCGGGCCGGAGCGATTCTTGCTGTCCCGAACCAACACGACGCCGGGCAGATTGTCCGCCACCTCGACGCAGTTGCCGCCGGAGTCGGTCGACCGGGTGGACGTGCGCCAGCGTGGCTCAATCATCGTCATGGTGTCACCTTCAGCTTCCGGATCAGATCCATTGAGGCTCTTGCCGAGAGTGCTTCGCCGAGCAGACTATCCCATTTTCGATCAATCAATCGGAGCATTTCCGGGTCGTCCATGACGTGTCCTCTAGCGGCATTCTCCAGGTAGAGCACCCTGTCCCCGTCCGGCAGATCGGCGGACACGAACCCGCCACCAAAACCGACGTGCTCGCCGACGCTCAGTGGAATGACGTGCAATCTGGCGAACGGCAGGTCCGCCACCTCAAGTAGTCGGCCGAGTTGGGCATTGAGCACGGCGGGACCGCCCACCGGACGGTGCAGGCCCATCTCGTCTATCAGGAAAACGCAATACGGCGGCACATCCCGGGACAGCAGCAGTTGGCGTTCCAAGCGAACCGCAACAAGTTCGTCGATCACAGCCGGCGGATGTAGTCGACCCGCCGAGATAACGGCACGGGCGTACTCCTCGGTCTGAAGTAGGCCGGGCACGAGGCATGCCTCGAAGGCGCGTAGGCGCGTCGCCCGCTGCTCGTATCCACGCCACGGGACGAACCAGGATGGGCCGTGTTCCTGGTCCGCAGCCTTGAGTAGTTCGGCGAGGAGGCCGCCGGTGGCCAGGGCCTCGTCGGCGGCGACCGCGAACTCCATGGTCGGCCGACGCCGACCGGTCTCGATGGCGGCCACCGTGGAGGGACTCCACTTGATCAGGGTCGCCAGCGCTTCTTGGGACACGTCGGCACCGGCCCGGGCGGCCTTCAACGCCCGTACCCACATCTCGATGTTCATCCTTACCTCTCCGGTAAGTACGTGATCGCGCTGTGTAGTAAGCCCTGGCATCCTCCCTTGTCCGCGCCTCTCCGTCCAGGGTGGAAGGCACGCGGCCCGGCCGGTGGAGGCGACGTCCCGGCGTCCGGTCCTGCGTTCGGGCCGCCCCGGTCATCCCCCCGATCGGGGCGGCCCTCGTCGACTGGGAGGAGATCGGCCATGTCCGGGTTCATCCGCAGCGGAATCGGGACGCGGTGGTCGTACCGGAGAAGGACGGTGGCGGCGGCCGTGTCCGGCGCGATCGGATCAGGGCGCTCGGCTGGCCCGCCGGATCGACCACCCGCGTGGGCGAACGGGCCGACGAGGGCCTCGTCGCGACCAGGCCGGGCCGCACGGCCTGCTGCCGGCGCGGACGTGGCGGGCGAACGGCGGCCGTTGAGGGCGGGCTGAGATGAGCCGACCGCACCTGCCGATGCGCCCGCTCTGGCGGTGTCGCGGCTGCGGCGCGCTCTGGCCGTGCCAGCCGGCGCGGCTGACGCTGCTCGCCGAGTACCGGCACGACCGCGTGGCGCTGCTGATCTACCTGGGCGCCCTGATGACGGAGGCGGGTGATCAACTCGCCCGGATCGGCGGCCGACCCACCGACCTGCACGAGCGCTTCCTGGGCTGGGCACGGGGTCGGGGCGGCACAATGTTTCACGTGAATCAAGAACCGGGTGCCGAGATCCATTCCACCGACCCGTTCGCGGTGCCGAGCGGGCAGCGGTCGCCGGTCCGCCGACTGCGCGGTCGCCTCGCCGCGCCGGTGACGCTCTGGACGGCGCCCGGCCCGGCCGGACTGACGGTGTCGTCCACGCTTGTCGCCGAGGGGGAACCGGACCGGCTGCTCGGGCTGATCGACCCGGAGTCCGACCTCTGGGCGGCGGCGGAGGAGGCGGGGCGGTTCGCGGTCACGCCGCTCGGCCCGCCGCACCGGCAGCTCGCGGACCGGTTCGCCGGCCTCTTCCCTGCTCCGGGCGGGCTGTTCGCCAGCGGTGAATGGATCGACACGCCGTACGGGCCGGTGCCGGGGGACGCCGGCGGCTGGGCCGGATGCCGGCTGGACAACGCCCGGGAGTACGGCTGGGGCCTGCTGGTGGAGGCCACCATCGAGACGGTCGAGCTGACCGGGGAGGCGTCTCCGCTGCTGCACTACCGCGGTCGGTATCACGACCTGCCGGCCTGAACGGACGCTCAACCCGACCGACCGGTCACCGTGGTGATCTGAGTCACCTGGCGCACGCAATCAACCGCTCGGCGCATTCGTCTACCGGTGTCGATCTCGGCCTTCCCTGTCGGGGAGCGCGCTCTTTACGGTGCGCGAAACTCCTCTGACGCCTGTGAAGGTGGTGATCCACAGATGTCCACGGACACACCCGCTCCGGCCGCTTCCCAGTCGGACAAGTACCTGGCCGTACAACGGTCGGACGAGTTCGCCGGGCTGCGGCGTGCGCTGCGCGGCTTCGTCTTCCCGATGACCGTCGCTTTCTTCCTGTGGTATGCGCTCTACGTCATTCTCTCCGCGTACGCCCGGGACTTCATGGGCACGAAGCTGTTCGGCAGCAACATCAACGTCGCGCTGGTCTTCGGCCTGCTCCAGTTCGTCTCCACGTTCCTGATCGCCTGGCTCTACTCCCGGTACGCGGACCGGAAGATCGACCCCATCGCCGACCGGATCCGTGCAGAGATGGGGGAGGTGACCCGTGAAGACGGTCCACGCGGTTGAGACGTTCCTCGCGGCTGAGGCGGGCAACCACACCGCCCGCAACCTGACCATCACACTCTTCCTGGTCTTCGTGGCGGTGACCCTGGGCATCACCATCTGGGCCAGCCGGCAGACCAAGACGGCAACCGACTTCTACGCCGGCGGCCGGTCCTTCTCCGCCTTCCAGAACGGCATGGCGATCGGCGGCGACTACATGTCGGCCGCGTCGTTCCTCGGCATCGCCGGCATCATCGCGCTCTATGGCTACGACGGCTTCCTCTACTCGATCGGCTTCCTGGTCGCCTGGCTGGTGGCCCTGCTGCTGGTCGCGGAACTGTTGCGCAACTCCGGCCGGTACACGATGGCCGACGTGCTGGCCTTCCGGATGCGGCAGCGTCCGGTGCGTACGGCGGCGGCGGTCTCCACCATCACGGTATCGATCTTCTACCTGCTCGCCCAGATGGTGGGCGCGGGTGCGCTTGTCGCGCTGCTGCTCGGCATCCGACCGGGAACGACCTTCCTCGGCATGGATGCGGCCACCGCGAAGGTGGCCACCATCATCATGGTCGGCGCGCTGATGATCATCTACGTCACCGTGGGCGGCATGAAGGGCACCACCTACGTGCAGATCGTCAAGGCGTTCCTGCTCATGGGTGGCGCCCTGTTGATGACCATCCTGGTGCTGGCGAAGTTCAACTTCAACCTGTCGGAGCTGCTCGGCCAGGCGGCGGCGGCATCCGGCAAGGGCAGCGCGTTCCTCGAACCCGGGCTCCGCTACGGCGTCGAGGTCGCCGGCAACTCGACGCAGACCTTCTACAACAAGGTCGATCTGCTGTCCCTGGGTATCGCCCTGGTGCTCGGCACCGCCGGTCTGCCGCACATCCTGATCCGCTTCTACACGGTGCCGACCGCGAAGGCGGCCCGCAAGAGCGTGCTCTGGGCGATCGGCATCATCGGCACCTTCTACCTGCTCACCCTGGCCCTCGGCTTCGGTGCGGCGGCGCTGGTCGGCAGCAAGGCGATCACCGCGCAGGACAAGGCCGGCAACACCGCCGCGCCACAGTTGGCCGAGGCGCTCGGCATCGACTTCTTCGGCGGAGACCTCGGTGGGGCGGCCCTGCTGGCGATCATCGCGGCGGTCGCCTTCGCCACCATCCTGGCGGTGGTGGCCGGGTTGACCCTGGCCTCCTCGTCCAGCCTCGCGCACGACTTCTACGCGAACGTCATGAAGAAGGGTGAGGCGTCGGAACGGCAGGAGGTGAAGGTCGCACGAATCTCCGCTCTGGTCATCGGCGCGGTGTCGATCCTTCTGTCCATCTACGCGCAGAACCTCAACGTGGCGTTCCTGGTGGCGTTGGCCTTCGCGGTCGCCGCCTCGGGCAACCTGCCGGCGATCCTCTACAGCCTCTTCTGGCGGCGGTTCAACACCTCCGGCGCGGTGTGGGCGATCTACGGCGGCCTGCTCTCGGCCGTCCTGCTGGTGTTCTTCTCGCCAGTGGTCTCCGGCGCGGCGACCTCGATGTTCCCGGATCACGACTGGCAGTGGTTCCCACTGTCCAACCCGGGCATCCTCTCCATTCCGTTCGGTTTCCTGTGCGGGTGGATCGGCACGGTCATCTCCAAGGAGCACGACGAGGACAAGTACGCGGAGCTGGAGGTGCGCGCCCTCACCGGCGCAGGCGCCCACTGAGCCACGCACCGGGAGGCCCCCCGTTGACGCCACGCGTCGGCAGGGGGCCTCCCGCCGTAATCGGGGGTCGGTAGGCTGACCAGCATGAAGGTTGCTG
Organism: Micromonospora sp. NPDC005203; assembly: GCF_042872705.1. Classification (NCBI taxonomy): domain Bacteria; kingdom Bacillati; phylum Actinomycetota; class Actinomycetes; order Micromonosporales; family Micromonosporaceae; genus Micromonospora; species Micromonospora sp. NPDC005203. Next base: position 256,467 of record NZ_JBIAKV010000005.1, on the reverse strand, counting down.
AGCGCTTCGGTTCCGGTCATCGCGTTCTCGTCACCGGCGGCGCCGGTTTCGTCCCATCGCACCTGGTGGATGCCCTCATCGCCCGTGGCTGCACGGTGGTGGCGCTCGACAACTTCGTGACCGGCTCCAAGGAAAACGTCGCTCACCTGCTGGACCGGCCGACCTTCACGCTCGTCGAAGCGGACATCTCCGAGGGTCTGCCGACCCACCACCCGGCCCTGGCCGAGCGGTTCGACGCGATCCTGCACATGGCCTCGCCGGCCAGCCCCACCGACTTCGCCCTACTGCCGGTGGAGATCCTCCGCGTCGGCTCGGTGGGCACCCTGCACCTGCTGGAGCGCGGGGTCGCCGACGGTGCCCGGTTCCTGATGGCCTCCACCTCCGAGGCGTACGGGGACCCGAAGGAGCACCCGCAGCGCGAGACCTACTGGGGCAACGTCAACCCGATCGGCGTCCGCAGCGTCTACGACGAGGCGAAGCGCTTCTCCGAGGCCGCGACAATGGCGTACCACCGCTACCGCGGACTCGACGCGGCCATCGTCCGGATCTTCAACACGTACGGCCCCCGGATGCGACCGGACGACGGCCGCGCCATCCCCACCTTCATCTCGCAGGCGCTGCGCGGCGAGCCGATCACCGTGCACGGCACCGGCAACCAGACCCGGTCCATCTGCTTCGTCGAGGACCTGGTGCGGGGCATCCTGCTGCTGCTCGACTCGACCGAGACCGGCCCGGTCAACTGCGGCACCGAGCACGAGTTGTCCATGCGACAACTCGCCGAGTTGATCGTGTCGCTCTCCGACAGCACCTCGTCGGTGACCTACGTCACTCGCAGCTCCGACGACCCGGAGATGCGTCGGCCCGATCTCACGCTCGCCCGCGAGCTGCTCGGCTACGAGCCGACGGTGGCGCCCGAAGATGGCCTGCGACGCACCATTGCGTACTTCCGGGAGCGGCTGGGATAACCAGATCGTCGACGCCAGTGGTCTCTGAGTGTCGGCTGAAGGCGGCGGTGGCTTGCGCTACGTACCCTGAGTGACATGTCTGCGACCTCGTCAGCCGGCGTTCCGCACCCGCACCCGCACCTGCACCGCAGCGCTGGGCGCGCGTCGGTCCCCGGCCCCGACCGGGGCGCCTCCGGGCGCGCCCGTCCGACCGAGGCGCGCTTCTACCCGCCGTACGACGAGGAGCAGCCCAAGCCCGGCGGCCCGGTGGGGCCACGGGGACCCGGCGGGCCGGGCGGCCCCGGCGGTTCGGGGCGGCGTGGGCCGCGTCCCCGCTGGGGTCGGATCGCCCTCGTGTCCGGGGTCGCGGTGCTGGTGCTGGCGCTGCTCGGCAGCGTGGGCGCCTGGTTGTACGCCCGCAACCTCGACAACGACCTGGCCCGCACCGACCCGTTCGCGGAGATCACCGGCGGCCGTCCGGCCAAGACGGTGGATGGCGCGCTGAACATCCTGCTGGTCGGCAGCGACTCACGGGACCCGGACGCGCCTGTCGACAGCAAGAGCCAGTGGCGCGCCGACACGGTCATCGTGATGCACATCCCGGCCGACCACCAGGAGGCGTACCTGGTCTCCATCCCGCGTGACCTCTACGTGCCGATTCCGGAGAGCGCCGGTGCGGCCTGCGACTCCGGGCAGCGCGCGAAGATCAACGCCGCGTTCGCGTTCGGCGGGCTGCCGCTGGCGGTTCGCACGGTGGAGTGCTTCACCGACGTCCGGATCGACCACGTGATGGCGATCGACTTCGGCGGGTTCAAGGAGGTCACCGACGCCCTGGGCGGGGTGGACCTGAAGGTGGAGCGGACCATCACCTCGATCCACAAGCCGTACCGGACGTTCACCAAGGGCACCAACCACATGGACGGCGCGGAGGCGCTGGACTGGATCCGCCAGCGCAAGCAGTTCCCGGACGGGGACTTCGCCCGGATGCGGCACCAGCAGGAGTTCCTCCGCGCGCTGATGGACAAGGCGGCGAGCACCGGCACGCTGGCGAACCCGGGGAAGCTCAACAACTTCCTCAAGTCGGTGACCGCGGCCGTAACCGTCGACCAGGATTTCTCGGTTACTGATATGGCGTTGCAGTTCCGCAACCTGCGCGGCCAGAACCTCACCTTTGTGACCAGCCCGAACTCGGGCAGCGACACGATCAACGGCGAGTCGGTGGTGGTCTCGGACCGGGAGAGGGCACTCGCGATGTACCGGGCCATGACTGCGGACACGATGGCGGAGTGGGTCAAGGCCAACCCGCCGAAGGGCAAGGACGGCGGCTGACCGCACCCGGTCGGCCGGTGGTACGCCGGGCCGACGGTCACCCACCGGTCGGGTCATCGAGACGCGCCGATCGGCCTGATTCCTGTGAATCGGCGTCGGGATTGATCCAGGATGAACTCGCCAAGACGATTTGATGTACGTACAGTGGTGCCGCCCCCTCCTGATCACGAGCTGGAGCACGAATGCCGGTTCAGGCCAGTCGCCGCCCTCCTACCCCCGGGTCCGCCGCCCCCAGCGGCCGTGTCTCTGCGGCCATACCGGCGCAGACACTCCCCTCACGTGGTGGGCCGGGCGGTCGCCCGCCCGGCAGCGGCGACGGTGGCCGGGTGGGTGGCGGAGGGTCGGCGAGGAAGCGGACTAAGCGCAAGGACCCGCTGTGGGCCCGGTTGACCGTGGTGTTCGGGGCGGTGCTGATGCTCAGCAGCGGCGTGGGCATCGTCGGCGGCAAGGTGCTGATCGGCCAGGCCACCGGCGACATCGCGCAACGCAACCTGCTCGGTGACGCGAGCAAGTCCGACGCCGAGGGCGGGGCCAGCCTGGACGGCCCGATCGACATGCTGCTCCTCGGTGTGGACGCCCGGGAGCGCTGGGCCGCCGACAACGTCCGCTCGGACAGCATCATCATCCTGCACATCCCGGCCACGCACGATCAGGCGTACCTGATCTCCATCCCGCGGGACACCGAGGCGCAGATTCCGGCGTTCCCGAAGAGTCGTTACGCCGGCGGCACCGAGAAGATCAATGCCGCGTTCGAGGCCGGCGCCCGCAACGGCGGCGGCTGGGAGGGCGGCGCCCAGTTGATGGCCCAGACGATCAAGGGTCTCACCGGCATCAGCTTCGACGGGGCGGCGATCATCAACTTCGGCGGCTTCAAGAACGTCATCGACACCCTCGGCACCGTGCGGATCTGCGTGAGTCACGAGGTCAAGTCGAAGCACATGTCGATCGTCGACGGCAAGCCGATGTGGAACGCCGACGCCAAGAAGACCGGCAAGCCCCGCACCGTGGTGGTGCACAAGAAGGGCTGCCAGCAGATGGAGGGCTGGGCGGCGCTGGACTACTCCCGGCAGCGCTACGGGTTGCCCGGCGGCGACTACGACCGGCAGCAGAACCAGCAGCAACTGATCAAGGCGATGGCAAAGAAGGCCACCGACGGCGGGATGTTGACCAACCCGACCAAGCTCCAGCAGCTGATCAAGGCGGCCGGCAAGGCGTTCGTGCTGGACACCGGTGGCGCGTCGATCGAGAACTTCATCTTCACCATGCGCGGGGTGACCGCGAACGAGCTGACCATGCTCAAGACCAACAACGGCACCTACAACGGCTCCGGCAACGGCACCGAGGCGTTGAACGACGTGACGAAGGAAATGTTCCGGGCGGTCAAGCAGGACAAGCTCGCCGAATTCGTCTTCAACCACCCCGAGGTGATCTCCACCCGCAAGTGAGGGACGCTGGCCGGAAGTCCGGAAAGCCGGCGACCGCCCGTTCACCGCCCGTAGCCTGACGTGAGCAGGTTTCACGTATCGGCTGCGGGGAGGCGGTCACGTCCAGGTGGGGACGGAACGTGGCGGGCCGGGCCGGAGCGGCCCCGCCCAGCCGAGTACGCCGCGCCCGCGGGTCGCGGATCATGCTGGGCATCGGCCTGGCCCTCGTCCTGCTGGCCGGGCTCGCCGTGGTCGGGCTCAAGACGCTCACCAACCGGTACGACCGCACGGTGACCAAGGAACAGTTGCTCGACCCCGACGCCCGCACCGACCGCACCGACCTGGACGGGCCGCTCAACTATCTTCTGGTCGGCTCCGACCGCCGCCCCGGCGGCAGCGGACCGGACCAACGCTCCGACACCATCCTCATCGTGCACGTGCCGGCCGGCCAGCGGGAGGCGTACCTGGTCTCCGTCCCGCGTGACCTGCTGGTCGCCATCCCGCCCGCGAACGGCTTCGGTGGTGGTCAGGACAAGATCAATGCGGCGTACGAGCACGGCGGTGGCGGGCAGGCCGGCGCCCAACTGCTCTCTGCCACCCTCAACCGGCTCACCGGAATCCGGTTCGACGGTGCCGCGCTCATCGACTTCTCCGGCTTCCGGAAGGTCATCGACCTCCTCGGCGGGGTGCAGATGTGCGTGGACACCGAGGTCCGGTCCATCCACACCAACCGCGTCTTCCCGGTGGGCTGCCAAGAGATGGACGGAGCGCAGGCCCTGGACTACGTCCGGCAGCGCTACGACCTGCCCGGGGGCGACTACGACCGGCAGCACCACCAGCAGCAACTGCTCCGCGCGATGCTGGACAGCGCCGGCAGGGCCGATCTGCGGAGCAACCCGGTCAAGTTGGACCAGGTGCTCCGGGCGGTGGGTGGCTCGTTGACCGTCGACACGAACGGCGTACCCCTCGCGGATCTGCTCCTCGCGCTCCGCGCGCTGCCGCCCGACGGGATGCGCGGCGTCCAGGTGCCGTCGTCCCCACAAACCATCGACGAGGTCTCGTACGTGGTGCTGGACAACGGGGGCAACGGGCTGTTCGAGGCGGTTCGCGGCCGCCAGATGCCGTCCTGGGCACAGGCCAACCCGCGCTGGGTGACCCGGTTGTGACAGTGGCGACGGCCAGGTCGGTGCGGAACCGGTCGACGAGGATCTAGTGTTGCTTCCTGTGTTCGGACCCCAGGTTCCCACCGTGCCCGTGACCGAGATCGCCGACGACACCTACCTGCTGGATGTGCGGGAGACCGACGAATGGGCGGCCGGCCATGCGCCCACCGCCCACCACCTGCCGATGATGGAGCTGCCGGCCCGACTGGCCGAGGTGCCCACCGACCGGGAGGTGGCGGTCATCTGCCGCTCCGGGGGGCGTTCCGCCCAGGTCGTCGCCTACCTGGCCAACAACGGCTGGGAGCGGGTGCGCAACGCCGACGGCGGGATGCGCCAGTGGGCTGCCGTCGGCCGCCCGGTGGTCGACGCGAACGGGCAGCCCGGCCAGGTCATCTGAGGCGGCCGCGATGGGTGGTCCACTTGTCTTCGCGCACCGCGGCGCCTCGTACGACCTGCCCGAGCACACCCTGGCCGCGTACCTGCGGGCTCTCGACGAGGGCGCCGACGGCCTGGAGTGCGACGTCCGGCTGACCCGGGACGGGCACCTGGTCTGCGTGCACGACCGACGGCTCGACCGCACCAGCAACGGTCGCGGTCTGGTCAGCGCGCGTACCCTCGCCGAGCTGGAGGCGCTGGACTTCGGCTCGTGGCATCCGGGCAGCGCGCCGGACGGGGACGTACCGCCGGACGACTCGCACACCCGCCTGCTGACCCTGACCCGGCTGCTGGACGCGGTGCTCGCCGCCGGGCGGCCGGTCCGGTTGCTGGTGGAGACGAAGCACCCGTCCCGCTACGGCTCGAACGTGGAACGGCGACTGATCACCCTGCTGCGCCGGTACGGGCTGGCCGACCCGGCACCGGACGACCCGGTGCAGGTCACCGTCATGTCGTTCTCGCCGCTGGCGGTCCGCCGGGTGCACGAACTCGCTCCGAAGCTGCCCACGGTGCTCCTGCTCGAGGTGCTGCCACGCTGGCCGCGGTTGGGTCGGCTGCCGTTCGGCACCCGGATCGCCGGGCCGGGCATCGGCCTGGTCCGGGCCCGCCCGCAACTGCTGCCGGCACTCCGCACGGCCGGCAACCAGGTGTACGTCTGGACGGTCAACGAGCCGACCGACCTCGAGTTGGTGCTGGCGGCCGGCGCGGACGGGATCATCACCGACCGGCCGGGGTACGCCCTCGCCCGGCTGAACCGCTGACCTGGCAGAGGTGCCAAATCCCGGTCGGCGGGGCAGACTCGGCACATGCCGGAGCGTATCGATTTCCCCGCTCTCCTCACCGGTCACACAGTCATCATCGAGATGATCAACTCCGGGGAGGCGGGCCTTCCGGTCCTCACCCAACTGCTCCGGGTGGCCCAGCCAGCCCTCGGTGCGACCGGGATGGCCTTCGTCGAGTTCCGTCCGACAGGTGGTCGGGTGATCGCCGCGACCGGCGCGGCGGCCTGGGCGCTCGGCCGTCCACTGGCGCTCGACGACCCGGACACGGTCTGCCTGCTCAACGGGCCACGCATCCGCAACGTGCTGGTGGACCGCCTGAACGGCAAGTTGGCCGGGGAGCTGGCCGGCAGCGACCTGCGCTGGATGGTGGTCTCGCGGGCCGAGATCGGCGGCCACACCGTCGGCAGCCTGCACGCGCTCTACCTCGGCGACGACGAGCCGGACGCCGAGCGGCAGGGGGTGGTCGCCTACCTCGCGTCCTGCGTCGCCCACATGTACGGCGACCAGAGCGGCCTGCCGGTGCACGGGGACGGGCCGGTGGTGGCGGCCCTCGCCGACGGGCTGGCCGTGGTCGACCGGGACGGGTACGTCCGACTCTGGAACCCGGCCGCCGCCCAGGTCACCGGCCGCCCGGTAGAGCAGTCGCTGAGCCGTCCACTGCCGTTTCCGCTGCCGCCCTCCGGTCAGGTCCGGGACCACCGGATGCCGGACGGCCGCTGGCTGCGGATCACCTCCGGCGAGTTGCCCGGTCCCGGCGCGCTGCGGGTGGTCACCTTCCGCGACATCACCGACCAGCAGCGCCGCGACCATGACCGGGAGCTGTTCGTCGCGGTGACCAGCCACGAACTCCGTACGCCGGTCACCGTGATCAAGGGGTACGCGGACACCCTCACCGACCACTGGGACTCGCTGACCGAGGTCGACCGACGGCAGGCGGCCCGGGTGATCGGGCAACGCGCCAACGAGCTGGCCCGGTTGGTCGACCGTCTCCTCAGCTCGGCGGCCGAGGCCGGGCCGGGTGACGATCCGCCCACCCCGTTCGACCTCGGCGAAGCGCTGCGCTCCGCCGTCCTGGACCTGCCGACGGACCTGCGTCGCCGGTTGGTGCTCCGCCTCCCGGCCGACCTGCCCAAGGCGCTCGGCCACCGGCCCAGCCTGGCCACCGTGCTGACCGAGCTGACGACCAACGCCGGCAAGTACTCCCCACCGGAGTCGCCGATCGAGATCGCCGCCGCGGTGGACGGTCAACTGGTGGCGTTCCGGGTCAGCGACCGGGGCATCGGCATCCGACCGGAGCACGTGGAGCGGGCGTTCGACAGGTTCTGGCAGGGCGAGTCCGGCGACCGGCGCGGCTACCCGGGGGCCGGGCTCGGCCTCTATCTCGTCCGCCGGATCGTTGAACAACAGAATGGATGGGTATCCCTACGTCCGAGGACCGACGGCGGTACGGTCGCAGAGGTGCGGCTACCGCGCGGTTGACCCAGGTGGCGCGACGTGGAGGCGACGGTGGCAGCGAGGGATCAGGCGTGGTGCGTGGTGGTTCCGCACCACCCGGCCGGGGCACGGCTGGCCCGGCACCGGCTGGCCGGTGAGCTGGCGGGCGTCGTACCCCCGATGCTCCTCGCGGACCTGATCGCGGTGCTCGCGGAGCTGGTGGGCAACGCGGTTCGGCACGCCAGGCCCCTGCCCGGCGGAGTGGTCCGCGTGGCCTGGCGGTTGCGACCCTCGACCCAGGGTCCACTGATCCAGCTCGGAGTCACCGACGGCGGCGCGAACACCGCGCCGCAAATCCGGACGGCCAGCGAGGACGCGGCGGACGGGCGGGGGCTGCACATCGTGGCCGGTCTGGCCACCCGCTGGGGTGTCGAGCAGGACGGCATGGGCCAGCGCGTCTGGGCGGAGTTCGCGCCGTCGCCGGCACCCCGATCCGACCTGGTGCCGGCGGGCTGAGCCGGGCTCGGGCGGGTCCGGCCCACGGTGGGCCGGCCGGGGCTCTAGGCTGTGACGCCGTGAGTAAGCGTCGAAAGAGCCAGCGCACCACCACCGACACCGCCCCCCGCCGCGACAAGGTACGGGACGTCTTCGTGCCGCGTCCGTTCGACGGGCTGGTCGACGAGGCCGAATGGATCGCGCTGCGCGAGTTGGTGCCCGCCGCCTCCGCGCCGCTGCGGCTGGCACCCGCCCTGGTCGAGGAGTTCGGCGACCGGTCGGCGACGCTCGCCACGGTGCTGCCGATGGCCGCTCCGGCGATCACCAAGCCGGACGGTCGGGTGCTCATCGGTCTGCAACGCCACCAGCAGTCCGGTGACGTCTCCCGGGATCTGGCCGAGGCGCTGCTCTGCGCGCTGCGGACCGAACCGGGTGGCCAGGTGGCCGTGCCGCCGCTGCCCGGCCCTGGACCCCGTCTGCAGGACATCCTCGTGGACGGGCCACTGGACATCACCATGCACGAGGGCTTCGAGTTCTGGCTCGACCCCGGCGCCGCGGATGACCCGACCGTCCAGGCGTCACTGGAACGGGCGAACGCGGCCATCTACCCGACGGTGCGGCTGACCGCGGCGAAGGCCGCTTACTGGTGTCGGGTCCCGGAGAAGGCACACGTGCGTTGGGTGCTGCCGGACGACGAGGACGCCGCCCTGGACGCTCTGGCCCGCCTCGGTGCGGCCGGCTCGCTGACGCTCGGCGAGCAGACCAAGTTCGCCGGCATGTTTCGCGCGCACGGTCGGCTGGTGCCGGTCTGGGACCTGCCGGAGGCCACTCCGGCGGCCGACTGGGAGGAGCCGGTGGCGCAGTTCGCCAAGCGGTACGCCGAGGCGCTGACCGCCGCCGACCCGCTCGACGCCGCCGGCCGGCGCTCCCGCCAGGGTCTGCTCGGCCGGCAACTCACCCTGCGCTGAGCCGTGTTTGGGCGCCTTTTCCCGGAGACGGCGCCCAAACTCACAAGGGGTCGCGGGTGATCGGGCAGGACATGCAGCGCGGCCCGCCCCGGCCGGAGCCCAACTCGGAGCCGGCGATCGGGATCACCTCGATGCCGGCGCGCTCCAACTGGGCGTTGGTCTCGGTGTTGCGCTCGTAACCGACGCAGAGCCGGGGCGCCAACGCGAGGGTGTTGTTGCCGTCGTCCCACTGTTCGCGTTCCGCGGTCACCGGGTCCAGCCCGGTGTCGATGACCCGCAGCAGGTCGAGGTCCATCGCGTCGGCGGCCGCCCGCAGGAAGGGCGCGGGACCGTCCACCCGCGGGTCCTCGCCGTCCGCGCCGGCGATCACCGTGTACGCGGACAGCGTGCTCGCGATGTTGGGATACATCAGTACGGCGTCCACGTCGACCATCGTGCAGACCGTGTCGAGGTGCATGGTGGCGCGCTTCTGGGCGATCGGCACCACCAGCATGGTGTGCGCCAGGCCGGCGGCGAAGACCTGCCGGCCGAGTCGTTCGGCACCGGCCGGTGTGGTCCGCTCACCCACCCCGACCGCCAGCACGCCGGGCGCGAGCAGCAGCACGTCCCCGCCCTCCAGGTGCTCCAGGTTCGGGCGGTAGACGAACTCGGTGCCAGCGAAGCGTGGATGGTGGCGGTAGATGGCGTCGGTCAGGGTGGTCTCGCGGCTGCGGGCCGGCATGGCCAGGCTGGTGACACCGACCCGGTCGCCGATCCACAGCGACGAGTCGCGGGTGAACAACAGGTTGGGCAACGGGTCGATGACGAAGTCGTGCCGGTCCATCAGTGTGTAGACCAGCCCGCCCGGCCGCTCCGAGCTGATCCGCAGCTCCTCGTGGGCCAGCCCGGCGGTGAGCACGTCGGCCAGGGCGGCCGGGTCGAGGTAGGCGAGGTGGTCCGCGACGCGGGCCCGCAGGGTGTCGCCGAGCCGCCGGGAGCGCAGCACCTGCTCGGTGAGCTCGGCCCGGGCGTCCGCGACGGCAAGCGTCTCGGTCAGCAGGGTGGCCAGGTAGAGCACCTCGACTCCACGGTCGCGCAGGGCGGCGGCGAACGCGTCGTGCTCCTCCTGGGCTCGTCCGACCCAGGGGATCGCGTCGAACAGGAGCGAGTCGTTGTTGCGTGGGGTGAGCCGGGCCAGTTCGGGGCCGGGCCGGTGCAGCAGTACAGTGCCGAGCCGGCCGACTTCACTGTCGACGTAGTGGGTCACTCCCGCAGCGTAGGGCAGGGTTTGGCGGCATCCGAGAAAAGAACTGTGGATGAATATGGCATTCATCCGTAGTCACTCCGGCGCTCCGGCTTGCCGAACACCGGTAGTGGCGACGTAGGGTAGTGAGGACATAACTTCGAGGGACCTTTTGCCGGAGGTCGCGATGACTGTCTTTCCCGCACGACGAGCCGTACCGTCCGCTCGGGCACTGCCGCCCGTCGCGGTGCCACACCCCCGCGTCGAGTCGCCCGGGGTTCTCGAACCGGTCCGTCCGACACCGCTCGAATGGGCTCGCCGCCGTCGTGCCGAGCGGGGTGCGCGCCGCCTGGAGGCGGCCGGAGCGCGGGCACTGGGTCAACTCGACCACCTCGGGCCTGCCTGGCACGTCATCGAGTGGCCGCGCACCGACGTCACCGACGTCCTCGACCGCGGTCAGGACGAGCGCGCCGGGTTCCTCGCCATCGGGCCGAGCGGCCTGTTCGCCGTGACCATCGCCGACCACGGCCGGGCCAGGGTGCTCGTCGCCGGGGACGTCGTGCAGATCAACGGCAAGCGTCCGCCCTACGTGGCGGAGTCCCGCCGGGACGCCAAGCGGGCCAGCAAGGCTCTCTCCGACGCGGTGGGGCTGCCCGTCCCGGTCACGCCGGTGCTGACCTTCGTCGGCTCCGGCGTGATCAGTGTCTACGGCCTTCCGAAGGACTGTCTGATGGCCACCCACCGAGAGCTGGACCGGCTCCTCGTGGCCGGTGGCAGCCGGATCAGCCCGGCCACCGCCGAAAAGCTCTCCCGGGTCGCACAGCACCCCGGCACCTGGCTGAACGGCACGTACCGTCCACCAGCCGACTACCGGTGGTACGACGAGGGCCGAACGGCCGCTGACAAGCCGGCCCACCGCCGGTAACGTCACCGACGACGCCACGCGGCTCCGGCCCCCCTTCGACCTCACCGGTTTCCGCGCCGTCACCGACCGCCCGGTTCACGCTGCGCGGCTCGGTGACCCGGTGCGCTCGGTGATTCCGTCGGCGACCCGCTAGCGTGGACAGTCGATCGGTGCACATAGGAGGCGCGGTGGCCCACGTCGAACTTTCGCTCTCAGAAGCGTTCGTGCCGGCGGCGCGGGCCTTGCCAGAGCCGGAGTCCGGCAACGTCGGCCAGTGGTCCTCGACGGTCTCCCGGGCCGACGAGCCGTGCCTGCTGATCGACGCCGACACCCTGGTGGTGGCGATCTCCACCGCCGGCTGTGAGCTGCTCTGCCTGGGCGAGCCGGACGGCCTGATCGGTCGACCGCTGCTCAACGGCGGGCTGCGCCTTCTCGACTTCACCGCCAACCGGGGCGAGCTGACCGAGGCCGAAATCGACAAGATCCCGCCCCTGCTGGCGCTCTCCTCCGGTCGACTCGCCCGCGGGTTACTCCGGGTGCAGGCCGCCTCCGCGAACAGCTCCGACGCGACAGTCGACGCGATCTCCACCCCGGTGCTCACCGACGGGGCCGTGGCCGGCTCGCTCACCTTCTTCTCCGAGGTCTGACCAGCGACAAAGCCGCACACGGCGTTGCTGGCCCAGCCGCGCGCGAGTAGGCCGTAAGGTGCCCTCATGCTCGATATCGCCGTGCTGCCAGGGGAGTACGCGGTGTGCCGGCTGACCGCCGGCACCGCCCTGCCGTACGCGTTGTCGAGCGGGCTGAACGGCACCGACGTGGTCACGGTGAGCTGGACCTGCGACGGGATCTCGGTGATCTGCCCAGCAGATCGGGTGCCGGCGCAAGCCGCGGTGGAAACCGTCTGGCGCTGCCTACGGGTGACCGCCCCGGTGCAGTTGGCGAGCACCGGCAGCCTGGCCGCGCTCGTCGACCCGCTCGCCGAGGCACGGGTCAGCGTGCTCACCTTCTCCACCTTCGACACCGACTATCTGCTGGTGCCGACCGTCCGGCTGACCGAGGGCACGGCCGCCCTCCAGCGCGCGGGGCACCGCGTCACCGGCTGACCTTCACCCGATCAGTCGCTGACCCTACGATGAGGCTCGGCCACCCCGGCCGCGACGAATTCTCCGATGTCCCGAGGATCGGCCCGTGCCGTTCGCCCCGCCCCGCCCCTCGTCTCCCCAACCACGGGCGACGTCCCACCTCCCACCGGCACCACGTGACCGGGCGTCCGATCACGCCCTCGCGCGACCCACGGTCCAGGTCCGACCGGTCGCGCTCGCGGTGCTCGCCGTCGCGGTGCTCGCCGGCTGTGGCGCCCCACCCGAGTTGTCCGAGCCGACGGCCGCGCCCACCCGCACCGCAGCTCCGACGACATCCGGCCCGAGCACCCCACCCACCGGCCCGCCGGCCAGCGCGCCGCCACCCGGCACGGTCACGCCCACTCCGGACGCCGGTCTGGTCGCGACGGCCTGCCGAAACGGCCCGACCGGTCAGCGGGTGGTGCAACTGCTGCGGGGCCGGGCCGGAGTGCTCCCGGCCAACGTCCGGGTCCAGGTCCGCACCGGGCCGCTCTGCGCCGGCGAGTGGCAGTACACCGTTCTGGAGGTGACCGGGCACGAGGAACTCCAGGTGGTCACCCGCGGCCAGGGGACCGCGCCGACCCTCGTCACCGCCGGCACCGACGTCTGCACCATCGAGGTACGCGCCACCGGCCCGGCCGGAATCCGCGCCCTCGCCTGCGACGCCGGTCCAGCCGTCCGGCCGAGTGCGTAGGCTGACCGACATGCCGGGAACACCGCCGACACGCTTCGTCTACCTCGGGCCGGAGGGCACCTTCGCCGAGCAGGCCCTGCGCACACTCCCCGCCGCCGAGCGCGGCACCCGTACCCCTGCCCGCAGCGTCGGGGAGGCGCTGGACAGCGTCCGGACCGGCGACTCCGACGCGGCACTGGTGCCGCTGGAAAACTCGATCGGCGGCGCGGTGGGCGTCACCCTGGACGAGATGGCCGAGGGCGCGCCGTTGGTGATCACCCGAGAGGTGATCCTGCCGGTGGAGTTCGTGCTCGGCGCGCGGCCCGACACTCCGCTGACCTCGATCCACACCGTGGCGGCCCATCCGCAGGCCTCCACCCAGTGCCGGGGCTGGCTGCGCGATCATCTGCCCGACGCCGTGGTGGTCGACGTGCTCTCCAACGGTGCCGCCGCGGCGGGCGCCGGTGCCGGCGAGTACGACGCGGCCATCTGCGCGCCGATCGGGGCGGCCCGGCACCGGCTCGCGACACTCGCCGACAAGATCGCCGATCACCCGGACGCGGTGACCCGATTCGCGCTGGTGTCCCGTCCCGGGCCACCCCCGCCGTCGACCGGCGACGACGTCACCTCGCTCGCGGTCTACATCGCCCACGACCGGGTCGGCGCGCTGCTGTCCGTGCTGATGGAGTTGGCCGTCCGGGGCATCAACCTGACCCGGATCGAGTCCCGCCCCACCGGGGAGGCGCTGGGCCGGTACGTCTTCTTCCTGGACTGCACCGGGCACGTGGCCGACGTACGACTGGGCGAGGCGTTGCAGGGGCTGCGCCGGGTCTGCGCGGACGTGCGCTTCCTGGGCTCGTACCCCCGGCACCGGTGGGCCGAGGCAGCGGGCGATCGGCCGGTGCCCGCGCCGGCGGGCCTCTCGGACTTCGACTACGTCGACGCGGCGGCCTGGCTGGCCCGACTGCGCACGGGCGAGCTGACCTGACCGGTGCGGGCGCCCTCCACCTGGGGGGCCGCCCGCACCGAAGTGGTCAGCTCAGCGGGTGGTCAGCTCAGCAGACCGCCGAGCAGACCGCCCTCCTGCTGCTGCTGGCCGCTGCCCATGATCGGCGGCTCCTCGGACGGCTGCACCACCACGAAGCCCTGGCCGGCGAAGCTCATCGTGAACGACTCGCCGGTGCGTCGGCCCAGCAGCGTGCCGAGGCCCAACTGCTCGGCACGGTGGTAGCCGGTCTGGAGGCTTGCCGACCAGCAGACCGCTGCCTGCGGGTCGACATACGTGGGGGCGTCCACGTTGAGCACGACCGGGGTGCCCTTGGTGGTGATGGCGATCCGTCCGTGGCCGCTGAACACACAGTTGAACAGCCCGGACGACGAGGCCATCCCGGCGCCGCCGACCATCCTGATGTCGTACTGGAGGGTCGAGTCGAAGGCGAGCACGCTGGAGCCGTTGATGGAGAGGGCGTCGCCCGGCTCCAGGTCGATGATGTGCACGTCCTTGGCGAGTTCGGCGAGGAAGACGTCACCGTGGCCGGAGACCTTCATCAGCGGGACGCCCTCGCCGGTGAGCTTCTGCTTGAGGAACTTGCCGAGCCCGCCCGAGCCCAGCGCCTGGAACTGCACATTGCCCTGGTAGGCGACCATCGACCCGACCCGGGCCATCGCCTCGCCGTTGAGTTCGATCTTCAACATCTTGGAGTTCTGCAGCCGCATGCCGGGCTGCGCGGACTCCTTCTCCAGGTTCTCGGCGGAGAACAGCTCACTGCGCATGAAAGGGTGCCTCCTGACAGGGTTGCGTTCGCTGCACCGAAGGTAGGCGACCAGGGCAACCACGGGCCATCGGCCAAGCGGCGACCGCGCCGCCGCCGGTGGGCTCAGCCCCAGCCCAGGGCGTGCAGCCGTTCGTCATCGATGCCGAAGTGGTGGGCGATCTCGTGCACGACGGTCACCGCGACCTCGTCGACGACGTCGTCGTCGTTGTCGCAGATCCGCAGAATCGGGCGCCGGTAGATGAAGATCCGGTCCGGCAACACCCCCGAGTAGTCCCAGCCGCGGCTGGTGAGGGCGTGGCCCTCGTAGAGGCCGAGCAGGTCCGCCTCGCCCTGCGGCGGGTCGTCCTCGACGAGGATGACCACGTTGCTCATCAGGCCGAGCAGTTCCTCGGGCACCTCGTCGAGGGCGTCGCCAACCAGCTCCTCGAAGCGCTCACGGGTCATCTCCACCGGCACGCCACCCATTCTGCCCGATGCCGGACCCGGCGGGTCCCTCGTGACGTGCCGTTGGCCCGCTCCGCAGGCTCACGGAGAGAGCAGACCGCCCAGGGGTGGGCGGGTGCTCTGTCCGTGAACGAGCGGTCGTGAGTCGACCGGGCTGTTTGTGGGTCGACCGCTCAGGAGGCCAGGCGCGCGCTGAGGGTGATCTCGGCACCCGGCGAGAGCAGGCGGGAGATCGGGCAGTTGGCCTTGGCGGCCTCGGCGAGCTTCTGGAACTCCGCGTCGTCGATGCCCGGAACCTGACCGACGGTCTCCAGGTCGATCCGGGTCACGGTCATGCCGGCGTCGGTCTTGTCCAGGTGGACCTTGGCGGTGGTCTCGACCGACGTGGCCGTCGAGCCGGCGTCGGCGAGCGCCTTCGAGAACGCCATCGAGAAGCAGCCGGCGTGCGCGGCGGCGATCAGCTCCTCGGGGTTGGTGCCCTCACCCTCCTCGAAGCGCGACTTGAAGGAGTAGTTGCCCGACAGGCCGCCCTTACCGGTGCGGACGGTGCCGGCACCCTCGGTGAGATTGCCCTGCCATTGTGCTGAAGCGGTACGGATAGGCATGAGGAGAACGCTAGCGGAAAGCTGACCGCCGAGCGACCGACCGGCACGGACGCCTACCGTGGGATCCCGGTCACCACGGTCCGGCTGTGTCATGATG
The DNA here is from genome assembly GCF_042872705.1 of Micromonospora sp. NPDC005203. Taxonomy (NCBI): domain Bacteria; kingdom Bacillati; phylum Actinomycetota; class Actinomycetes; order Micromonosporales; family Micromonosporaceae; genus Micromonospora; species Micromonospora sp. NPDC005203. The sequence continues at coordinate 240,652 of NZ_JBIAKV010000005.1, read as the reverse complement.
CGACCAGGTCCGTGACCGGCGGAAGGATGGCCGATGCCCGACGAGCTTCCGATCCCGCGGCAGGGCGACCGGTCCGACGGGCCGGCCGTGATCGAGTGGGGTGCCGTCGACCCGGCTCCACGACGCCGCTTCGGCCTGTCCCTGGGCGGCCTCGCGCAGGACCCTCGCCTGCCGCTGCTGCTCGCCGGTCTGGGCGCGGTGGCCGGGGTCGCCTCGCTTGTCGGCGAATGGCTGGTGATGAGCCTGCCGAACAGCGGACCGGACGGTGAGAGCACGATCGAGGTGCCGGTCGGCGTGTCCGAGGTCGGTGGCTTCGGCGTCGGCTACCTGGTCGGGCTCCTCGGTCTCCTCTGCACCGTGGCGCTGGCCCTGCGGGGCACGGCGGCCGTGCGGCCGAACGCCCGGCTCGCCGGCCTCACCCTCGCCGGTGCCCTGCTGGCGCTGCTGGTCGCCGCCGCGACCACCCTCGACAACCCCGCTCAGCGCAGTTTCTTCTACTCGCCGCAGGATGGATTCCGAGCCGAGTACGGCCGCGGTGTGGTGATGGCGATCGCCGCGTGCGTGCTGTTCGCGGTTGCCCTGCGGCTGTCGCCCGCCGCCTCCCCTGGCGCGTTCGCCGGGTCACCGGACGATGACCGGCCCGCCGACCCGCCGGCATCGCGAACCTGGCGCCGCCGCCGCAACCCCGATCCCAACGAGTACGGCCCACCCGCCCCAGCCGACCTGACAGTCACCCCCGCCGCCCCCTTCGCCCACCCCGACGCCCAGCCCTAAACCCCGCACCCCGGCACCCCCCGCACCCCCGCACCCCCGCACCCCCGCACCCCCGCACCCCCGCACCCCCGCACCCCCGCACCCCCGCACCCCCGCACCCCCGCACCCCGGCACCCCGGCACCCCGGCGATCTTGCGCTTCCTGCCCCGACATAAGGGGCCTTAACGGTGCAAAACGGCGACAGAAAGTGCAAGATCGCGGGGTAAGGGGGCGGGGGTGGGGGGCGGGGTGGTTTGTTCGCGTTCGATTCGCCTGGAAGCCAGAGATGCGGCCCGTTCCGCGAGGTACGGTTGCTGCCCGCCACGGCGCCAGGGTCTCCTCACCAGAAGGGGACGGCAGGCGCGACGGCGGTGGGCGAAGGAGGAACGATGACCCGCCCGGGACTGCCCAAGCTGATCGCGACCGACCTCGACGGGACACTGGTCCGCAGCGATGACACCGTCTCCGCGTACACCCATGGGGTGCTCGACCGGGTGCGGGCCGCCGGAATTCCGGTGGTCGGCGCGACCGGTCGCGGCCCTCGGCTGACCGAACTGACCCGCAACGACATCCGGGCCGCCGACTTCCTGGTGATGGCCGGCGGCGGCCGGGTGGTCGACCAGAGCGACCCGGCCGGCCCCGTGGTGCTCCGCGACGAGCGGCTGCCCGCCGAGGTGCTGGCCCGGCTGCTCGCCGACCTGGAGGCCGAGGTCGGCCCGCTGACGGTGATGGTCGAGGCGTCCGACGAGCACGACGCCCCGCTGTGGGGCGACTATCACGAGAGCTGGCCCTACCAGGACCGGTTCGAGGCCCGCACTCGCGACGAGTGCCTCGCCTGCGACGTGATCAAGGCGTTCGCCCGCACCGCCGACCACCACGTGGACGAACTGCTGGCGGCGGCCCGGCGGATCATCCCTTCGCAGGTGGCCACGCTCACCCAGGCCGGGCTCGGCTTCATCGAGATCTGCCCGCCGGGCGTGGACAAGGCGACCGGGCTGACGGTGGTGGCACAGAGTCTCGGGGTGGACCCGGCCGACGTCCTGGTCTTCGGCGACATGCCCAACGACCTGCCGATGTTCGAGTGGGCCGGTTGGTCCCGGGTGGCGGTGGCCAACGCGCACCCCGCCCTGCGCGCCGCCGCCGACGAGGTGACCCTGCGCAATGACGACGACGGGGTGGCGGTGTATCTGGACCGGCTACTGTCCCGGTAATGGGAGACACACCCCGCCTCATCGCCACTGACATCGACGGCACGCTGATCCGAGACGACCACACCGTCAGCCCACGCACCGCCGACCTGCTCGCGCGGATCTCCGCGCGAGGCACGCCTGTCGTCCTGGTCACCGGCCGTCCGGTCCGCTGGCTCAAGATGGTGTACGACCAGCTCGCCCGACCGCTGCCGGCGGTCTGCGCCAACGGCGCGGTCGTCTACGACCCGTTCGAGGACGAGGTGGTGCGGGCTGACCCGCTCGCCCCGCACCACCTGGCGGAGGTGGCCCGCAGGCTACGGGCCGAGGTGCCCGGGATCAGCTTCGCCGTGGAGATCCTGGACAGCCGGGAGATGCGGCACGAGGCGCACTACCCGCTGCGCTGGGACGCCGATGCCAACGGCATCCGGCCGATCGAGACGCCGGAGGAGTTGCTCTCGGTCCCGGCGGTGAAGCTCCTCGCCCGAGCCGGCGAGCAGGACCCGGATGCCTTCGCCGAGCTGATCGCCACGGCGGTGGCGGGGCTGGCCGAGGCCACGCACTCGTCGTCCTCGGGGCTGGTGGAGATCTCGGCGGCCGGGGTGACCAAGGCGGCGGGCCTCGCCTGGTACTGCGACCAGCTCGGGGTGGCCGCCGCGGACGTGCTGGCCTTCGGTGACATGCCCAACGACGTGCCGATGCTGACCTGGGCCGGGCGTGGTGTGGCGGTGGCAAACGCGCACCGCGCCGTCCTGGCGGTCGCCGACGACGTGACGACGGCGAACACCGAGGACGGCGTGGCGGCGTACCTGGAGAAGATCTTCGGGGTGGACTGAGCCGGTCAGAGGTACTGGCCGGTGTTGTGGCCCTCGCCGCCGCCCGGTTGGCCGATGCCCGACATCCCGGGGACGATTCCGCCGGGACCACTGGGCAGCGCCTGCCGGCCGCCGCGCATCTGCTCCAGTTGCACCCGGGCGGCCATCTGCTGGGCCACCAGGGCCGCCTGGATGCCGTGGAACAGGCCCTCCAGCCAACCGACGAGCTGGGCGTGCGCGATCCGCAACTCGCCCTCGCTGGGGGCCTTGTCCTCGGCGAAGGGCAGCGAGATGCGCTCCAGCTCGTCGCGCAGCTCGGGGGCGAGGCCCTCCTTGAGCTCGACGATCGACCGCTCGTGGATCTCCCGCATCCGGTTGCGGCTCGCGTCGTCGAGAGGCGCGGCTTTCACCTCCTCCAGCAACTGCTTGATCATGCTGCCGATCCGCATCACCTTGGCCGGCTGTTCGACCAGGCGGGTCGGGTCCTCACCCGGACCCTCGTCGGTCTGCATCGTCCCGATCGGCCGGCCGTCCGGACCGACCACCACAACAGTGCCGGAGTGGCCGGAGTCGTCGGTGCCCGGCTCGTCGTCGTGTCCCGCTGCGCGCGCTTCGGTCATGGGGTCCATCTTTACCCAGCGGAAGGGACCCATGGCATCCGGGACCGACTACCGGGTCCGAACCACCCGCGCGAGCGCGCTACCGTCGCGCCATGCCTGCCGACCCGCGCGCCGTGTTGACCCGGCCCGCACCGGAGCCCGACCGGACGGTGGCGTACGGCGACCACCCGGACCAGGTGGCCGACCTGCGGTATCCGGCGCGAGCTGTCCCGGCTGGGCCGCTTGTCGTCGTCCTGCACGGCGGTTTCTGGCGGGACGAGTACGACCGGCGGCACACCGACCCGCTGGCTGCCGCACTCGCCGCGGCCGGCTTCCCGGTGGCGCAGCTGGAGTACCGGCGGACGGGGCGGCCGGGAGGTGGTTGGCCGGGCACGTTCACCGACGTGCTGACCGGGGTGGCCGAGCTGCCGGTACTGGCCGCCGAGGCGTTGCCCGGCCGGGTGAGCGGGGACGCGCCGATTCTGGTCGGGCACTCCGCCGGCGGCCACCTGGCGCTGTACGTGGCGGCCACCGCCCCGGCGACGGTGGGTGGGGTGCTCGCCCTGGCGCCGGTGGCCGACCTGGTCGAGGCGTACCGGCGGGACCTGGACGCGGGCGCGGTGGCCGCGTTGCTCGGCGGCGGCCCGGCCGAGGTCCCGGACCGCTACGCGGTGGCGGATCCACGATTGTTGGTACCCACACCAACACGCACGGTAGTTCTGCACGGCTCCGAGGATCAGCAGGTCCCGGTGGGGATGAGCCGGGGATTCGTGGCGGCAGCAACCGCCGCAGGATCCGATATCTCCCTTCTGGAACTGCCCGGATGCGAGCATTTCGGGCTGATCGACCCGGAGTCCGCCGCATGGCCTGAGGTCCTTGACTCGTTGCGGTCCCTGCACGTTGATCACTAGCCATTGACGCAGCGTCGCGGACCAGGTAGAACGCCGGAGGGGCGGAGTTCAGCCCTGCAACGCTCCTTGGAAGGAACTCGGTGTCACAGATGAATCGCAGGCGCGCGCTCCAACTGTTGGCCGCGCTCGGTACCACCGGGTTCGTCGCGGGGTGTGGCTCCGACACCGACGCCCAGCCGACCGTCAACCGCGGCCCGATCAAGATCGGGCTGATCACGCCACAGGCCGGCGGCCTCAAGAGCATCGGCGATGACATCACCAACGGCTTCCAACTCTTCCTCGACATGCACGACAAGCGGCTCGGCGGCCACCCGGTGGAGCTGCTGACCGCCGACGAGGGCGACACCGCGAAAACCGGCAAGGCCGCCGTCGACGGGCTACTCAAGCAGGGCGTGCTGGCCCTCACCGGCGTGGTCAACTCGGCGGTGATGGTGGGCATCCGCGACACCGTCGAGCAGGCCAAGGTCCCGCTGATCGGCTCCAACGCCTCGCCGAGCAGCCTGCAGAGCGTCTTCTACATCTGGCGGACGTCGTACGTGCTGGACGAGGCCGGCAAGGCGCTGGGCCGTTACCTGCGTGACCAACTCCCGACCAACGGTCGCGTCGCGATCATCATGCCGGAGAACGTCGGCAGCCCGGACGTGGTGCGTGGCTTCCGGCAGGAGTTCGGCACGACCGACCCGCGCATCAGCGATCCGGTCACCTACACCAGCGCCAACCCCAACCCCAGCAAGACCACCTACACCGCCGACATCACCAGGGCGCTGGAGAAGGAGCCCACGGCGGTCTTCTGCTTCTTCACCGGCGCGGCCGCGGTGGAGTTCATCAAGCAGTTGCGGGAGAAGTTCCGCGGGCCGGTCTACGCGCCCGGCTTCCTCACCGAGGGCAACGTGCTGGAAAACCTCAAGGACAACGCGCTGGGCATCCAGACCGCGCTGAACTACTCGGCCGACCTGAACAACACGTCGAACCGGGTCTTCGCCTCGGCGTACCGCAAGAAGTACCAGGTCACCCCCACCACGTACGCGATGGCGTCGTACGACGCGGCGCAGGTGCTCGACCAGGCGATCCAGTTGACCGGCGGCTCACCCAGCCCGCAGCAGGTCAACCTGGCACTCGGCCGGATCGGCCAGATCGACAGCCCGCGCGGCATCTGGCAGTTCAACCAGCCGCGCACCCCCCAGCAGAAGTGGTACCTGCGGGAGGTGCAGCGCGACGGCCAGGTCATGTCGAACGTGCTGATCAACGAGCTGGCGACGCTCGGCTGAACGCCCACCCGCAGCACGACTCGGGGCCGGTCTCCCGGTGGGAGGCCGGCCCCGGCGCATTCGCGGATCAGTGCCGCAGCTCGGCGATGCAGCACTTCACACTGCCGCCGCCCTTCTTCAGCTCGGCCAACTCGACAGGGACCGGGGTGTAACCGGCCGCCTTCAACTTGCCGGCCAACCGGGTCGCCTCGCTGTTGAGCACCACGTTCGCGCCATCGCTGACCAGGTTGAGCCCGAAGGCCAGAGCGTCCTCGTCATCGGCGATCACCGCCTCCGGAAAGAGCTGGGTGAGCACCCGCTGGCTGGCCGCCGAGAACGCGCCGGGGAAGTAGACGACGTTCGAGTCGTCGATGGCCGCCAGCGCCACGTCCAGGTGGTAGAAGCGGGGGTCGACCAGCCGCAGCGACACCACCGGGCGGCCCAGCGCCTCCTGCGCCTCGGCGTGCGCCGGCAGTTCGGTGCGGAAGCCGTGCCCGGCGAGGATCAGGCCGCCGTGCGCCTCCGGCACGTACGCGAAATCGCCCTCGCCCTCGTTGGTCTCGCTCGGCGCGACGAACCGCCAGCCCTGCGACTCGTAGAAGCCGTGGTGAACCGCGGCCTCGGCGGCCCGCTGCTCGTGCTTGAACCGGGCGCCGTAGACGCCGCCGTCCACCACGAAGGCGCCGTTGGCGGCGTAGACCATGTCCGGGAGTCCCTGCTCGGGCGTCAGCAGGTGCACCTCGTGACCGAGGCTGACAAGCGTCTCGCGCAGCCGGTCCCACTGTTTGACGGCCAGGTCCCGGTCGACCGGGGTGGTCACGTCCATCCACGGGTTGATCGCGTACTCGACCGCGAAGTGCGCGGGCGGGCACATGAGATATGTCCGCTTTCGCGGGACTCGCTGCTGGTTCACGGTCACTAACAGTAGGTACCGTGGAACTTTGGTAACAGCCACAACCGTTGCTTCTCAGAGGCGGAACGTTGCAGATAGACGCGGTAGACCAGCGGATCATTGCGTTACTCGTCGCGGACGCCCGAGCGTCGTACGCCGACATCGGCACCCGCGTTTCACTCTCCGCCCCGGCCGTCAAACGTCGCGTCGACCGGCTGCGGGCCACCGGAGTGATCAGGGGATTCACGGCCGTCGTTGACCCGGCCGCCGTCGGCTGGACCACTGAGGCGTTCGTCGAGCTGTTCTGCGCCGGCCGGACCACCCCGGCGCAGATCGGCGTGGCCGCCCGCCGACACCCGGAGGTGGTCGGCGCGTACACCGTCTCCGGGGAGGCGGACGCGCTCGTGCACCTGCGCGCCGCCGACATCGCCCACCTGGAGGCCGCGCTGGAACGGTTGCGCGCCGAGTCCTTCGTGACCTCGACCCGCAGCACGATCGTGCTGTCCCGCCTGGCAGAGTCCCCCGGTGTCGGCCCGTCCCCCCGTACCGCTTGACCTCAACTCCGGTTGAGGAGGTGGAGTGGTCGGAAGCGTGGGCGTGCCGCCCACCGCAGCCGAGGAGGATGTTGATGCGGGCGGTCTGGTTACGCGAGTTCGGTGGACCCGAGGTGCTGGTGCCCGGCCCCGCGACCGACCCGACGCCCGGCCCCGGCCAGGTGCTGATCGACGTCGCGTACGCGAACATCACGTTCGTCGAGACGCAGCAGCGTTCCGGCCGCCCCGGGCCGTTTGCGGTCACCCCACCCCTGATTCCCGGCAACGGCGTGGGCGGGGTGATCACCGCCGTCGGCCCGGACGTCGACCCGGCACTGATCGGGCGGCCGGTGGTCAGCGCCACCGGCGGCTCCGGCGGATACGCCGAACGCGCGGCGGTGGACGCCGCCGCGTCGATCGAGGTGCCCGACGGGTTGGCCGTGGACGAGGCGGTGGCACTGCTGGCCGACGGGCGTACCGCCAGCATGCTGATCGAGGCCGTCGGCGTCCGCCCCGGCGACCGGGTGCTGGTGGAAGCCGCCGCCGGTGGTGTCGGCAGCCTGTTGGTGCAGCTCGCCGCCCGGGCCGGCGCCCTGGTGATCGGCGTCGCCGGTGGGCCGCGCAAGGTGGGCCTGCTGCCCGGCCTCGGCGCCGACCATGCCGTCGACTACCTCCAACCCGACTGGGCCGACCGCATCCGGGCCACGACCGGAGGTGTCGACGTGGTGCTCGACGGGGTCGGCGGGGCGGTGGCCCGAGCGGCGTTCGACCTGCTGGACCCCGGCGGTCGCATGATCAGCTACGGCTTGGCGAGCGGGGATTGGTCCTCGGTGTCGCCGGACGCCGCCACGGCACGGCAGGTCACCCTGGTCCGGCCGAACACGTCACCCGAGCGGCTGCGGGCGTACACCCGGCAGGCCCTGGCGGACGCCGCGGCCGGCCGCCTACGACCGCTGATCGGCCAGCGGTTCCCACTGGAACGCGCCGCCGACGCGCACGCCGCCATCGAGGCGCGCGCGACGGTCGGCAAGACCCTGCTGGAACTCTAGAGATACATGCCGGTGCGGTGCTCCGACTCGTCGCGCCGAACCGGCTTGTCGCCCTCACCGAAGAACCGCTTGCCGCCGAACTCGCCGTGCAGCCGGTCGTCCAACTCGTCGGCCAGACCGGTCATCACCTGCACCGCCAGCATGAGGTGCGTGGCCTGGAAGTTGCGGCCGAAGACCGGGATGGACGCCCAGACCGTGTCGTCGGCGCAGTAGAGGCGGCCGATCGGCATCCGGTTCGTCAACTCGGAGAGCCGGACGTAGAGCCGCTCGGTCGGCTCCACCTCGGTGAGCACCGGCGAGAACACGTCCACCAGCGGGGGATTGTCGCGCACCCGCACGAAGACCATCGCCGAGCCGGCCCGGATGGTGATGTCGCCGTCCGAGTCGACCTGCAACCGGTCCGTGTCCGACTTCAGCATCGTGGAGACCACGGTCCGGACCCGATCGGCCAGGTCGAGCACGTCTTCCCGCTCGACCTGCGCGGAGGCCGCCGCGGCTAGCGCCTCCTCCAGGTCGGCCTCGACGTCGGCGTCCGGGCCGAACTCGCTGCGCGCCGTGCCCAACGGGTCCACGGCCAGCGGCTCACCCTCGCCGTCCTGCACCAGGTAGACGAGGAACGCCGGGTGCGGGGCGCCGTAGACGTCACGCAGCGTCCGGGAGAGCAGCGCGGCGATCCGGGTCGACTCGCTCGTCCGGTCGTCCAACCCGAAGGAGCCGCCGGAGCCGGCGACCACCCCGGGCGGCGACCAGCCGAGCGCAACCATCTCCGCCACCGCACCGCGGTCCAGCCGGTAGCCCGCCGGCAGCGTGGCGTTTCCGACCGCCCGCGCGGACAACCCGCCGCCGTCGCGGACGTCCACGCTGACCGAGTAGACGGCGTCCCCGGTGCCGGAGGCGGTCGGGTCCAGGGTCACCTCCAGGTGCGCGCCGACGGGAAGCTCCCGCAGCCGGAGGGCGAGCGCACGGGCGAACTCCTGCCAGGCCTCGGTCACCTTCGCCCGCAGGTCGGTCGTGCTGGGTTCGTCGAGCAGGATCGATTCCGCCGGCTCAGTCGTAGCGCCGGGTAGGTCATCGATCGGCGCCGAGGGGTGGTCAGCCGTCATGATCGCCTCCGTCCGTCACGATCACCCTACCCACGCCGCTTGAGTGCCCCGTCAACCCGGACCGGGATCGGACAACGGCGGTCAGGGGGCCGTCGGGTTCGCGGGATCCGCGCCCAGGTCGACCGGCCACGCGCCGGCCAGGGCGCTGAGCCGGGCCGCGGCGTCCACCGGGTCGGCGCCCCGGCCGACCGCAAGCCCCAGCAGGTACGCGGTGACCGGCGCGCCCGGCCGCAGCACCTGGTGGGCTACGTCGCGAGCCAGCTCCAGCACCGCCTGCACGGGCACCCCGGCGGGATCCAGATCCAGCTCGGTGCACGCCGCCGTCACCCAGTCGTCCATCACCGTCATCGCGTCCACTCCTCCGCCCGGCGTACGTCCTCGTCAGTGTCGCAGTCGAACCACGGCGGTGGGCCGTCGCCGGACCAGGGGACCTCCCGCACGACGAGCCCGGCCAGCAGCGCCCGGACCGGGGCTCCGGACAGGCTGCCGCCCCGCTCGACGGCCAGTCGGTCCAACCCGGCCCGCAACGCCGCGACCCGCCAGACACCGCAGAGCGACTGCCGCCGCCCGTGCCCGTCGACGAAGCACGCGCCGTCGGGCCGTTCGCTCCCGACCGGGCCGCCGCCGACCTTCTCCCCGGCGAGGTGGGTCAGCAGCTCGCCGATCGCGGCGCGGGTGAGCAGCGGCAGGTCGGCGGCGAGCAGCGCGACCACTGCGGTCTCCGGATCGAGCAGCGCCAGCCCGGCAGCCGCCGCGGCGACCGGACCTCCGCCCGGCGGGTCCTCCCGGGTGACCCGAACGCCCGCCGGAACGACGTCGACCGGACCGACGAGCACCCGTGGGCTGGCGTCGCTGACGGCGGCCAGCACCCGGGCACGCATCGGCCGGCCACCGACCGGGAGCGCGGGCTTGTCCACCCCGCCCATCCGTCGGGCGGACCCACCTGCGAGCACCACGGCGGCGTACCTGACCACCCCGTCACGGTAGCCGTGTCGACGCCCGTTGGGCGTCGCGCCCGGGTGCCGCCGGCCCGGTGGCCGTGCGGGCGTGCCGGCGGGGGGTGGAGGATGACGGGATGGGACGGGCAACAGATCGGCGGGGCGTACTTCGGATCGACCTGGACGCGGCGACCGTCGGGCGCGGGTCCATTCGTCGACAGGACACGCTCGCGGTGGAGGAACCGCTGGAGATCCGGGTCGGCGCGGCCGGCCCGGGCCGGCGAAAGCCCCTCGCCGTGACCATGCGTACCCCCGGGGACGACCTCGATCTGGCCATCGGGTTCCTGCTGACCGAGGGGCTGATCCGGTCGACCGACGACGTGTTGACCGCGCAGCTCTGTGCTGGCGCGGAGACACCGAACACGTACAACGTGGTGGACGTGACCCTCGCCCCCGGGGTGCCGGAACCGACCACCGACCCGTCCCGGAACTTCTACACGACAAGTTCCTGCGGCGTCTGCGGCAAGGCCAGCATCGACGCGATCCGCACCCGGTCCCTGTTCCCGGTCGCCGCCGATCCGCTCAGCGTGCCGGCCACGCTCCTCGCCGAACTGCCCGACCGACTGCGTGCCGCCCAGCGTGGCTTCGACCGGACCGGCGGGCTGCACGCGGCCGGTCTGTTCACTCCCGACGGGGAGCTGGTGGTGCTGCGGGAGGACGTGGGCCGGCACAACGCGGTGGACAAGGTGATCGGCTGGGCGGTGCGCGAACGTCGGCTGCCACTGGCCGGGCACCTGCTGCTGGTCTCCGGCCGGGCCAGCTTCGAGCTGACCCAGAAGGCATGGATGGCAGGGTTACCGCTGCTGGCCGCGGTGTCCGCGCCGAGCACGCTCGCCGCCGAACTGGCCGACGAGGCGGGGATGACGCTCGTCGGTTTCCTGCGCGGCCGGACCATGAACGTCTACACCGGGCCGCACCGGATCACGCTGGAACAGCCGGCCTGACGCTCAGCGACCGATCAGGTCGATCAGCTCCAGCCGCGCGGCGGCGTCCCGGGCGATCAGGAAGCCGGCGATGCCGAGGATCCAGCCCAACGCGCCGCCCGCCTTCGAGACGATCCAGGCGTTCAGGCGGGCCAGCACCGGCTCGACCAGAGCCGGACGGGCCAACCGGGCACCCAGCAACACCACCGCCGGCAGCACCATGACCAGGCAGTATCCGGCGAGCAGCGCCACCCCGGTCGCCGACCCGACCCCCGAGGTGGCCAACAGACCCACCGCGCCGAGGTACGGAAGCATGGTCGCCACCTCGGCGAGCGCGGCCAGCAACGCGAGCCCGACCAACCAGCGGGCCGAGGTGTCGCCGGCGGTGGCCCGGTCCCGCCACCGCAGCACACCACCGCCGCGGGGACGCCGTTTGCCGTCGTAGCGGAAGCTCAGCACCAGCATCGCCACGCCGAGGACGAGTTGCGCCCAGAGCACTCCCCGGTTGTCCAGGGCACCGCCCAGCGCGTCGCCCAACCGGCTGCCACCCCAGACCAGCAGCAGCCCCACCGCGAGATAGAACACCGCGATGGTGGCGAGGTAGCCCAGGATCCGCCGGGCGTTGACCGGCCCGGGGGCGAGCAGCAGCCAGACCGGGATGAAGAGGGTGCCGATGCTGGTGCTGTCCACCAACGCCAGCCCGGCCAGCGACAGCAGCAACTCGGGGGTCATGTCATACCAACGCGGTGAACGGCCACGAGATCATTCTCCGGCGGCGGTGGCCCTGCCGCGTCGGCCGTGAACAGGAGCAACGCGTACATCCTTCGACGGAGGGCAACGCCGGAGAAGCCCGCCCCGGGGCGAGCAACCTCGGGGGACGAGGGATCAGCGCCGGGGCGGGAGTCAGCGGGGCTGCCGAGCCTTGACTGTCGAGCCGGGCCGGCCGGACTGGCTGGTCGGGCCGGACGCCAACAGGTCGGCCCCTTCGCGGAGCACGAACAGTTCACGCTTGGCGCGTGCGCTGCCGTCCGGCCCCAGCTCGTACGCCTCGATCCAGGTCCAGCCGTGGTAAGTGTGCCGATCGGTCAGCTCACGGATGACCCGGATCGTGATGGGCCTGACGAACTGCGGGCTTGCCGCGCGGGACAGGCGTATGAGGTCGCCGGCCCTCATCGCCCCGATCATCGCGCCACCGCTGGCGTGGCCCCGCGCGATGCGGGCGGGTTCGTAAGCTTGTCCGGCATCGCTTCCCCCTCGTCCTTGGGAGGGGCCGCCCCTGAATGCTCGCCCATGAGGCGGCCCCGGCACGAACGCGACCGCCGGGTCTCGGGTAGTCCCTGCCGGCCACGCCGTCTCAGACACACGCTTCCAAGGGTTGCGATCCGAATACACTGCGTAGCAATATCTCTTGTGGACGTCTCGGACGAACCAGAGGAGGCAGGGATGAATCGCGCAGTCGCTGAAGCCATGTCGAAGTCCGGCCTGACCGCCGACAGTCTCGCCGCCCAGATCGGAGTCGACCCCAAGACGGCGGCCAAGTGGGCGAACCCGGGACGGATTCCGCAGACTCGGCACCGGTCGAAGGTTGCCGAGGTCCTCGGCCGCGACGAGGGCGACCTCTGGCCCGACCTGTACAAGCGACGCGAGCCGGCGTGGCTCCGGCCCTGGACCGACATCGAGCGCGAGGCAGTCGGGCTGCGGTGGTACGAATCCGCCGTGTTGCCCGGCCTCCTGCAGACCGAGGCGTACGCGCGAGCCGTGTTGAGCAGCGGGCTCTGGGCCGACGACGACCTGGAGGCACACGTGGAAACACGCCTCCGCCGCCAGGCCGACGTGTTCGACCGGCCCCGCCCGCCGTTGAGCGTCTTCGTCATCGACGAGGCCGCGCTGCGCCGGGGACGACCCGACATCATGGCCGAGCAGCTCGACCATCTGATCACGCTCGCCGAGCGGCCGGCCGTGATGATCCACGTCCTCCCCCTGACGGCTGGTCTCCACCCCGGCCAGGCCGGGCCGTTCGTCATCGCCAGCACGCCGGACGGCGGCGACGTCGGCTACCTCGACGACCAGGCCGCCGGACGCCTCAGTAATGACGTTGCTCCGCTGTGGGCGGTCTGGGATAGCATCAGATCGATAGCGCTGCCACGAGACCTGACCATCGACTTGATGAGAGCGCGAGCATGGATGACCTGACCGGCGCCCGTTGGCGCAAGAGCACCCGCAGCAGCTCGAATGGTGGCGCGTGCCTCGAGGTGGCCGACAACCTGCCTGGTGTCGTGCTCGTGCGCGACACCAAGGATCGGGACGGCGGCACGCTGACCTTCGGGCCAGCCGCCTGGGCGGGCTTCGTCGGGCTGGCGAAGAGGATCGGCCCCGTCGGCTGACGCGTTGTCTCATCAGACATCCAGAAGGATGATCGCCTGCGCCAAGTGACGCGGCAGGCGATCTCTGCGGCAGGCAACAACGTCAGTTGACCAGAACGATCCTTCCAGGTGCGTGGTGCGCCTCGCTCAACTCGTGTGCGGCCGCAGCCTCGGTCAGCGGAAACCTGGCCGCGACGGGAATGTGCAGCCGACCGGATTCGGCAAGGCGCACCGCGATGTCCAGGCCGTGTACCGCGAGCACATCGGCACCGGACCCCACTGCCTTGCCGGTCCGATCCGCAGGTGCGCCATGCGACAGGTGGACGCCGTGGGCGGCGGCCGTGAAGTCGGCGATCGTCACCACGCGCGCCGCATCTCCGGCGATGGTGATCAGATCGGGCAGCGCTCCTCCGGCGCAGTCGAACACCGCGTCGACCCCGCCCGGCGCCAACCTGCGGATTCGGTCGGGCAGCCCGGTGCCGTACGTTGTCGGCACCGTACCGAGCGAGCGCAGGAAGTCATGATTGCGCTCACTCGCCGTGCCGAGGACAACGGCGCCACGGGCGGCTGCGACCTGAACGGCGACGCTGCCGACCGCGCCAGCGGCGCCGTTCACCAGGACGGTGTGCCCCGCTGCGACCCCGAGCCGATCGAGAACGCGGGTGGCCGTCTCGACGCTGCCGGCAGCGCCGCCCGCCTCCTCCCAACTCCAGGCGGCGGGCTTACCGGCCCACGCGGTCAGCACCACGTGGTCGGCGTTGGCGCCACGCGTGGCCGGCGAGGTCATGCCGAACACCTGGTCGCCGAGGGTGACGTCGGTAACGCCGTCACCAACCTCGTCGACCACGCCAGCCGCGTCGAAGCCGGTCCGCCACGGGAACGTCACGGGCACCATGTCGGCCAGCTTGCCGGAGCGAATGAGCACTTCCCCCGTCGAGACCCCGGACGTCCGGACAGCGATCCGGACCTCACCCGGCCCGGCGTGCGGGGCCACGACCTCGGCGACGTGCACAACGTTGGGTGGCCCAAACTCGGCAAATACGACAGCTCTCATGGGCCGAACCGTAACGGAGCGCCCCGTCCGGTTAGCTAAAGTGAGACCGGTGACGGTCGAAGTGAGACAAGCCCAGCGGTCGGATGCGCGCGACAACCGGGAACGCATTCTGGCCGTCGCTCGCCTGGCGTTCGCGACCAACGGGCTCGACGTGCCGATCCGGGAGATCGCACGGCGGGCACAGGTGGGCGCCGCCACCATCTACCGGCACTTCCCCACCAAGGACGCACTGCTCGCCGAGGCATTCGCCGAGCAGATGACCGTGTGCTCGGCGATAGTCGAGGAGGGCCTCACTCAGCCTGACGCCTGGCTGGGCTTCCGCTTGGTGGTGGAGAAGCTCATGGAGACGCATGCCCACGATCGAGGCTTCGCCCGCGCCTTCATCAGCCAACTTCCCCAGGAAGCCGGCTTCACCGCCGATCGCACCCGAACACTGCGCATGCTGGCCGAACTCGTCGATCGGGCGCGAGCGACAGGCGAACTTCGGGACGACTTCGTTCTGGAGGATCTGATCCTGGCACTGATGGCCAACGAAGGCATACGAGCCGAGTCGACCGCCAGCCGCCTGGCAGCCGCCCGTCGTTTCGCGGCATTCATGATCCAGTCATTCCAGACAAGTCCGATGCGAGGACCACTGCCGCCAGCCGTCCGCCTACCGCTCTCGACACCCTGATCAACGCTGGGCGGCGACGGTGTCGGCGTCAGGCCAGGTCGAGGATGCTCCACCTGGCGGGTAGGACCTTCGCTGCCGCTTGGGGTTGCACTGTCGCGTAATGCGCCTCGTGGGTGAGTGCCGCGCGGGCGGCATGGCCGAACGAGATATCTCCATCAACGGCACGGGCGAGCGTGCCCGTGTCTCGCACGTCCTCGGCGTTGAGCGGCAGCAGGCGGATCATCGGGGCGCTCATCATCAGGGCCAGTAGCGCGACATCGATCTCGTCGCCCGTGCCCGCGATGGCGACAGCCAGGCACGTCGCCGGGATGGCAATCTGCCTGCCCTCGTCGGCGACCTCCAGCATCAGCTCCCCCACCGAGACGTTGCCCTCGATGTAGGCCGTCAACGCCGACGCGTCGAACACAGCAGCGATCTGATCGCTCATCCGGCACGCCCCAACATCCGGCGCCCCTCAGCCAGGGCGTCCGGCGGGATGGGCGTCGCCAGCCGCTCCCGCCACCGCGCCCTGCCCGCCTCGGTCACCTCGATACCGGCGCGCCGCAGCACCTCATGCAGGTGCGTGACGTCCATCTGGGCCCGCACCGCCGCGGTGATGGCGGCCGAGACGTTGGGCTGCTGGTCGAGCCACTCCGCGACATCGTCGGGGAGGCTCACGGAGCGCTTCACTGTCACGTTTTCCAGCCTATCAATTCCGGTAGCACCCGCGGTATTACCACGCGGATGGCGCGGCCGGTCAGCGGCGGCCACGTCGGCTCCGCTTGCGCGGACGGACGACCCCTGGCATCCCGACCGACGGCCAGCCGTCCAGCTCGGACGGGGGCACCCCACGCCGGAGCATGTCGTCCAGCAGCACGGCGAGCGCGTAGTCCGGGTGCAGGCTCAGCGTGCGCTCCAGCGCCACCGCCGCCAACGCCCCCTGGCCGGCGCGCCAGGCCGCGAAGGCCAGCAGCGTGCCTGGCGCGGCGGCCAGCTTCGGCTCGGCCCGGCGCAGCACGTCGGTCCAGAGGGCGATGTCCCGGTCCCGACCGTCGGTGCGTTCCCAGGCGTGATCGCGGATCGGCAGGTGGACCATCAGCAGGCTCAACCAGGCCACCTCGTCGTCGTCGAGCCGCTCACCGCGGCGCTGCCGACGCTGGGCCTCGCGGACCGCCGCGACCCCGGCGGCGCACATCGTCCGGCTGCCGAGCAGGTCGCTCGATGGCGCCTGGTCCAGCAGCTCGGCCAGGCGCAGCTCGGCGCGGGCGGTGGCGGCCCGTAGCGCGTCCCGGGCCGAGCCGTCCACCGGTGCCACCTGCGCCACGAGGGCGGCCCGGTCGGGGAGCGCGACCTGGCCGGCGAAGACCGCCGAGGCGGTCACCGGGTTGGCGGACGGGTCGTAACGCCGACCCTCGGGCGGGCAGCAGTCGGGCTTGGTGCAGAGGTAGGACCACCACCGTCCCTCGGTCACCCGCAGCGCGTCGAGCACCTCCAACCCGGCGGCGGTCAGTGCGGCGCGCACCGCGTCCACGCTCGGCGTCACCCGATCGGGTGGCCCGTAACCGACCACGGTGGCGGCCTCCGCGCCCTGCCGACTGATCACGCCAACCAGGTGCCGGGCCCGCTCGACCGGATCAGCCGACGGGTCGGGGAGGTCCGCGCGAGCGGCGAAGATGATCTGCCGCCCGCGCAACGCCACCGCGACCACACTGTCGGTGGGATGGAAGCCGAGCAGGTACGGCACAGCGGCGATCAGGTCGGCGGGCGAGCGGACGGCGAGCTGGGGGCGGTCGGTCGAGGTCATGTCGCAAGCCTGCGGCGGCTCTGCCCGGCCTCAACAGCCCCTGTGGATGACACGCGGTCTATCCACAGTTACTGAACGTGTTTAGGCTGCTCACCGCTTATCCACGAGTGCCGAAAGAGGCCCGATCTCATCGGGCGGCACCGTGGCGTCACAGGGAGCGGTTACCGTGCGCTGATGGACCTGGCGTACCTGCGCGCGCACCCGGCACACCTGCCGACCTTTCGGACCCACCAGCGGATCCGGGAGACGCCGGTCGCCGGTGGGCACATCTGCGCCGCCGCCCGCCTCACCCTCGACGACGGCCACTCCGTCTTCGCCAAGTCCTGGCCCGAGGGGGCCGGCCAGGAGGCGCCGGAGGGCTTCTTCGCCGCCGAGGCGGCCGGGCTGCGCTGGCTGCGGGAGGTCGGGGCGATCGGCGTACCCGAGGTGATCGTGGCATTGCCGGGCCTGCTCGCGCTCGACTGGGTGCAGCCCGGCGAGCCGACGCCGGGGGCCGCAGACCGCTTCGGCCGGGAGTTGGCCGACCTGCACCGGGCGGGCGCACCCACCTTCGGTGCGGCCTGGCCGGGTTTCATCGGGTCGCTCCCCCAGGACAACACCCCCACCGACGGGCCGTGGTCGACGTGGTTCGCCGAGCGACGCCTCGTCCCGTACCTGCGACGCTCGGTCGACGGTGGCGCGCTGACCAGCACCGACGCCACCCTGGTCGAGCAGGTGATCGGTCGGCTCGACGGGCTCGGCGGCGACGAGCCACCGGCGCGCGTCCACGGCGACCTGTGGCCGGGCAACGTGCTCTGGGGCGCCGACGACCGGGCCTGGCTGATCGACCCGGCGGCGCACGGCGGGCATCGGGAGACGGATCTGGCCCAGCTCGCTCTCTTCGGCGGCATCCCCTATCTGGACCGGATGCTGGCCGCCTACCAAGAGAGCTGGCCGCTGCCGGACGGGTGGCGCGACCGGGTCCCACTGCATCAACTGCATCTGCTGCTCGTGCACACCGCGCTCTTCGGCGGCGGCTATCGGAACGCGGTGCTTCAGGCCGCCCGCGCCGTCCCGGGCCGGGTCGAACGCGCTACGGTCGACAGGTGAGCGCCGCCCCGGGGACCGATGGCGTCCTCGTCGACCGGTACGGCCGCGTCGCCCGTGACCTGCGCGTGTCCCTCACCGACAAGTGCAACCTGCGCTGCACCTACTGCATGCCTGCGGAAGGGCTGCCCTGGCTGTCCGGCCCGGATCTGCTGACCGACGAGGAGATCGTCCGGCTGGTCCGGGTGGCCGTCGAGCGGCTCGGTGTGACCGAGGTGCGGTTCACCGGCGGCGAGCCGCTGATCCGGCCCGGCCTGGTCGGCATCGTGGCCGCGGTGGCCGCGATGCGGCCCCGCCCCCGGGTCTCGCTGACCACCAACGGCATCGGGCTCGACCGGCTGGCTCCGGCGCTGGGCACGGCCGGCCTGGACCGGGTGAACGTCTCACTGGACACCCTGGACCCGGACCGGTTCACCCGACTCACCCGCCGTCCCCGCCTCGACGCGGTGCTGGCCGGGCTCGCCGGGGCGGCCGCCGCCGGGCTCACACCAGTGAAGATCAATTCTGTGCTGATGCGCGGGGTCAACGAGGACGAGGCGCCCGCCCTGCTCCGCTTCGCCGTCGATCACGACTACCAGTTGCGGATCATCGAGCAGATGCCGTTGGACGCTCAGCACGGCTGGGACCGTGACACCATGGTCACCGCCGAGGAGGTCCTGGCCTCTCTGCGTACCGTCTTCGATCTCAGCCCCGACCCGACCGAGCGCGGCGCGGCACCGGCCGAGACCTGGCTCGTCGACGGAGGTCCCGCTCGGGTTGGCGTGATCGCCAGCGTCACCCGACCGTTCTGCGGCGACTGCGACCGCACCCGGCTGACGGCGGACGGCCAGGTCCGCGCCTGCCTCTTCGCCACCGAGGAGTCCGACCTGCGCGCGGCGCTGCGCACCGGCGCGGACGACGACGAGTTGGCCCGACGCTGGCGCGTCGCGATGCGGGGCAAGCGCGCCGGGCACGGCATCGACGACCCCACCTTCCTTCAACCGACCCGGCCGATGTCCGCGATCGGGGGCTGAGGCGTGACCCCACTGACCGTCCGCTACTTCGCGGGTGCCCGCGCCGCTGTCGGGCACGCCGAGGAGGTCCTGCCCGCCGGCCGGTCGCTCGACGACCTCACCGCCGAGTTGGTGCGGCGACACGGTGATCGCCTCGCCGCCGTGCTGCGAGCGGCGAGTTTCCTGGTCGATGGCGTCACCTGTCATGATCGTGAAGCACCCCTGCCGGCCGGGGCCACGATCGACGTTCTGCCCCCGTTCGCGGGCGGCTGAGGAGGCGCACATGTTGGCGGTTCTGGGATTCGTGGGCGTCCTGGCGCTGACCACCGGGCTCATCCACCTCTACCTGTGGAAGCGGCTCGTTCGGGACACCACCAACCCGGGCCGTTGGCGGCGGGTCGGTGGGATCGCCGCCCTGGTGCTGGCGCTGCTCGTGCCGGCCACCCTCATCGGGACGCAGGCCGGGCTCTACTGGCTCGCCTGGCCGGGCTACCTGTGGCTCGCCCTGATGTTCTACCTGCTCGTGGTGCTCGCCGTCCTCGAAGTGCCGATGTTCGTCACCCGTCTCGTGCTGCGCCGCCGGCTCGCCACCGCCGAGCCGACCACCGCCGCGCCCGAGCCGGTGCTCGTCGCCACCGCCGAGCCGACCACCGCCGCGCCCGAGCCGGTGCTCGTCGGCGCCGCCGGGCCGCCCGAGCCGCCCGCGGCCGACGCCGTCACGGCCCCGGACCACGACCCGGCCCGCCGGCTGCTGCTGGCCCGTGGGGCGGCCATCTTCGCCGGCCTCACCGCCACCGGCATCACCGGGTACGGCGTGCGAACCGCCCTCGGCCCGCCCCGCCTCGACCGGGTGCAGATCCCCCTCGCCAAGCTCCCCCGCAGCATGGACGGCCTGCGCATCGCGACCGTCTCCGACATCCACCTCGGTCCGCTGCGCGGCCGGGCACACACCGAGCGGATCGTCGCCGCGATCAACCGGCTCGACGCCGACCTGGTCGCGGTGGTCGGCGACCTGGTCGACGGCTCGGTCGCCGAGCTCGGCCCGGCCGCCGCGCCGCTGCGTGACCTGCGCTCCCGGTACGGCAGCTTCTTCGTCACCGGCAACCACGAGTACTACTCCGGCGTGGAGGAGTGGGTCCAGGAGGTCGACCGGCTCGGCCTGCGGGTGCTGCAGAACCAGCGGCAGGAGATCCGGGCCCGGGGCGGCGTGCTCGACCTGGCCGGCGTGAACGACCTGGACGCCACCGGCAGCAGCGGCCTCGCCGCCGGGCCCGACTTCGCCGCCGCCCTCGGCGACCGCGACCCGAGCCGTCCGGTGGTGCTGCTCGCCCACCAGCCGCTGGCAGCGGTCGAGGCCGCCCGGTACGACGTCGACCTGCAACTGTCCGGGCACACCCACGGTGGGCAGGTGGTGCCGTTCAACCTGGTCGTCCGGTTGGCGCAGCCGGTGGTCAGTGGCCTCGGCGAGGTCGACGGCACCAAGGTCTACGTGACGAACGGCGCCGGCTTCTGGGGGCCTCCGGTCCGGGTCGGGGCGGAGCCGCAGATCAGTCTCGTGGAGTTGCGCTCGGCATAGCGGACGTCACGTCCGCGCGTGGCGGCCGGCGACCGGCGCGGCGGGCGTGACAGGATGCGGCGTGCCTCCGTTCAGTGCCGTACCCTCCGGTGGCCTCTCGCCATTCGTCGCGGACCTGCACATCCACTCGAAATACTCGCGCGCGTGCAGCCGCGACCTCACGCTGCCGAACCTCGGGTGGTGGGCGCGCCGTAAGGGCATCGGTCTGCTCGGCACCGGCGACTTCACCCACCCCGCCTGGTACGACCACCTGCGGGAGACCCTGCGCCCGGCGGAGCCGGGGCTGTACCGGCTCGACGCCGAGGCGGAGCGGGACATCGCCCGGCGGCTGCCGCCCCGTCTCGCCGGCGCGGCGGAGGCGGACCCGGTCCGGTTCATGCTCAGCGTGGAGATCTCCACGATCTACAAGCGGGACGACCGGACCCGCAAGGTGCATCACCTGATCTACCTACCGGATCTGGACGCGGTGGCCCGGTTCAACACCGCCCTCGGCCGGATCGGCAACCTCGGCTCGGACGGCCGGCCGATCCTCGGTCTGGACTCCCGCGACCTGCTGGAGATCACCCTGGAGGCCAGCGGAGACGGCTACCTGGTGCCGGCGCACATCTGGACGCCGTGGTTCTCCGCGCTGGGCTCGAAGTCCGGCTTCGACGCGATCGCGGACTGTTATGCCGACCTGGCCGACCACATCTTCGCCGTGGAGACCGGCCTCTCCTCCGACCCGGCGATGAACTGGCGGGTCGGCAGTCTGGACGGCTACCAACTGGTGTCCAATTCGGACGCGCACTCGCCACCGGCACTGGGCCGGGAGGCGACCGTGCTGACCGCCGAGCGGGACTATTTCGCCGTCCGGGAGGCGCTGCGGACCGGTGACGGCCTGGCCGGCACCATCGAGTTCTTCCCGGAGGAGGGCAAGTACCACGCGGACGGGCACCGGCTCTGTGGGGTCAACTGGTCCCCGGAGCGCACCCGGGCCGCCGGCGGGCGCTGCCCCGAGTGCGGCAAGCCGCTCACGGTGGGCGTCCTCAACCGGATCGAGGAGCTGGCCGACCGGCCGACGGGGCACCGGCCGGCACAGGCCCGGGACGTCACGCACCTGGTCCCGCTGGCCGAGATCCTCGGTGAGATCAACAAGGTGGGCGCCCGCTCGAAGAAGGTCGAGGGGCGACTCAACGAGTTGCTCGCCGCGCTCGGGCCGGAGCTGGAGATCCTGACCACAACGCCGCTCGCCGACATCGCGCAGGCCGGTGGGGAGCTGCTCGCCGAGGGCATCGGGCGGCTGCGACGAGGCGACGTGCGCCGGGTGCCGGGCTACGACGGCGAGTACGGGGTGATCACGCTCTTCGACCCGGCGGAGCTGGGCGGCGAGGGCTCGGCACAGGAGACGCTGTTCGACGTACCGGTGCCAGCGCAGCGCCGACCCCCGGAGTCGGCGGCCCGATCGACGGCCAAGCGCCCGGCGCCGAAGGCCGAGCCGAAGCGTAAGCCGGTCCCGGCGCCCGCACCGCCGATCGCGTCGCCGCCGTCCCCGCACGAGCCGTTCGAGCCGATGCTCTCCGGCATGGAGGAGGTCGGCACCGGCCTGCTGGACCGGCTGGACGCGATGCAGCGGGTGGCTGCCTCCGCACCGGGAGGGCCGCTGCTGATCGTGGCCGGGCCGGGCACCGGCAAGACCAGGACGCTCACGCACCGGATCGCGTACCTCTGCGCGGAACTGAACGTCTTTCCCGAGCACTGCCTCGCGATCACGTTCACCCGCCGGGCCGCCGAGGAGCTGCGGCACCGCCTCGACGGCCTGCTCGGCCCGGTCGCCGAGGACGTCACCGTGGGCACGTTCCACGCGCTGGGGATGGCCATCCTGCGGGAGAACGCGGACGCGGCGGGTCTGCCGGCCGACTTCCGCATCGCCGACGACGCCGAGCGGGCAGCGGCTCGCTCCGCGGCGGGCGACGACAGCGCCAGCTACACGGCACTGTTGCGCAAGCAGGACCTGGTCGACCTGGACGAGCTGGTGAGCCTGCCGGTGGAGGTGCTGCGAGCCGACCGGAAGCTCGTCGAACGCTACCGGGACCGCTGGCGGTGGATCTTCGTCGACGAGTACCAGGACGTGGACGAGACGCAGTACGAGCTGCTGCGGCTACTCAGCCCGGCGGACGGCAACCTCTGCGCGATCGGTGACCCGGACCAGGCGATCTACTCGTTCCGGGGCGCCGACGTCGGCTACTTCCTGCGTTTCTCCGAGGACTTCACCGACGCCCGGTTGGTGCGGCTCAACCGCAACTACCGCTCGTCCGCGCCGATCCTGGCCGCCGCCGTGCAGGCCATCGCGCCGTCCTCACTGGTTCGGGGCCGGCGACTGGACCCGGCCCGACTCGACCCCGAGGCCCCACTGGTGGGGCGTTTCCCGGCGGCGTCGATCGTCGAGGAAGCCGACTTCGTGGTGCGGACGGTCGACGACCTGGTCGGCGGGCTGTCCCACCGGTCGCTGGACTCGGGCCGGATCGACGGCCGGTCCACCTCGCTGTCCTTCTCCGACATCGCCGTGTTGTACCGCACCGACGCGCAGGCCGCGCCGATCGTCGACGCCCTGACCCGGGCCAACATCCCGGTGCAGAAGCGGTCCCACGACCGGCTTCGGGACCGGCCCGGGGTGGCGGCCATCGCCCGTGAGCTGCGGCACGCCGACGGGTTGGCCGGCTCACTGGCCGCCCGGGTGCGGTTGGCGGGCCAGGTGGTCGCCGAGCGGTTCGCGGTGCCCACCCTGGATGGCACCGGCACGGTCCGCCCCGAGGACGTCCGCTCGGCCGTGGATCTGCTGACCCCACTGGCCCGGCGCTGCGGCGACGACCTGGAGGCGTTCCTGTCGCAGTTGGCCACCGGAGCGGAGGTGGACGCGCTCGACCCACGCGCGGAGGCGGTCACGCTGCTCACCCTGCACGCCGCGAAGGGCCTGGAGTTCCCGGTGGTCTTCCTGGTCGGCGTCGAGGACGGGCTGCTGCCGCTGCGCTGGCCGGGCTCGACGCCCGACGAGGACGCGGTCGCCGAGGAGCGCCGGCTCTTCTTCGTCGGCCTGACCCGGGCCCAGGACCGGCTGTACGTCAGTCACGCCGCCCGTCGCACCCGCCACGGCGCCGAACGCGACTGCGCCCCCTCGCCCTTCCTCGGCACCATCGACCCCGGCCTCTTCGAACGTTTCGGTGAAGCCGAGCCCCGCCGCCCCAAGGACCGCCAACTCCGCCTGATCTGAGCCCTCGAGCCTCCCCGCGATCTTGCACTTTCGGTCGCCGTTGAGCGTGAATCGCACCTTATGTCGGGGCAGAAAGTGCAAGATCGACGGAACCAGGGGCGGGCCGGGCCCAGGGCCGGGGTGGGCGCCTTAGGGCAGGAGGGCGGCGAGCCAGGCGCCCACCAGCAGGGCCGGGCCGAGCGGCAGCAGGGTGTGCCGACGGACCCGCCGCGCGGCAAGGAGACCGAGCACCAGAGCGCCGTGCAGCACGTGCGGCAGGAGCAGCCCGGTGAGCAGGGCATCCCGACCTAACCAGCCGAGCGGCAGGCCGAGGACGGCGGCGAGTTTCACGTCCCCGAAGCCCAGTCGTGAGCCGGGCAGCATGGCCAGCAGCACGTACGCCGCGCCCGCGACCGCCGCACCTCCCAGCGCACCGAGCAGCCGGCCAGGAGTGCCGGACAGCAGCGCCGCCGCGGTCAGCCCGCCGAGGGCCAGCAACCCGGCGACGAGGACCAGCGGGTCGGGCAGCCGCAGGCAGGCCAGGTCTACCCGCGCCAGCACCAGACCGACGGCCGCGACCGCGAGGAAGACCGGCAGCGCCGGGTCGTCACCCACGGCGACGGCAAGGCCGACAAAGACGCTGGCCGCCACCATCGGATCGACCCAGGGCCGTCGGACCGGCTGCGGCCCTGGAAACGCCCACGGCCGGGCGTCCGCCGTGGCGAAGCGCCGCGACACCAGCGGTACGACGAGTCCGACCAGCGCGCCGAGCAGCGCGATCGACACCAGCGCGGCGGCCGACATGGGCCGGACGTTACTGGCGGTCGCGCACCAGCGTGTCCCCCGATCGTGGTCCCGTGCCCACCCGGCGCGGCCGTTCGGTGCTCACCACCAGCGCGACGCCGGCGACGATCACCGCACCGCCGAGCAGCACCTGCGCGGTGATCGGCTCGGCCACCAGCAGCGCGCCGAGCGCGACCGCGACCGCCGGGTTGACGTAGGCGTACGTCGACACCAGCGAGATGGGCGCGTTGTGCAGCAGCCAGACGTACGCGGTGAAGGCCACCAGCGAGCCGGCCACCATGAGGTAGCCCAGCGCCAGCCAGGACCGGGTGCTCACCGCCGCCGGGTGGAAGTCGGCCAGCTCGCCCCGACCGGCGGCGACGACGGCCAGCACCAGCGCGCCGGCCAACATCTCGTACACCGTGGCCACGAACGGGTCGGCGGGCATCCGGATCCGGCCGGACAGGAACGACCCGACCGACCAGGCGACGGCCCCCACGACCACTGTCAACGCCCCGAGCAGCGGCACCGCGTCCGCGCTGCCGGCGGGCAGCACCAGCAGGACCAGGCCGACGAAGCCCAGGGTGACCCCGGCGAACGTCCAGATCGGCGGCCGGTCCCCGGTGCCGGTGCGCAACAGCACCACGAGCAGTGGCACGGTGGCCACCAGCAGCGCGGCGATCCCGGACGGCACCGCCACTCCGGGCGGCCCGGATTCGGCGAGCACCACCAGGCCGTTGCCGCCGGCGAGCAGGAGCACCCCGACGAACGCCGCTGAGCCGAGTTGCCGCAGGTCCACACGCAGCGCGCCGGGGCCTCGGCGCAGCCGCAGCACCACCGCCAGGATCAGGCCGGCGACGGCGAACCGCAGTGCGGCCGACAGCAGCGCCGGCAGCGTCTCCACGGCGATCCGAATGGCCAGGTAGGTGGATCCCCAGAGCAGGTAGACCACGATCAACGCGGTCCAGATCAGGGTCGGCGCGACATTTGCGCGGCGGCCGACGACGCCTGCCGCGCTCGGTGGAGGTGAGCTCATCAGTGGACCACGCTACGGTGACGTCGGAGTCGACGTCGCGTACCGGTGGCGGGACTCACCACTCGTGCAGGAGGGCGGCATGACCAACTACGGACCACCCGGGGGCGGCAACCCGGGACCGTGGCGCGGGCAGCGACCGGACGAGACGCCGGGCCGGCCGGTGCAGCAGCCCTACCCGCCGGCACCCGAGCCCTACCCGCCGGCACCCGAGCCCTACCCGCCGGCGGTCCCGTCGTACCCGCCGCCGGGTCCGCCGTACCCGCAGGCGCCCCAGGGACGACCCGGGCCGTACGGCCCACCGTCCGCGCCCCACGAAGGCGGTCCGGGTACGCCCTACGGCGGCCCCCCCGGGGCGCCCTACGGCGGCGCGTACCAGCCCACCGGGACGCATCCGGGGTACGACCGGCAGCCGTACCGGCTGCCCGACGAGACCCCGTCCGGCCCGGACCCCACACCGGCACCGGGCCGGCGCGGTCGGGGGCCGCTGATTGCCGTGCTGGCGGTGGTACTGCTGCTGGTGGTGGCTGCCGGGGGTGCGTTCTGGTTCCTTCGCGGGCAGGACGACCTGGCTCCGGTGGCCGCACCGGCCAACTCGACCACCGCCGCGGAGCCCAGCGCGGACGCTGACGGGGCCGAGCCGCCACCGAGCGCCCCGGCCCCGGAGTCGTCGGCTGATCCCCGGTTCGCCAAGGTGGGTCAGTGCGTCCGCAACGACGCCGCGGCGGGCGCCAAGCCCAAGCTGCTGATCACCGAGTGCGCCGCGAAGTCGTACGAGGTGTTGAGCCGGATCGACGGCGCGACCAGCGGCGAACGCGATGCCGAGGCCAAGTGTGACAAGGTCCCCGGTTACACCAACTGGTACTTCTTCGACAGTGAGCTGGACACTCTCGACTTCGTCCTCTGCCTGAAGCAACGCTGAGACCACCCACCCCGGAGTTCCTGCGGAGGCGGTCGCTCCGATTGCCAAAACTAGGGCTGTCTAGCGTCCATGCTAGACAGCCCTAGTTTCTTGTCGACGGCTCCGACACGCCGGTAGCCCCATCTATCCATGTCTAGCCTCGCAGCTAGACGGCCCGATACTCTGCGATGCGTGGATCCGGTCCGCAACCCGTACGCGCCGGGCGCCGGCCAGCGTCCGCCCGAACTCGCCGGGCGGGGGCGGGAGCTGGACGTCTTCGACATCGTGCTCGAACGCATCGCACGGGGACGACCCGAACGCAGCCTGATGCTCACCGGGCTGCGGGGCGTCGGCAAGACGGTGCTGCTCAACACTCTCCGGTCGCAGGCGATCAACCATCTCTGGGGCAGCGGCAAGATCGAGGCACGACCGGATCAGTCGTTGCGCCGTCCGGTCGCCGCCGCGCTGCACATGGCGGTCCGGGAGCTGGCCCCCCGCCACCGTGCACCCGACCGGATCGACGCGCTCCTCGGCGTTCTCAAGGCGTTCGCCCAACGGTCCGCCCCGACCGGCCGGGCCGGTGCCGCCCCGAAGCTGCGCGACAGGTGGCAACCCGGCATCGACGTGCCAGCCGCGAGCGGCCGGGCCGACTCCGGCGACATCGAGATCGACCTGGTCGAGTTGCTCAGTGACGCCGCCGCGGTGGCCAGTGACGTCGGGACCGGCATCGCCATCTTCATCGACGAGATGCAGGATCTCGGCCCGGAGGACGTGTCGGCGCTCTGCGCGGCCTGCCACGAGCTGTCCCAACTCGGCGCGCCGCTGATCGTCGTCGGCGCCGGCCTCCCGCACCTGCCGGCGGTGCTCAGCGCGGCCAAGTCGTACTCCGAACGGCTGTTCCGCTACCAGCGCATCGACCGCCTCGACCGGATCGCCGCCGACCAGGCGCTCTGCGCGCCGGCCGAGCGCGAGGACGTCGAGTACGAGCAGAAGGCCCTCGACCTGCTCTACGAGAAGTCCGGTGGCTATCCCTACTTCGTCCAGGCGTACGGCAAGGCGACCTGGGACCACGCGCCGCGCTCGCCGATCACCGCCGCGGACGTGCGCGTCGCCGCACCCGAGGCGGAGGCCGAACTGGCGGTCGGGTTCTTCGGTTCCCGGTTCGAGCGAGCCACCCCCGCCGA
Source organism: Micromonospora sp. NPDC005203 (assembly GCF_042872705.1). Taxonomy (NCBI): domain Bacteria; kingdom Bacillati; phylum Actinomycetota; class Actinomycetes; order Micromonosporales; family Micromonosporaceae; genus Micromonospora; species Micromonospora sp. NPDC005203. Next base: position 212,988 of record NZ_JBIAKV010000005.1, on the reverse strand, counting down.
ACGCGAGTACATGCGGGCGATGGCCATGATGTCCGCGGTCGGGGACGAGTCCGGGGCGGTGACCCGCGACGACATGGACGCCGCGGTGCCCACGGCCGAAATCGCCCGGGCACTCGGCCGCAAGCCCGCCAGCCTCTCCCCGGCGCGGGACGCGCTGATCAAGAAGGGGTTGATCTACTCCGGCGAGCGGGGCACGGTCGCCTTCACGGTGCCGCACTTCGGCAGGTACCTGCGCACCCAGCCGGCCTGACCGCCGATCGAGGTGACGACGCCCGTCAGACCTTCGACCAGGGCGGCGGAAAGAGCACCTCACCGCGCGGCGGGGGGCCTTCCTCGCTCGTCGACGGCGGCAGCACCAACGCCTGCCAGGGCTCACCGAGACCGGCCCACGGGCTGGTCAGGCCCAGCTCCGTCGCGGTGCTGAAGCCGAACCGGTGGTAGAAGGCCGGGTCGCCGAGGACCACGACCAACCGCTCACCCAGCTCGGTGGACGCGTCCAGGGCCGCCTGCACGACCGCCGTGCCGTGCCCGACGCGCTGTCGGTGTGGCGCGACCGCCACCGGACCGAGCGCCAGGGCGGGCACGTCCGAGCCCTGATCCGGCCGCACCCGCACCCGGGTGAGCAGTGCGTACCCGACCACCTCACCGCCGTACTCGGCGATCATTGCCAGCCGCGGCAGCCAGGCGGCCGTGCCGCGCAGCTCGTCGACCAGGCTCACCTCCGGCGGCGTCGCCACATCGGGACGGGCGAAGGCGGTGGCCAGCACGCGGCGTACCGGACCGGCGTCGGCCGGGTCCTCGGGGCGTAGCCGCAGCGTGGTCACCCGCGCGACGTTACCCGCCGAGGCCGGTCCATCCGTGACGGTCGCTCGAATCGGCGTGGCGCAGGTGTATGAACACCGATCCGATCCGACGGTTGCCGGGGTAGCAAACGTCGCGAGGGGGTATGACTGATCCATGACGCCCGTACGCTCCCTCGCCCGCGCCATGTTGAGCGGCATCTTCGTGGTCAGCGGGTATCGCAACCTCCGCAACCCGGCACGGCTGGCGCAGGCCGCCGCGCCGGTCACCGACAAGATCGCGCCGCTGTTGAAGAAGGCGCACCCGAGCTTCCCCACCGAGACCGAGACGTTGATCCGACTCAACGCGGCGGTGCAGGTCAGCGCCGGACTGATGCTGGCCACCGGGCGGTTCAGTCGACCCGCCGCCCTGGTCCTCGCCGGCACGCTGGTGCCGGTGACCATCGCCGGTCATCCCTTCTGGAACAACGACGATCCGATCGCCAAGAACAACAACCAGATTCACGCCCTCAAGAACCTCGGTCTCCTCGGCGGTCTGCTGCTGGCCGCGGCCGACACCGGCGGCAAGCCGGGTCTGCGCTGGCGGACCGGCCATCGCATCGGCCACTCTCGACGTTCCATGCAGCGCGCTGTCCGTACCGCCCGACGGGAAGCCCGGATCGCCGTCCGATCCGCGTCCACCGCACGTCGACTGCCCGGCTGAACTGCATCGATGCCTCTCCGCGCCACCCCCACCCCCCGCTAAGGCCGCGAATCACCTGAACCGCCCGGTAGGCGTTAACGCGGTGGAAATGTCAAAAACATGTGTGGGATCGGACACGGTCGCATAACGCGGGAGGCACTGACGTGAGGCGCCGTTCTAGGCTCCGTGCAGGACCTGGACGGGTAGGACGACCTTGGTACGGGGGTGGCCACGCCATGCCGACGGCTGTCGGTAGTCGGGCGGACCGCCTCGCCCCAATCCAACGCGTGACACGCGGCATCGACCGCGTGTCACGTCGGATCGATCGCAAGAACGTCGTACGGGGCGCCATCGTGGCCGCCGTCGTCTACGCCGCATGGCTCGCCATCGGTGCTTTCGGGCGGCCGTACAACTTCTTCGACATGAAGATCTACCACGGTGCCGTGGGGTGGTGGGCGAGCGGGCACGAGCTCTACGAGTTCATCGCGCCCGGCACCACCCTCGGTTTCACCTACCCGCCGTTCGCCGGGCTGGTCATGCTGCCGATGGCGCAGCTTCCGATCGACGCCGCCGGCATGGTCAACGCTGCCGCCAGCATCGCCGCGCTGGCGCTGGTGCTGGCCGGGCTGCTCCGCCCCATCGTGGACCGGCTGGGCTGGCCACTGTGGTTCACCGTGGCCGTGGCGGTGCCGCTCGCGGTCGCCATCGAGCCAGGTCGGGAGACTCTCGGCTACGGCCAGGTCAACATCCTGCTGTTCGCGTTGATCATGGCTGACCTGATCGGCCTGCGCTGGCGTTCCCGCCGGGGCACCCACTACGCCGCGACCGACGGCCCCCTGCTGCGCTTCCTCTACGGCGGAGCGTGGGCCGGCGCCGGCATCGGCCTGGCCACCGCGGTCAAGCTCACCCCGGCCCTCTTCATCGCCTACCTGCTGATCACCCGTCAGTGGCGGGTGGCGGCCACCGCGATCGGCACCGCGATCGGCGTGACGGTGGCGACCTTCGGGATCGTCGGTGACGAGTCGCGGACGTACTTCGGCAGCGTGCTCTGGCAGACCGAGCGGGTCGGTGCGGCGGACATGACGCCGAACCAGTCACTCGCCGGCCTGCTCGCCCGCCTGTACGACTCGATCGAGACCCCCGGGCTGCTCTGGCTGGCCTTCTCGGTGCTGATCCTGGCGCTGGGCCTGTCCCGGGCGGCAAGCTCCCGCGCCGACGGTGACGAGTTGACCGCGTTCACACTTGTCGGCCTCACCGCGAACGTGATCAGCCCGATCTCCTGGACCCACCACCTGGTCTGGGTGATCCCGGCGATCATCGTGCTGGCCGACGCCGCCGTACGTCGCCGGGAGGCGAGCCGGACCATTCCCTCGCGCGCCGGCCAGGGAGCCGTGTTCGGCGGCATGCCCGGGGTCAACGGGCTCCGCCCGCCGATCTGGTATCCAACGCTGACCGGGCTCCGGCACGGCGGTGCCGCGATCGGGCTCTACCTGCTCTTCCTGATCTCCCCGATCTGGCCGTACGAGCACCAACTGCCGGAGATGTCGCACTACCAGGACGGTCTCTTCGGAGCCCTGATGGAAAACTCGCTCGCGCTCGCGCTCATCGTGCTGGTCGCCGCACTGCCCTGGCGTCCCGGTGCCGAGCCGGCGTTCTACGGCGACCGGCTCGCCCGCTCAGCGGCGGTCAACAGCCGCCGCTGAGCGGTCAGGGGCAGTTGACCCATTCCTCGGTGCCATCGGTGAAGACCTGCCGCTTCCAGATCGGCAGGCGCGCCTTGGCCTCGTCGACGAGGCGGGCGCAGGCCGCGAAGGCCGCCGCCCGGTGCGCGGTGCTCACCGCGGCGACGAGCGCCACGTCACCGATCGCCAGGGGACCGACCCGGTGGGAGACCGCCACCGCGTACACGTCGGGCTCCGCGGCGATCTCGGCGGCCACCTCGCGCAGCACCCGCGCGGCACTCGGGTGCCCCTCGTACTCCAGGCTGGTGACCTGCCGGCCGTGATCGTGGTCGCGGACCACGCCCTGGAAGGAGACCACGGCGCCGGCCCTCCGGTCGGCGACCGCAGCCTCGTGGGTGGCGAGGTCGAGTGGCTGGTCGGTGATCTCACCGAAGGCGATCGTCGGTGCGGTCATGGCGAACGCTCCCCAGGGAGTAGTGGCAACGGCACGATCGGCACCCGGTCGCCCGGCTCGCCCCTGGTGCCGGGCCGGATGACGGCGAACCCGTCCGCGCCGGCCAGGCCACGCAGCATCGCCGAACCGACGTGTCGCACCGGGTACGCCGTCCCGGCCTCCCGGTCCAGCCGGACCAGGGCCAGGTGGGTGTGGTCACCGCGACCGGGCACCGCCTCGGCCAACGTGGCGTGCGGCAACACCGGCATCGAGCGGCCCTGCAGGCCGGCGAGCAGCGGCGCGACAAGCGAGACCAGCGCGACGATGGCGGACTGGGGGTTGCCCGGCAGCCCCGCCACGAACCGGATTCGCCCGTCGTGGCCGGCCAGCCGGGCCAGCAGCATCGGGAAACCCGGGCGAACCGCCACCGTGTTGACCACGTAGTCGGCACCGAGCGCTTCCAGGGTCGGGTGCAGGTGGTCGACCGGGCCGTTCATCGTGCCACCTGTGGTGCAGACCAGGTCGGCACTTGTCAGCGCCGAACGCAGGGCCGCCACGTGCGCGGGCAGTGTGTCGGCCACCGGGCCGACCACGTCCGACGGGCGGACCTGGCAGCCGTAGCGCCGCAGCCACGCCGGCACCGCGGGACCCAGCGCGTCGCGGACCCGACCGGCCGCGGGTGGTCCTGCGGTCAGCAACTCGTCGCCGAAGACCAGCAGCGCGGCGCGCGGCGTCCGCCGGACCCGCAGCGTGTCGTGCCCGCAGGAGGCGGCCAGGCCGATCACCGCCGGATCGACAGGCGTGCCGACCGGCAACAGCTCCTCGTCGGCGTACGCCTCCTCGCCGGGCTTGCGCCACTCCGGCGTCTCCCGGGGAGTGCCGCGGACCAGGCCGTCGACGGTCGTGGACTCCTCCACGCGCAGCACGGCGGTGGCGCCCTCGGGCACCATGGCCCCGGTCGCGATCTCCACGGTCGTGCCGTCAGCGGTGAGCGGCGCGGGGGTGCTGCCGGCCAACACCCGGCCGACGATGCGCCACGGGCCGGTGCCGCGCACCGCCCAGCCGTCCACGCTGGAGGTGGGGAAGGCGGGCAGGTCGGTGCGGGTGGTCAACGGCTCGGCCAGGGTCGACCCGTCGATGTCGGCAAGTGGTCGGGCGACGGCGGGCAGCGCGGCGGCCAGACCGACCGCGTAGACCCGCGAACGCGCCTCCTCCCAGCCGGCAGGCGGAGGTGCGGTGACCCGATCCGCGGTGGGTGCGGTTTCCGTGCTCACCAACCGAGCCTATCGGCCCGGACCAACACCCGTCGGTGCGTGGCGTGGACCGATCGGTGGTCGCCGCGCCCACGTCAGTGGTCGCCGCCGCGCAGCTGGTCGACGGTGTGCCCGAGGATCGGCCCGAGCACGGCCAGGCCGTCCCGGGCACCGCCGGTCGAGCCGGGAAGGTTGACCACCAGCATCCGGCCGACCACCCCGGCCAGACCCCGGGACAGCACCGACGTGGGCACCCGCTCGCGACTGTGCGCACGGATCGCCTCGGCGATGCCGGGAATCTCGTAATCCAACAGCTCCCGGGTGACGTCGGGTGTCCGATCCGTCGGGGTCACTCCGGTGCCACCGCTGGTCAGCACCACGTCGACACCGTCGGCGTGGGCGGCCCGCACGGCGGCGCCGACCGGCTCACCATCGGGCACCACGACCGGCTCGTCGACCTGGCACCCCAGCTCGCGCAGGCCGGCGACGAGCAGCGGTCCGCTGGTGTCGGCGTAGACACCGGCCGCGGCCCGGTTGGACGCGACGATCACCCGGGCCCGGATCACGGTCGATCCTCCGGCCGGACCCACTCGCCGGTCTTGCCGCCCTCCTTGCGCAAAACCCGGACCGCCTCCACCGAGGCCGCCGGATCGACCGCCTTGACCATGTCGACCAGAGCGAGACCGGCGACGGCAACCGCGGTCAGCGCCTCCATCTCCACGCCCGTCCGGTCGGCCGTGCGGGCGGTGACCATGATCTCCACGGTGTCAGCCGTCAGGTGCAGGTCGACAGTGACGCCGTGCAGGGCGATCGGGTGGCACAGCGGGATCAGATCGGGGGTGCGCTTCGCCCCCATGATCCCGGCCAGCCGACCGACCGCCAGCGCGTCACCCTTGGGTAGACCGTCACGATGCAGCAGGTCGATGACCTCGGGCGTGGTCCGCAGACGGCCAGCCGCGACGGCCAGCCGGCCCGTCACCGCCTTGGCGGAGACGTCGACCATGCGGGCCGCGCCAGCACGGTCGACGTGGCTGAGCTGTGCGGGTTCGGTCACGGCCGTGAGCCTATCGGTGCGGTACGACGGCGCTTGGAAGGAGCGGCGTCGCACTGACCGCCGCGCCGGGGTGCTGCCGGCGCACCGGTCGGACGCCGCTCCTCCCGCACCGTCCCGCCGCCGAGGTCGGCCGCCACCACGCGTGCGGTGAGCACGGGTCCGAGCGGAACACCGGCGAGCACTGCCCCCCTGCCAGCGCGCCACGGCACGCCCCAGTAGTTCCGGGGCGCGGTCCAGGTGGCCGATCATCAGGGCTTGCCGGCCTGCAGAGCGCTCCGCTTTCGAACTGAAACACGTCGATGCATTCCGGCCTCAGGACGAGCCGGTAACCGGTTTGCCGCCTAACGATGACACCCGGACCGCCTTCGAACGCTTCGAAGGTCCGCCGCAGATTGGCGACATAGGTACGAACATTCGCCACCGCCGAACGCGGCGGACCATCGGGCCACAACTCATCAACCAGGTCGTGAACGGTCACCAACTGCCCAGGTTGGACTGCGAACATCGAAAGGACGGCCTGCTGCTTAGGCGTTCCGAGGTGCAGTGTGCGAGCGGCCAGTTGCACCGAGAGGCCGCCCAGAAGTGGAATCTCCATCCGTCCCCCTGCTCCAGCGGGGTATTCAGCCGATCACGGACGAAGCTTATGGGCACTGAGCGTGACGGGCCGATGTCAACGGGCCGGGCGGTCGTCGACGGCAGCGGCGAGCGGCGCCGACCACCGGCACAGCATGCCTGTTGCAGGTTGCAGCTTTCTTGTCCGAGCACGAGCTGCAGGATGCGCAAACCTCCGGTCGACAATTGCCTGCGCCGGCCAGCATTCCTGGCGTACACGATGCCCAACCGGTGGTTCTTCTGGCCGAACTGCAGATGATGCAGCCGGCCAGAAGTTGGCAGACTTGAGAGAATACGCGGGCTCAGCCCATCGCATTCGGCCCGCAACAGCCAGCAACGACTCTTGGAGAGAGGCCGCGAACGTCAACGGTGCGCTCCCAGGTGGGGACAGAACGTTACAAACCATCGCCCAGTTGGCTGATGTTGCGCATAGCGACATATGACGGGAGCTACCCACTCATATCTCCGCTACGCTATCCCTGTCAGCAAGTCGGTGCATTAATGGCTAATCCACGAGTTGCCACTAATGCCTGATCTTTGGGGAGGTAGTCATGCGCGGCAACGAGTGGACCTGAGAACGCGAGGGCCTGCCGCTGGCCCCTCGTCGTGCGCTACGGTGCCAGGAGCGAACCGGGCACCCTCGGGAGCGGCATGCGAACCCAGGCGCAGAACGACCGAGAAGATCATCGGCGACTGACTCTGATCATCGGCGTCATCGTCGTTGTAGCTTCGGGGGTTTGTGCGTTATCCCTGGTGGCGGCGCTCACCGCGATCCCGGCAACGTCGACCGGGGTTGCGACTGTAATAGCGCTCATCCCCATGATCGCCGTTGCCACGATGGTCAATGCAAGGGTGAGAATCCGATCGACCACGCACCAGATCACCTGGAGTGAGACCGCGATCGTCGTCGGAGTGGCGATCGCTCCAGCGCCCTGGGTCGTGTTGTGCACAGCCGTTGGAGTGGCGGCGGCTTTCGCCGTCCAGCGCCTGGCGCCGATCAAGATGGCGTTCAGCATCGGAAAGAACACCGTCGTCGCTGCCGGCGCGGGGCTGACCCTCGTAGCGCTGGACTGGACCTGGCCCCCCGCAAAGCTCACCGATTTCATTCACCTTGTCGGCCCAATAGCCCTTGCCTATCTCGTCGCCACGGTGCTCGACGAGCTCATCGCGATTCCGGTCATCGCGATAGCCTCCGGCGGCAGCATTCGTCAGCAATTCCGCGCAAACTGGGACCTACGAGGCGTCGGTGTGGCGCTGCGGTTCCTCGTCACCATCTGCACCCTGCTCCTCCTCCAAGCCGACCTGCGACTCCTGGTCGCCGTTCCACCGCTCGTGCTCAGCCTGCACCTGGCCTACTCCACGAGAATCCGTGCCAGGACCGAGCAGCAGGCATGGCAGCGGCTCGCCCGCACCACTGATGCGCTCAACGTGGTCGACCTGGACAACGTCCTGACCACCGCCGTCACCCAGGCCGCCGAACTGTTCTCCGCCGACGAGGTCGAGATCGAGCTGCGCGACGGCGACCGCGCCGTGCGCGGCGGCACCGGCGGCATCACCTTCGACGGCCCCATCGGCAAACGCACAGATGTGGACGGCACCGTCGTCCCCACCCCGCTCGAGGGGCACGACCGCACCGTCGACGTGGGCGTGCTCCGACTGCGCTTCCGCGGCCCGGTGCAACTCTCCGAACGGGAGCAGTACACCCTGCGCACCTTCGCGTCCGCGCTCTGCACGGCCGTCCGCAACGCCCAGGCGTACGCCGAACTGGCCCGGGTCGCCAACGAACACGCGTACGCCGCCTCCCACGACGCACTGACCGGACTGGCCAACCGCCGGCATCTCCTCGACGAGGGCACCGAGCAGTTGAGCGCCCGACACGCGGACGGGGTTACCGCGCTGGTGCTGATCGACCTCAACCATTTCAAGGAAGTCAACGACACCCTCGGTCACGCCGCCGGCGACCAGGTGCTGGTGCAGGTCGCCGACCGGTTGCGAGGCGCCGCACGGGCGAGCGACCTGGTGGCCCGCCTCGGCGGCGACGAGTTCGCCGTACTCCTGCGCGGGCTGCCGGCCCCGGCGGTGGCCGCGCATCGGGCCGAGACGCTCCTCGCCGCCCTGCACGAGCCGTTCGAGCTGGACGGCATGCGGATCAGCGTCGAAGCCAGCGGCGGCATCTCCGTCGCCCCGCCCAACGGTGGCATGACCGAACTGCTGCGCCGCGCCGACGTGGCCATGTACCAGGCCAAGCGTGCCGGGCAGCGAATCTCCACCTACGCCACCACCCGCGACACAGCCGACCTGGGCCGCCTCACCCTCGGCGGTGACCTGCCGCGTGCGGTCGCCGACCACGAGTTCATCGTCAACTTTCAACCGATCGTCGACCTGGGCACCGGCGAGGTGACGAGTGCCGAGGCGTTGGCCCGCTGGCGCCACCCCACCCACGGCATGATCGACCCGCTGCGCTTCCTGGAGGCGGTGGAGCGCTCCGGTCTGCTGCCAGCCTTCGCCGAGGCGATCCTCGACCAGGCACTGATCGCGGCCGCCACCTGGCGTGACGCCGGCTTCGACGTACCGGTCGCGGTGAACGTGTCCCCCCGCAGCCTGCTCGACGCGCGGTTCCCCGGCTCCGTGCTGGCCCGTCTGCGCGCTCACGACCTCCCCGCGGACCGGCTGGTGCTGGAGCTGACCGAGACGCTCACGCTCAGCCAACTCGACGTGGTCGACCGAGTCCTCAGCCGGCTGCGCGACGAGGGTGTCCGGTTGGCACTGGACGACTTCGGCACCGGCTACTCCTCGCTCTCACTGCTCTCCCGCATCCCGGTGCACGAGCTGAAGATCGACCGAAGCTTCGTAACGACGATGGACAGCTCAGCGGAGGCCGCCGCTGTCATCCGCTCCACCCTCGACCTGGGTCGCAGTCTCGACCTGGCGGTGGTGGCCGAGGGGGTGGAGAGCGAACCACAACGGCGGGCCCTCTGGGAGCTGGGCTGCGTCGCCGGCCAGGGCCACCTGTTCTCGCGGCCGGTGCCCGCCGGTACCCTGCTCGCGGCGATGCAGCGCGGCTCCGGCGGACGTCCCGGCGCCCTCGTCGCACCACTGCACGACGCCGGCGCGGTGATCCGGCTGAGCCAGAACCGCCGCCAGGCCGCCCGCGCCCGCCTCCCGCACCTGCCCGCCTGACCGGGCACCGGCCGACCGCACCACACGGTCCGGTGCAGGTGCCGCCCGGTCTGCCAGACTGGCGCCCGTGATCGCCGACGCCCCGACCGCCCGCCGCCGCCCCTGGCACTGGCGGACGCTCGACACCGCCGCCGGCGGGCTTGCCGTCGACCTCAGCCTCTACGCCGTCTCGACCATCTTCGCCGCGATCACCGCGGTCACGTCGACCCTGCTGCCGCACCGGGCCTGGGGCGCGGTCGCCGCCGTCGGATACCTGGTGGCGACGCTTGCGGTGCTCACTCAACTCCTGCTCCGCCGACACCACCCGACCGCACGGCTGGTCGGTCTCGGAGCCCGCTGGACGATCACCGGTCTCACCTGGGCGGGCACCGCACTGCTCCCCCTGCTCTGGCAGAGCATCGAGCGGGCCAACGGACGCACCGACCGGGCACAGGAAGAAGTCCTGGTCGTGGAGCACGCCGGCAGCCGCCTCCTGGAGCACGGCACCCCGTACCTCGGACCCGACGCGATAGCCGCCCTGCCACCCGGCGAACAACTGCTCGGCTACACGCCATACCAACCCGGCATGGCGATGTTCGGCCTGCCCAGGGCACTGACCGACACCTGGTGGACCGACTCCCGGGTCTGGTTCGCGGTCGGCACCGCGCTGGCGCTCACCCTGGCCGTGACCGCGCTGCGCACCACACCGGCCACCGCCCTCCCCGCCCCGGCGGCTCACCGGCGAGACTCCGCGCTGCTGCGCGGCGTGCAGGCCGCCACCGTACTGCCCATTTGTGCCCTCACCCTCGCCACCGGCGGCGACGACCTCCCCGTACTCGCGCTCTGCCTGCTGGCCCTCGCACTCGCCGCCGCCGGCCGACCCGGCCGGGCCGGCCTCGCGGTCGGGCTCGCCGGCGCGCTGAAGCTCTTCGCCTGGCCGGTGGCGCTGGTCCTGATCGTCTGGGGCCTGACCCGGCGCGCCGGCACCCGGGTCGCCGCCGGCGCGATCGGCCTACCCGTCGCCGCCCTGATCCCCGCGATCCTCGTCGACCGCGACGCGCTCACCGAGAACGTGCTGCGCTTCCCCCTCGGCCACGGCCTGGTCACCAGCCCCGCGCAGTCCCCCTTTCCCGGCTACCTGATCGCCACCGCGCTACCCGCCGGCCGGCTCGTCGCCGCCGCGCTGCTGGTCGCCGCCGGAGCGGCCATCGCCGTCCGGCTCGCCCGCCGCCCGCCCCGCACCGCTGTCGCCACCGCGCTCATCTGCGGGTACGGGCTACTCGCCGCCATCGCCCTGATGCCCTCGACCCGCTTCGGGTACCTGCTCTACCCCATGGCCCTGCTCACCTGGGCACCCGCCCTGCACCGCCCGGTCGACACGCCGGCCACCCCGCTTCCCGACCTGCCCGCTCGGACCACATCGGTGTAACTGCCGGGCGGAACGCCCCGCCAGGGCGTAGACCTGAAGGCATGACGACGTACCGCGACCGGGCCGACGCCGGCCGGGTGCTCTCCGAGCGGCTCACCGCACTCGTCGGCGATCCGGACGTGGTCGTCCTCGGCCTCGTCCGCGGCGGCGTACCGGTCGCCCGGGTCGTCGCCGAACGAATCGGCGCACCACTTGACGTGCTCGTCGTCCGCAAACTCGGCATGCCGTGGGCCCGGGAGGTCGCCTTCGGGGCACTCGGGCCGGGCGGGGTCCAGGTGCTCAACGACGCGGTCGCCAGCCGACTCAGCAGCGACGACATCGCCGAGGTCAGCCAACGGGAACAGGCCGAACTGGCCCGGCGGGAACGGCTCTACCGAGGCGGTCGCGCACCGCTGGACCTCACCGGCCGGACCGCGCTGATCATCGACGACGGCCTGGCCACCGGTGCGACCGCCCGCGCCGCCGTGGAGGTCGTCCGCCACCTCGGAGCACACCGGGTCGTGGTCGCCGTCCCGGTCGGCGCACAGGAGGCGTACGAACTGCTCGCCGCGGAGGCGGACCAGGTCATCTGTGCCCAACGCCCACCGGACTTCGGCGCGGTGAGCGTCTACTACGACGACTTCCACGAGGTCTCCGACGAAGAAGTCAGCGAGGCGCTCACAGCAACCGCTTAGGTCCACCAGGTACCGTCGGGCGATGAGTAGTCTCACCTGCCCCAAGTGTCACGGAGAAATGCGCCAGTACGAGCGCAGCGGCGTCGTGATCGACCAGTGCGGGGAATGCCGAGGCATCTTCCTGGACCGTGGCGAGTTGGAGAAGCTGTTCGAGGCGGAGGCCAACTGGAGCCGCCAACAGACCGGTGGCGCACCGCCGCAGCCCACCCACCAGCCGGCCGGCTACCCGCCTCCGCCGCCTCCGCACCAGCCCGGATACGGTGCCGTCCCGCCGCCGCCCCCGCCCGCCCACGGCTATCCGCCGCAGCCGGCCTACGGCCAGCAGCAGCACCAGGGCTACCACGGCCACTACCGGCAGAAGAAGCGCAAGGGCTTCCTCGACGACATGTTCGGCTGATCCAGAACGACCTTCCGCCCGGGTCGATCCACGTGTCGGCCCGGGCACACCACCCGCGCCGTTGAACGTTGGCGGTTGCGATGGTTCATGCGAGGCTGAATCGCATGACCACGATCCGACCGGACGAGGCGCTGGCCCAGGCGTACGACGGGATCACCGCGGTGGTCGGCGACCTGGACGACGCCGGCCTGCAACGAGCCACCCGCTGCCGTGGCTGGCTGGTCGCGGACCTGCTCCTGCACGTACTCGGCGACGCCCAGCGTGCGCTGGTCGCGCTTGCCAGCCCCGTTGACGGGCCGGCCGACGTCGACGACGTCAGCTACTGGCGCGACTTTCTGGCCGGCGACGACGAGAGCAACCGGCACGCCTGGTGGGTCCGCCGGTCGGCCGCCGCGTTCGACCGTCCGACCGGGATCGTCCAGCTCTGGCGGGACACCGCCCCGGCGGCGGTCCGCGCCGCCAGGTCAGCAAACCCCGAGGGGTACGTGACCACGCAGGGGCACGTGCTTCGCGTACCCGACTTCCTCGCCACCCTGACCACCCAGGCCGTCGTCCACCACCTGGATCTGACCCCGGAACTGCCCGACGCGCCGCCGCCCGGCCCGCTGGCCGCGCGTGTCGCGGTGACCACCATGGAGGGCCTGCTCAGCGACGACACGGTGCGGCCCGTTGGTTGGGGCGACCAGGACTTCCTGCTGAAGGCCACCGGGCGCGTACCGCTCACCGATCGGGACCGGCTGGAGCTGGGCGAGTCGGCGGGCTGGTTTCCGCTGCTCGGCTGACCGACAGCGGGTCGCCGCGCCGGTCAGCCGATGGCCATGTCCACGAACCGCGACAGGTGCAACTGCGCCGCGACGGTCACGGTGTCAGTTGGTCCATTCCGATGCTTGGCGATAATGAAATCCGCCTCGCCCGCCCGCGGCGACTCCTTGTCGTAGTAGTCGTCGCGGTGCAGAAGGATAACAACGTCGGCATCTTGTTCGATTGAGTTGTGGGTGGCGATGCCGTTGGCGATGAAGTTGTGCTTCTCGAGCACAGTCGCGTCGAACACCTCCTGCTCACCAATCGACTCGATAGACACGATCGAGTCCCAGAAGATGTCGTTGGTGGCGTGCAGGTCCAGGTCGGCCGCATCAAGAACGGTGGCGATCGCCGCCAGTCGGGAGCGGCTGGGCGCGTGCTTCCAGAGGGTGCTGCCGCAGAACTGGGTGCCGATGGCCTTCGCGAACTCACGGTGGGTCATGCCCTGCTCGACCAGGATCTCCTTGACTCTGGTCCACACCTCTCGGGGCACCGTGTCAACGTTGGTGTTGCTCTCCGTCGATTCCAGCGCGGCGAGCAGAGCGGCACAGCCCTCGGACCGCTGCCCGTAGACGCCGATCTCGCGCAGGAACCTCAGCTGGTCATCCCGGCCGGAGATGTCGAGTGTGTACTGAGGGCGGTGCTCCACTACTGGTACGACCCGCAGCCGGGCCGTAATGCCGTACCTGAGGAGCAGTCGAGAGATGTCCTCAAGCATTCGTCGGCTCGTGGACGCGAAGTAGACACGCCCTCCGCGGCCCGCGCTGTTGACGGTCACCGAACCGTCCGTGGCCCAGAGATGCCGCAGGAAGGCGGTGATCTGCTCCTTGGGCAGGCTGAAAACGGTCGAAGGAACAAACTTCTCGTGTGACCTCAGACCGAAGAGGCCCAGGTCGTTCAGCCAAGCCGCGATCGGGTTGCGCCGACCGCGAGCCAGGCGGTAGGGCGCAGGCAGCCGGAGGGTGGTCACCCTCGCAGCCGCATAGTCGTCACGTACGGCAGTGATACCGAAGCGCTTCGCGGCTTCCGCCACAGCCTGCAGGTTCAGCTCATCACAGCTCGCGTATCGAATCGGTTGGCGCCGCACGAACGAGCCGTCGCCCAACAGGTGCGCCAACATGACGACCTCCGCGTCGGCCCACGGGCGGGTGACCATTGGCGGCGGCAGGTGACGTGGTGTGGCAAGGCGATCCCCGGGCGACAGCTCACCGAGCGGCACCCACCCGGTGAACGCGAGAAAGGGGTGGTTGGCTGTGGCATCGATCTGTTTACCCGATGCGAGGGTCAGCCGGAACACCTCGCGGCTGCCGCTCGGGTAGACGTGGGTCATCGTGCGTGGCGTGTACCGAAGGCTCTCGTCCAACGCCCAGACGGGGATGTCTTTAGCGTTGTTTGACAACAACTCACCGAGCGTGATTTCGGTATTGTTATCCGCGCGAACCACCCGAGTCTCGGCCGTGAGGCAGCCTGATTCCCGCAAATCGGACAACTGGGGTCGCTTGTCGGTACGTTGCTCGGGGCCACGGTTCAGCTGGCTGACCGCGATCACCGGGCACTCGACCTCCTTGGCCAGCAGCTTCAGGCCACGGGACAGGTCGGCGACCTCCTGCTGGCGGCTCTCGGTGCGCTTCGGCGAGGTCATCAGCTGGAGATAGTCGACCACGATCATCTTGAGATCGTGCCGCTGCTTCAACCGCCGGGCCTTGGCCCGGATCTCCATCAGGTTCATGCTCGGCGTGTCGTCGACGAAGAGCGGCGCCTCGCTGATCTCACCCATGCACCGGGCCAGCTTGGTCCAGTCGTCGTCGGAGAGCTGGCCACTGCGCAGCACGTGCAGCGGGACCCGTGCCTCGGCGGAGAGCAGTCGCATGACGATCTCGACCTTGCTCATTTCCAGCGAAAAGATCGCGGCAGCCTGGTTAGCACGAATAGCAGCATGTCGGGCAAAGTCCATGCTGGCGGTGCTGTTGTGAGTAGGAATCATCGCCCGGCTGGCCAGGTACAGATGGTCGTCGTTGTCGACGGTCACGCACCGCACCGGAACGCTGGGGACCGGTCGGACGTCGACGATGAACCGCGAGGCGCTTCGAACATCGGAGGTGGTACGGCGGCGGTCGGCGTGTGCGTCCTGCTTGCGCCTGAGCCGGAAGATGACATCCGGGGTGGAGAAGTTCAACGTGTACGCGATCGACGACTCGCGGGTGCGGCCGCGCACGGGCTTCATGTTGACGGTGCAGCGGTAGCCGAGGCTGACGATGAGTTCGCGTACGTCGTCAGCCAGCCGCTTCGAGGTCGACGTGTACTGCAAGTTGCCGGAGGGGGCGACGGTCCCATCGGTGTCCATCAGCCCGGCGAGCAACGCCCTGCGCTGAGCCTGCGAGGCGCGCAGATAGACGCCCGGGATGTGCTTGTTCCCCGCTACCCCGACCTGACGCAGGAGGCCGAGGAGGGAACCGCTCCGGTGACGGCAGTCGCCACACTTCCTGGTCGCGGAATTCTCCCGCAACGCCCTGGTGGAAACGCCGCAGTCCACGCAGACACCGTTCCCCGGAGCAGCGGACGTGGGCTGCGGCAGGATGGTGTAGACCATCGGCCCGCTGGGCCGCACGACGAAGCCGTCCGCCTCGACGTGCGTGACCATCTCCGGATCTGCCGTGGTGAAGCGGCTGGCGTCGCTGTGCCCAGCACCGAGCCACGTCCCCAAGGTATAGGGCGGGACCAGCAGCTCACGGTCCGGGAGTTGGATAGGAGCGCAGTTCCGTACGGCATGGTTGAGCCGCCGCTGGGCGGTGTCGGTACGCAGCGTGGCTGCTATCTCGGCAGTGGTGACGACGCCGTCGTGGTTGGCCCGGCTGCCGGCATTGACCTCCCGCTCGGCTCGTGCAAGGAGCGCGCCCAGGAGTGGACCAGCCGGATAGCCGGGCGCAGTCCAGTTCTGCGGCTTGCCGTTGCGAACGATGGGACGACTGATCCGACCGACCAATCCGACCTCACGGGCGACAGTGTGCAGGGCATGCCGAAACTCGGGGCCGACCTGTTCAATCGTGTCGAACAGAGTGATCGGCTGATTCCGCAGGGAGCTCAGCCGCTCGTGTGCCGCACGAACGTTGGTCAGCGCCGACTCGGGCCAGTGCCGGCTTTGCCGCGCCGGCCCCTGCCTCCGACTGGCCCGACTGGTCGTCTTCCACAGGTGTTCCGCGTCGGCCACGATGACCGTGCCGTCGGAGAACTCCACCTCGTAGCAGGGGCGGTCGTGCATAACGTCGAATGCGTGGGTGACCGTGGTGGGTCTGCCGTCCGCCGCCAGAAGTTGATCGCCGGCCTTGACCTCGCCCATGGTGGTCCAGCCATCCGGGGTCGGCAGTGGGGTGTCGAGCGCGAGCGCCTTGCCCAAACCCGGCCTGCCGGCCACGATGATCAATTGGCCGGCGTGCAGGCCGTTGAGCAGTCGGTCCAGGTCGCTGAAGCCGGTGGGGACGCCGGTCATCATGCCGCCGGTCGCGCCCACCGCCTCGATCTCGTCAAGCGTCGGCTGCAACATGTCGGCCAGGATCGCGAAGTCCTCGCTGACCCGCCGTTCGGTGACGTCGTAGACGGCCTGCTGGGCGAGGTCCACGACGTCGTCGACGTCACGGCTGCCGCCGCTGGCGGTGCCGTAGCCCAGCTGCACGATCTTGGTGCCGGCTTCGACCAACCGGCGCAGCACAGCGCGTTCGCTGACGATGCGCGCGTAGTAGGCCGCGTTCGCGGCGGTCGGCACGCTGGCGATGAGGGTGTGCAGGTAGGGCGCGCCGCCGATGCGTACCAGGTCGCCGGAGTCGGCGAGCGCCGCCGCGACCGTGATCGAGTCGGCCGGCTCACCCCGGCCGTAGATGTCGAGGATGATGTCGAAGATGGTGGCGTGCACCGGCCGGTAGAAGTCGTTGGTCTTGAGGATCTCGACGACGTCGGCGATGGCGTCCTTGGAGAGCAGCATGCCGCCGAGGACGCACTGCTCCGCGGCGACGTCCTGGGGTGGAGTCTTGTCGAACTGACCGTCGCGCGGCGCGGATGCCTGGCCGCCGCCGGATCGTGACTCCGCCCGCCTGTCGTCGGTGACCGACACGGGTCCCCCTCCAGTGCGTCGGATCTGATCCCAGCTCTACCGCCGGGGTCTGACACTTCCGTCCGACCGGGCCGGTCGATCGGGGGCCATCGCGCCGGCGGTCGGGGGCCAACCATACGGACCCCGAGGTCAGAGACTCAACAACGTCGGTGGACGAGCCTCGGGACAACCTGTGGATGCCGGGGGACATGATGTGCGCAGGGTGTGCACAGCCTGTGGATAACCATTGGGGAATTCTTGGCCGTAGGCCGCTGACCTGCTGGAACATACTCCCCAGCCTGTGGAGGAGAATATTTCGGTCGGGCCTGTGACACGATCGTCCCGTACTATCTCCAGCGAACGGCTACACCTGGACAGCGGATTCAGCTTTCGGTTCAGAAGGGTCACACTCCGGCCGTGAGTTACCGGGACTGGGGACGCGGGGAGGGCAGCCCGCGCGAGCGCCAGCCGACCGCCTCGTGGGGTGAGCGCGCGGCGTCTCTTCCGGTTGATCCCTACGACGAGGACGGTCGCTACCGCACCTCCAGTCGCCGGCGCGCACTGGACCGCGGCCAGGACGAGCCCGTCGACGCCTACCTGCCCCGATGGGCTCTGGAGTCGGGTGTCCGGCACGCTGACGGCGGCGGTCGCCACGCGGCACCGGACGAGGATGAGGCCGAGCCCGTAAGCGAGGCCGAGCGGCCGATTTCCGGTGCCGGCCGGCGGTCCATCGAGTCGTCGGGCAGTCGTCGGCGGGGCAGCGAGACGAGTTGGCGGGAGCAGGCGGCGATCGGCGCGGCTCCGGAGTCGGACCACACCCGGGAGTGGACGCTCGACCGTCCGCAGGATCAGGGGTACGCGGGCCGCCGACGCGCGAACGCCGGGGAGGACGAGCCGGTTTCCGGTTCTTTCCCGGACCGCCGTCCCCGCCGCGCGCCGGCTGGCCGCCCGCAGGTGATCTGGTCGGGCGGGGAGTTGGAGTCCGCTCCGAGCAAGCCGGTGCCGGATCCGGAGGCGACCCGACCCACCCGGCGCAGCCGTCGCGCGGCGGAGGAGTCATGGTCCCGGCCGGCGGCCGACCCGTGGGCACGGGGGTCGGATCGGGTGGTCGAGCCGGAGCCGTCGTACCCGCCCGCGGTGGATCCGTGGGACGCCTCGGGGGTGCACGCGTGGCCGCCCGGTGCCGGTGCTGGGGGCACGGATCTGAGCGAGCAGTGGTCGGCGGTGGAGAGCGTCGGTGGTTGGGAGCGGTCCGACCGCACCGGTCAGTGGGAGCGGTCCGTCGTCGAGGACGACAGTTGGGACCAAACGCTGCCGCCGCGCTCCGACCGGGCTGCCGAGGCAGAGGGTTGGCCGGCCCGGGACGACAGCTTCTGGCCTGGCACCCGGCTGGCCGGCGATGACCCCCGCTGGACTGATCCGCTGCCGTCTGCGCCCCGCTCGCCGGTGGTGGGCTACACGGCCCCGAGGCCGCGCAGCGCGGCTGTGCCACCTGTGGGTGCGCCACGGCGTCGGGCGGACCGGCCGGCGGCCGGGGCGGCGTCGGTGCGTCGGCGGGTCGAGTCGGCGGCAACGGGCGCGTGGGCTCGCCGCTTGGAGGACGACCTGCTCGACCCGGATCCGGGTGGGCCGTTCCGGCCGATGCTGTACACGGCGGCCTGTTACCTGACACCGGCCGTGCTGATCTTCGTGTGGCTGTTGACGTTGGACAGTCAGGCGCCGGCTGGTTGTGTGACCGACATCAGCGGGGGCGGGTGTGACTCACCTCGGTCCCGTGCGTTGGAGTCGCTGCTCGCCGGCTCACCGCGTTTCGGGTTGGCGCTGGTGAGCAGTCTGGTGGTGGCGGCGCTGCTGCGTCGGGTGGGCACGACGTGGCGTTCGGCGACCATCGCGTTGGCCGCGGCGGTGGTGGGCGGTGGCCTGTCCACGGTGCTGATCAGCGTGGTGACCGGTCAACCGATCGGGTGAGCGGCTGAGAGTCGGGACCGGGTGTCGCGCGGGGAGACAGCACCTGAGCGTGGGGCGGACGACGTACGCACGAGGGCCCGCACCGATCGCTCGGTGCGGGCCCTCGTGGTGGTGTCGCGGACGTCAGCCCTGAAGGACGTTCAGGTTGAACGACGCGGTCACGTCGGGGTGCAGCTTGATCTTCACCGGGTAGGTGCCGGTCGACTTGATGTGACCGGACACCTCCAGCCGGCGACGGTCGAGGACCGGGCCGCTGGCCGCCTTGACGGCGTCGACGATCTCGGCCGGAGTGACCGAGCCGAAGAGCCGCCCGCCGTCGCCGGCGCGGACCTTCAGGTTGACCTTGAGACCCTCGAGCTGAGCCTTGACCTCGTTGGCGTGGTCGAGGTCGCGGATCTCGCGGGCCCCACGGGCCCGCTTGATAACCGTGACCTGCTTTTCCGCGCCCTTGGTCCAGGCGATCGCGAAGCCCTGCGGCAGCAGGTAGTTACGGCCGTAGCCGTCCTTGACCTCGACGACGTCGCCCGGGGCACCGAGGCCGGACACTTCCTGAGTCAGGATGATCTTCATATCGGTGCCTCCTCTCAGCGGGTAGTGGCCGTGTACGGCAGGAGCGCCATCTCACGGGCGTTCTTGACCGCACGGGCGATCTGCCGCTGCTGCTGCGAGGTCACGCCGGTCACCCGTCGAGCGCGAATCTTGCCGCGATCAGAGATGAACTTGCGCAGCAGCGCGGTGTCCTTGTAATCGATGTAGGCGATCCCGTCCTTGTCGAGCGGGTTCACCTTCTTCTTTGGCTTGCGCAGTGCCGCAGCCTTGGCCGTTGCACGTGCTCCTGGTTTGCGATCGCGAGCGCTAGGCGCCATTAGAACGGTGGCTCCTCGTCAAAATTGGCGCCCGAACCGGCACGCGCGGGAGAAGGAGCAGCCGAAGCCCAGGGGTCGTCGAAGTTGCCTCCGCCGCCACCCTGGTTGCCACCGCCACCGCCGCCACCGAAGCCGCCGCCACCGCCGCCGGAGCGGGACATCTTCTGCACCTTCGCCGTGGCGTAGCGCAGCGACGGGCCGATCTCGTCGACCTCAAGCTCGATGACAGTGCGCTTCTCACCCTCGCGGGTCTCGTACGACCGCTGACGCAGCCGGCCCGACACGATCACCCGAGCGCCACGCTGCAGCGACTCGGCGACGTGCTCGGCGGCCTGCCGCCACACGGTGCATGCGAGGAACAGCGGCTCGCCGTCCTTCCATTCGTTCGACGCCTTGTCCATGAAACGGGGCGTCGAAGCGACTCGGAACTTGGCGACCGCAGCCCCGGAGGGGGTGAACCGCAACTCGGGGTCATCGGTCAGATTGCCGATGACCGTGATGGTGGTGTCTCCTGCCATGACCATCTCCTCGCGCACTCAGCGTCTCGTCGTACAGGCTCGCAGAGCCGTACGACAGAGTCGCGGAGGCTGATCCGGACGAACCGGGGTTGGATGCTCTAGCGCATTTCCGGTCGGATGACCTTGGTGCGCAGCACGGACTCGTTGAGCCGGAGCTGACGGTCCAGCTCGGCCACCGCAGCAGGCGTGGCCTGCAGGTCGATGACGGCGTAGATGCCTTCGGCCTTTTTGTTGATCTCGTACGCGAGGCGCCTGCGGCCCCACACGTCGGTCTTCTCAACCGAGCCACCCGCGGTCCGAATCACGTTCAGGTACGTGTCGAGCGACGGTGCGACGGTGCGCTCCTCGAGGCTGGAATCGAGGATGACCATTAGTTCGTAGTGACGCAAGACGTGCTCACCTCCTGTGGGCTAAGCGGCCACGGTCCTTCCGTGGCAGGAGGTCTTGTGTCGTTGCCCGCACGCGCCGAGGGAACCCGGCCGGACGCGGACAACCTGACCAGGATACCCGGTCCGAACGATCATGCCCGGGGAGGTCGGGTCGGGCATCCGGACATGCCGACGGGGGTCCACCGTCCGACCGTGCACCGGTCGGTGGTGGACCCCCGTCCTACGAGGCCGCGGGGCGTCCCGTCCGCATTCCTTGGGTGGGACCTGGGGAGGAACGACCACACCGATGAGGTTGGACCGGAGACGCCCCGCGGAGCTTTATCGTGTTGTTATCTGACGATACAACAGCACTCGTACCTTGTTGGAGGAAAAAGCACAAATATCCGAGATACTTCATCGGTCGGAATCTGCCGGACGAGGGGGCCGCCCCCGCCGCGCCGGGCCGCGTGGCGGAGGCAACCTCGCTGTCGGCCGTCGACCCCGTCGCCGTACGCGGCGCTCGCGCCGCCTGCTGACCGGGCAGTGGTCGCCGGTTCAATCCCATCAACGACCGTCGGTCCGAGCGGTGACGTCGACGGCGCACGACACCGCCCCGACCGTCGCGGCGGCGGCGGTCGGGGTCGCGACGTAGGCTCGCTCGCATGCGTATCGGAGCCCACGTCGATTCGACCGACCCGCTGGCGGAGGCGGCTGCCCGGTCCGCCGACACCGTGCAGTTCTTCCTCGCCGACCCGCAGGGGTGGAAGGCGCCCAAGCCTCGGGAAGACGCCGAGCGGCTGCGCGCGGCCGAGGTCGACCTCTACGTGCACGCGCCGTACGTCATCAACGTGGCGACCCTCAACAACCGCATCCGGATTCCGAGCCGGAAGCTGCTGCTCGGGCACGCCAACGCCGCGGCCGCGATCGGCGCCAGGGGCCTGATCGTCCACGGCGGGCACGTCAACGCCGGGGACGACCTGGCCGTCGGCTTCGACAACTGGCGCAAGACCTTCGCGTACGCCGCCGACTCCGGCGGCTTCGGCGTGCCGGTCCTGATCGAGAACACCGCCGGGGGCGACAACGCGTGCGCCCGACGACTGGACGCACTCGCCCGACTCTGGGACGCCATCGGTGATCACGAGGTCGGCTTCTGCCTGGACACCTGCCACGCGTACGCGGGCGGCGAGGAGCTGCTCGGGCTCGTCGACCGGGTCAAGGCGATCACCGGACGGATCGACCTGGTCCACGCCAACAACTCCAAGGGCGCGTTCAACTCCGGCCAGGACCGGCACGACAACCTGGGCGGCGGAACGATCGACCCGGAACTGGTGGTGGCGGTGATTCGGGCGGCCGGGGCGCCGGTGGTCGTCGAGACACCGGGAGGCGTGGCCGGTCAGGCCGCCGACATCGACTTCCTTCGTCAGCAGCTCGGGACGGAGAGCCGGGCAGCATGACGACCGGACAGCCCGGGACCGGTAAGGCCCAGCCCGCCGCCGCTGGCCCCGATGCCGGGAAGCAGCCCTCCGCCGCGTCCACGACGGGCAGCCCGACCCGGCCGACCGGCACCTCCGACGCCGACAGGGCTCCCGTCTCCACCACGGCTGCGACGACCGCGGACGGCTCCGGGCGACCCCCGCGCTCGACCGACGGTGCGAAGCCCGCACCGGCGACGAACGGCAGGCCCACGGGTGCCAGCGCCGCCACCGAACCCGGTCCCGCGAAGGCCGACACGACCACGACCGGCGGTACGGGCAGAGCCAGCGACGCGGCCGAAGCCAGCAGTACGGCCCCGAACGTCACCGGCACGGACGCGCCGAAGCGGGGCTGGATCAGCCGCCTGACCAAGCGCGGCACAGCGGCCAAGGGAAAAAGCGCCAAGGGCGGTGACGCCAAGGGCGGTGACGCCAAGGGCGGTGACCCGGTAAAGGCCGACGACGCCAAGGTCGACGCGGTCAAGGCCGACGACGCCAAGGTCGACGCGGTCAAGGTCGGTGACGCCAAGGTCGACGCGGTCAAGGTCGGTGACGCCAAGGTCGACGCGGTCAAGGGCGGTGACCCGGTCAAGGACGGCGAAACGAAGGACGGTGCGACCAAGACCGGCGGTACGGCCAAGAGTGGCAGGGCGGGCGACGCCGACGGTCCGGCACAGGCCGATGGCAGGACGAAGCCGGCCGACCCGGATCGTTGGGAGGCGTTCGCCTCGGCTCCGGAGCCGAAGCCGTCCGTCCTCACCCGATCCAGCCGGGCCGTCGGCCGGTTCCTGATCCACGAGTGGACGCTGGCCGCCCTCGGCGCGCTGGCACTGGCCGTGCTGATGACCTGGCCGACGCTGCGCTACCCGCGCTACACCCTCCCGCAGGACTACTGGGACCCGAGCCTGCAGGCTTGGCAGATGGCCTGGTCCGGGCACATCCTGCTGACCGACCCGGCGCACCTGTGGCAGTCCAACACGTTCTTCCCCGAGCTGTGGAGCTTCGCGTTCTCCGACACACTGCTCGGGTACGCCCCGGCCGGGATGCTCGGCAGCGGCCCCGCGGACGCGATCCTGCGCTACAACATCATGTTCGTGCTGGCGCACGCGCTCGCCACGTTCGGGGCGTACGCCCTGGCTCGGCAGCTCGGCGCCGGTCGGATCGGTGCCGCCGTCGCCGGTGTCACCTACACCTACGCGCCGTGGTTGCTGTCCCAGGCCGGGCACCTGCACGTGCTCTCCAACGGCGGGATTCCGCTGGCGCTGGCGATGCTGGCGCGCGGGCACGGTTGGTCACTGCGGCACGGTTACCGACCCGAGCAGCGGCACGACGGGTGGATCTACGCTGGCTGGCTGGTGGCGGCCTGGCAACTCAGCCTCGGCTTCGGCATCGGGCTGCCGTTCGCGTACTTCCTCGGCGGCACGGTGCTCGTCGCCGTCGTCCTCTTCTTCGTGCGGCGGCTGCGCACCCGCCAGGCCGTGCCCTTCGGTCGCCGGTTGATCGTCGCGAACGTGCTCGGTGGGGTGTTGTTCGCCGGTGTGGGTGTGCTCCTGGCGTTCCCGTTCTTCCGGGTCACCAAGCTGCACCCGTACGCCGAGCGCACCATCGACGACGTCAGCATCTTCTCGCCACCGGCGTCGGGTTTCCTGACAGCGCCGGCAGAGTCGCGGATCTGGGGTGGACTGCACGAGGGTGCCCGTGCGGCGCTGCCGTGGCACCCGGAGATGACCCTGTTGCCGGGCTACGTGCTCTACGCGCTCGCCCTGGGTGGGCTGTTCTTCTCGGTCTGGCGGCTACGGCACCGACTACTGCTGCTCGCCGGGGTGCTGGTGACGATGGCCTTCGCGATGGGCACCCGTTTCTTCGACGGCACCTTCACCTACGTGCCGCTCTTCGAGCACGTGCCGGGCTGGAGTGCGCTGCGTACCCCTGGTCGGTTGATGTTGTGGACCACGTTGCTGCTGGGTCTGCTCGCGGCGGGAGCGGTCACCGCGCTCACCGACCGGGTGCGCGAGCTGACCGCGCAGCGGATCCCGTCGTGGCCGGGGCCGTGGCTGCGGATGGCCACGCTGCTGCCGCTGCTGCTGGTGACCGTCGAGGGCCTGAACAGCACCCCGCATCCGGTGGTGCCGACCCAGCCGGCCGCGCTGCGTTCGGCCGAGGGACCCCTGCTGGTGCTGCCCAGCAGCCAGAACCTGGACCAGCACGTGATGCTCTGGTCGACCAGCGGGTTCCCCGATGTGGTCAACGGCGGCAGCGGCTTCACACCCCGTCAGCTTGACGACGTCCGTCGGGTGAGCCAGTCGTTCCCCAACCAGACAAGCGTCGACTACCTACGCACGCTCGGCGTCCGGACGGTGGTGCTGCTGCGCGACCAGGTGCCCGGCACGCCGTGGGAGATCACCATCGACGCGCCTGTCGAGTCGCTCGGCATCACCCGCCAGGAAGTCGGGGACTCGGTCGTCTACCGGCTCTGACGCGGGTGCGGGGGATCACCCGGTCGGGGCGGGCTCGGGTTCGTTTGTCGTTGGGCGGCGGCGCCAGCGGTCCAGCCACGGCGCATCCGCTGCGCCGTCGAGGACGCCGCCGTCCGGGTCGTCCGGGTAGGTGGCCCGCACCACGTCCCGCTCGGGGTGCAGGATCTCCTTGATGACAAACACGCAGAGCACCACCACGGTGGTCAGCCGCAACGTCGAGGCCAGCACGAACACCCCCTCCGGGAAGACCGGGCGGCTGGTCGCCGCGCCGAGCAGCTCACCGTAGAAGGCGACGAAGTAGCAGACCTCGGCCACCTGCCAGGCCAGGAAGGCTCCCCACTTGGGTCGGGCCAGCACCACCAGCGGCAGGAGCCACAGCACGAACTGCTGCGACCAGACCTTGCTGAAGATGAGGAACGCCGCGACCACCAGGAAGGCGAGCTGACCCAGCCGCGGTCGGCGCGGCGCCCGCAACGCCAGCACGGCCACCCCGAGGCAGGCCAACCCGAACAGCGCGTACGAGAGGGTGTTGAGGGTGGGGATGTTGGCGTTCAGCCACTCGAACGGGCCGAGTTGGCCGGGGTCGTTGCCGACCTTGCCGTCCAGGTAGCGCCCGATGTACCAGAGGGTGCCCCAGTCGATTGGCCGGGTGGTGTTCAGCTCGAAGAACCGGTCCCAGTTGTCCGGGTAGGCCCGTGCGGCGGGCAGGTTCACCAGCACCACGGCGGCGACCGCCGTACCGGTGGCGGTGAGGGCGGCCCGGAGCCGGTCGGCCCGCAGCGCGAGAACGAGGATCGGCCCGAGCAGGAACAACGGCCACAGCTTCGCCGCGCCGGCCAGCCCGAGTAGTACGCCAGCGAGCGCGGGTCGTTTTCGGGCCCAGGCCAGCAGGCCGAAGGCGGCCAGCCCGATGGCCAGCAGGTCCCAGTTGACGGTGGCGGTGAGCACCAGCGCCGGGGCGAGTGCGAACAGCGCGGCGTCCCAGGGTCGTCTGCGGCGCAGCGCCAGGAGCACCGCCACCGTGGCCACCGCCAGCGCACCCAGCACCAGCGCGTTGAGGTTGTAGAACCACTGGCCCTGGTTGATGCTCGGGTCGCCGGCACCGACGGCGTGCACCGGCAGGCCCAGCGCACCCATGAAGTAGCCGGTCAGCACCGGGTACTCCACCGGGTGGTCACGGTAGGGCACCTTGCCCTCGTTGAGCCCTTCGGCGTAGTACAGGGCGAGGACGTCGGTGTAGCAGAACCGGGTGTACTGGACGTTGTTCTGCCAGGCACCGTCCTGGCAGGGCGACTTCTGCACCCAGTGCAGCGCGAGGGTGAGGCAGGCCAGGGCCAGCACGATCCGGACGGCGGTCCAGAAGCGACGCTCCTGGCCGGCCGGCCGGTCCAGCGCGGTCGCGTGGTCGCCCAGTGGGCCGCCGATGGCGCCGGAGAGGCCGCGGACGAACCCGTCGGATCGGGACGGGTGGTCGGTGGTTCCGGCGTCGTCGATGCCGGGCGTCGACTGGGTGCTCATGAGAAGGCATCCTGCCGTATGAGCGGGGTAGTCGTCCCGTCCCGACGCGGAGAGATCTGGGTACGGAAACGCCGCCGCCGGCCGAACAGATCGTCCGGCCGGCGGCGGCGTCGTGCGAAGTTGCGGGTCAGTCCCGGTTCGGTGGTACGCCGGGCAGCAGCCCACCGCCGCCACCGCCTGGTCCACCGGGCCCGCCTGGTCCACCGGGCCCGCCTGGCCCACCGGGATTACCGCCCGGGTTACCACCAGGATTGCCACCCGGGTTACCGCCGGGGACCGTGCAGAACGGGTCGGTCAGCGGATCGCAGCCGGGTTGACCCGGGAGACCGGGCAGACCCGGAGTGGGGGGCGGCGGCTCCTTGCCGTTGCCCTTCGTGACGTCACCCTCGCCGGTGACGCCGGGCAGGGGGATCTCCTCCAGGCCCTTGAGGGCGGCGTTCATGTACTTCTCCCAGATCGGACCGGGGAGCTTCGAACCACCGATGTCGTCGCCGTTGGCGAGCCGGATCTCCGGCTTCTTCGGGTCCCGGCTGCCCACCCACACCGCGGTGGCGTTCTGCGGGGTGTAGCCGACCGTCCAGGCGTGCGAGTTGTCGTCCTTGTCGTACTCCCAGGTGCCGGTCTTGGCGGCGGCCTGGCGGCCGTCCTCCAGCGAGATGTCGTTGGGGCGCGGGATCTGCTTCAGGACACCTGTCACCTCGTCGGTGACCTTCTTGGGGATCCGCTGCTCCGGCTTGATGCGCTCGCTGCCGACCACCTTCCACTTGCCGGTGTCCGTGTCCTGCTGCTCGACCTTGATGACGAAGTGGGCCTTGATGTACTTACCGTCGTTGGCGAACGTCGCCATGGCGTTGGCGTGGTCGAACACGGTGATCGGGTACTTGCCGAAACCGGTGTAGTTGTCGAACGGGTTCGGCCCCTTCTTCGACAGGTCGAAGGCCTGCGGCGGGTCGACGCCCCACATGGTGGTCACGCCGGCCTTGTGGGCCATGTCGACCACCTTCTCGACGCCGAGTGTCTTGGTGACCCAGTAGAAGGGCACGTTGTACGACTGGACCGTCGACTCTTCGAGGGTGCAGTACTTGCCGCACTTGAGGTTGGTGCGGCCGGCGTTGCCGATCGCGACAGCGGAGCCCTCGGGCTTGTACGGCGTGGGGTCCCAGTGCGACTTGACCGAGATGCCGGCCTCGATGGCGGCGGCCAGGGTGTACACCTTCATCGACGAGCCCGGCTGGTGGCCACCGGTCAGGTCGCCGTTCTTGTCGGTGTTCTTGCCGGCGTAGTCGAAGTCGGCGCCGCTGTCACCGCCGTAGTAGGCGAGCACGCGACCCTTCGACGGGTCGATCGACACCACCGCCGCCATCAGGTTCTTCGGCTGCTCGTTGAGCAACGAACCCTTCTTCGACTGCATCGCCGTGTTCTCGGCGGCGGCCTGCAGCTTCGGGTCGATGGTGGTGGTGATCCGGTAGCCGCCGTCGCGCAGCGCGTCCACGCAGCTCGTCTTGCCCTCCGCGCCGCTGTCGGAGCAGAGGCCCATCGCGTCCATCTCTTCGCGGACGTAGTTGATGACGTTGCCCCGTGGGCTGTCGACACCGAACCCGTTGCCGCCCTTCTTCGGCGGCAGCACCTTCGGGTACGCGGTCGGCGACGCGGGCTCCCCCGGGGCGTCCACCCAGCCTTCCTTCTTCATGCCGGCGATCACGTAGTCCCACCGTGACTTGGCGTCGGGCGGGTTGACCGCGGGGTCGAAGCCCTTGTGGGTGCTGCTCGCCACCGGCTGCTTGATGACCGCCGCGAGCACCGCACCCTCACCCACGGACAGGTCCTTCGCCGCCTTGCCGAAGTACGTCTGTGCCGCGGCCTCGATGCCGTAGGCACCGCGTCCGAAGTAGATGACGTTGAGGTAGTGCTGCATGATCTCCGGCTTGTCGTACTCCTCGCTCAGCTTGGAGGCGAGGATGGCCTCCTTCACCTTGCGGCCGTACGAGTCGTCCTGGAGGTTCTCGAACGCGTTGCGGGCGTACTGCTGGGTGATGGTCGAGGCACCCTGCTTGTCGCCACCGGTGATGTTGTTCCATCCGGCCCGGACGATGCCCTTGTAGTCGACGCCGGAGTGCCGGTAGAAGTTGCGGTCCTCGGCGGCAGCCACCGCGTGCTGCACGTGCACGGGGATCTGGTTGATGGTGACGAAGGTGCGGTTCTCGCTGCCCAGCTTGGCCAACTGGGTCTTGCCGTCCTTGGCGTACACCGTGGTGGACAGCGGCAGCGGCAACTCGTTGGGCATGACCACGTTCGTCGAGTAGTAGGTGAACCCGACCACGCCGACACCGGCCAGCATGATGAAGATCGCGACACCGGCGATCAGCAGGTTCATCCGCTTGCGCTTCTTCGAGCGCGCCGCGCCCGCGCCGCCCGCACCACGACCGCCCCGACCCGGGCCGTTGGGTCCACCGGGACCGTTGGGTCCACCCGGCCCACCTGGTCCACCGGAGACCGGAGAGACGCTCGCCCGGGCGACCGCGGCCCGGCCACCCACCGACGCGGAGCCGACGCTGGCTCGACCCGCCGGGGCGGTACCGACAGAGGCGGCACCGACCACCGCCCGACCCGCCGGCGCTCCGGGTGCCGGGGACACCGGCACCGAGGCCCGTCCGGCGCCGGCACGTCCGGCAGCCGCGCCAGGTCCGGGCGGCACCGGCACAGAGGCGCGTCCCGGTGCCGGCGACACCGGCACGGAGGCACGTCCTGGTCGGCCCGGGACCGCCGAGGCGGATCCGGCCGCCGCGCCACCCCGCGGCACCGACGCCGATCCGCCCACCGTGGCCCGCCCGCCGGCGGCCGGCGGCGTCACCGAGGCGCGAGCCGGTGCTGCCGCTCCGCCCCCCGAAGCCGACCAGCCACCTCCGCTGGGGTCACCGCCGGGCCGGCGGTACGCGTCGTCCGCGCCCGGGCCGGGGTCGCCCGCCGGGGCCGGGTACTGGGCCCGGCCGCGCGCAGAACTGGGATCGCCGTACGAGTTCATTCCTCACACCCTGCCGGTCGCGGTGGGGCGCGACTGCGCCGCCACCGGGTTGCCGTGAGTTGCTTCACCCGGGACGACGGCACGGGGGTGCCGCCTCGCCGAGGTCAATGCCGTATCAATCGGGCCAATCGGACCAACGAGCGGTCGGCCGTCCCGGGTTTCGTCGATGGCCCCGGGGCCGGTCCAACCTGCTGCGATCACCGTTGCGCCTCTCGCCTCCGCCGACCCGCACCTTCGGCCGCCGCGACACTCTGCTCGCCGGCACCGTCGCTGTCGCCGGTCAGACCATCTCGGCCGAGCAGGTACTGCTCGACGAGATGGTTCCAGTCGCAGCCGAGGCACACCTCCACCACGAAGACCTGAAACTCACGCAGTGTCATCGCCAACACGGGCAACTCGGTGAGTGTCCGTGCCTGCCCGGCGGACTGCTTGAGCTCGTCACCATAAATGTAGTGGACGAGGGTCAGGTTTTCACTCCGGCAGATCGGGCAGCGCCGGTCCGTCGGCTCTCCGTGGAACCGGGCTGCGTTCTTCAGGTACGGCGACGCGTCGCAGACGTCGTACGTGCCGACCCGGCCGGCCAGGAGCTCACGCAGCACTGCTCGCTTCTGAAGCGAGTAGTCGACGACCTGGCGCTGCGTACGCATGCGAAGAAGGGTACGCGGTCCGGCCCAAGCAGGCGACCATGCTCACGATCCGTGACGACAGGGTCTCGGATCAGGGGTTTGCCCTGGCCGGCGCAACCCGCTAACGTGCGATGTATCGGTCCGATACATCGCGGCGGTTACCGCTCCACGCCGGAGGGGAAAGAGAGGGTGGCAAGTGCTCGAGTTCGCCATCCTCGGCCTCCTGCAGGAGTCTCCGATGCACGGCTATGAGCTGCGCAAGGAGCTGACCGCCAAACTCGGCGCGATCCGGGCGGCGATCAGCTACGGCTCGCTCTACCCGACCCTACGCAGGCTCCAGGCGGCGGGTTGGATCACCGAAGCTGCTGAGACACCCGCCACTGCCGAGGAGGTTCCCGCGCTGACCAGCCGACGAGGTCGGGTGGTTTACAAAATCACCGCGGACGGCAAGGAACGCTTCGCTCAGCTGATCGCACAGGCCGGACCCGAGACGTACGACGACACGGGCTTCGGGGTGCACTTCGCGTTCTTTGCCCGGACCGACCAGGCGACCCGACTGCGCATTTTGGAGGGTCGCCGCCGCAAGATCGAGGAGCGTCGCGAAGGGCTTCGTGACGTGCTGGGCCGGGCAGCCGAGCGCCTCGACGCTTACACCTTGGAATTACAGCGCCACGGCCTTGACGCCTGTGAGCGCGAGGTCCGCTGGCTGGAGGAGCTCATCGCCAACGAGCGCTCCGGCCGAGCCCCGACGGTCCCGCACATCGGGACGGCCGGTGGCCGACGAGAAGACAACAGCCCGCCTCCGCCTGGAGAGACCAGGAATGAGCGGCCGTGACAGAAAAGAAGGAGGCAGACGCTATGGGCTCCGTCCGCGTCGCCATCGTCGGTGTGGGTAACTGCGCCTCGTCCCTGGTTCAGGGCGTCGAGTACTACCGGAACGCCAACCCGAACGACCGCGTCCCGGGTCTCATGCACGTCGCCTTCGGCGACTACCACGTCAACTCCGTGGAGTTCGTCGCGGCGTTCGACGTGGACGCCAAGAAGGTGGGCATGGACCTCTCGGAGGCGATCGTCGCCAGCGAGAACAACACCATCAAGCTCTGCGACGTGCCGCCGACCGGCGTGTCCGTGCTGCGTGGCCCGACCTTTGACGGTCTGGGTGAGTACTACCGCGAGATCGTCGAGGAGTCCGACGCCACCCCCGTCGACGTGGCGCAGGCGCTGCGCGACGCGCAGGTCGACGTCGTCGTCTGCTACCTGCCGGTCGGCTCCGAGCAGGCCGCCAAGTTCTACGCGCAGGCCGCGATCGACGCCGGCTGCGCGTTCGTCAACGCCCTGCCGGTCTTCATCGCCTCCAACCCGGAGTGGGCCCAGAAGTTCACCGACGCGGGCCTGCCGATCGTCGGTGACGACATCAAGAGCCAGGTCGGCGCCACCATCGTGCACCGCGCCCTCGCGAAGCTCTTCGAGGACCGCGGCGTCGAGCTGCTGCGCACGTACCAGCTCAACTTCGGCGGCAACATGGACTTCATGAACATGCTGGAGCGCAAGCGGCTGGTCTCGAAGAAGATCTCGAAGACCCAGTCGGTCACCTCGCAGATCCCGCACGAGATGAGCAAGAGCGACGTGCACATCGGCCCGTCGGACCACGTGCCGTGGCTGGACGACCGCAAGTGGGCGTACATCCGCCTGGAGGGCCGCTCGTTCGGTGACACCCCCCTCATGGCCGAGCTCAAGCTCGAGGTGTGGGACTCTCCGAACTCGGCCGGCGTCATCATCGACGCGGTCCGGGCCGCGAAGATCGCGCTGGACCGGAAGATCGGCGGCCCGATCCTGTCGGCCTCGTCGTACTTCATGAAGTCCCCGCCCGTGCAGTACGCCGACCACGACGCCCACCAGGCCG
Source organism: Micromonospora sp. NPDC005203 (assembly GCF_042872705.1). Lineage (NCBI taxonomy): Bacteria > Bacillati > Actinomycetota > Actinomycetes > Micromonosporales > Micromonosporaceae > Micromonospora > Micromonospora sp. NPDC005203. The sequence continues at coordinate 181,190 of NZ_JBIAKV010000005.1, read as the reverse complement.
TCGAGGAGTTCATCGCCGGCGAGGTCGAGCGCTGACCCGCTGAGCAGCAAGTACGGCCGAGGGCCGGGTCCGTCGGGACCCGGCCCTCGCCGCGTTCGATGCCTCGCTCTGCGGTACGGCGGTCGAACTACACCCCGCTCGGCCTGTTCTTCATGGCCCGCGCCATCCGCGCCGCCTTGCGGTCGGCCCCCGGCGCGGCGCTGCGTCCCGTCGCGTTGACGGAGTTTGGCAGGAACTCCGTTTCGACCCAGCCGTAACCGACGACGAACGCCGTGACGTCGAGGACGACGTGTGTGGTCTGGAGCGCGTAGATGGAGATGGCGTCGGCGTCGTACCCGATGCCCGACATGAACGCGTTCGAGTAGACCCCGTTGGCCTCGTGGTTCAACGACGCGAAGCTCGGCGGACGCGGGGTGCCGTACGGGAAGATCTGCAGGAAGCCCGCACCGACCGCGGACGTCGCGGTCACGATGCCGAAGAGCGCGTCGCCGGCATGCACGAAGTCATCCAGCGCGACGTGAATCGTCTGGCCGCTCCGCAGGCGGCCGGCCGAATCCAGGGTGGTCGCCGAGGCATTCGTGATCCGGCCGCGCCGACCCGCCTCACGGGTGTCGATGACCCGCTGCGGCAGGACCGGCACGATCTGGTTCGAGTTGCCGGTGGTGAACACGTAGTCCGGGATGGAGGTGTTGCCGTCCCGGAAGGAAATCACCTGGAAGTTGCCGTACTGGTCCACGCCCATCGAGCCGATCGGCGCTTGTTCACTCAGAAAGTCACCGCTGGGGGTCAGCACGAGCGGCGGGCCGGCGAACTCGACGTCGCCGCTCGTCGTGAGGTTCGTGTTCTGCAACCGCAGGGTCGGCCCGTTCGCCGGGTTGACCAGCGCGGTGGTACCACCGCCGTTGACCACGTTGTTGGCGGCCTGGATCACCGGCTGACCCGGGTCGGCCTGAGCCTGGCCGGCGACTGCGGCACCGACCACTGTGGTGCCGGCGACGCCGGCGGCCACGGTGCCCGCGCGGCGCAGCAGCTGCCGCCGGCCGACGGTTTTGTCCTGGTTTTCGGTCATGGGTACCCCCGCGAAGATGGAAATGACGCCCGATCATGACCGTTCCATTGACGTACCGGCATCAACCGGTCGGCCGATAGTCAGGATCCGACCCGCGACACCGTGGGCCGATCGCCCGCGGCCGTTCAGGACCAGGCGTGGCGCAGGGCGACCACGGCCTCCAACTCCAGCAGTTTGACCTTGCGCGGCAGCCCTCCACCGAAGCCGACCAGCTTGCCGCCCGCGCCGACGATCCGATGACACGGCACGATCACCGGCACCGGGTTGCGGTTGCAGGCCACGCCCACCGCCCGGGCCGCCCCGGGATCGCCGACCCGCCGCGCCACCTCGCCGTAGGTAAGCGTCTCGCCGTACGGGATGCGCGTCATCTCCCGCCACACGGCCCGCTCGAAGACCGAGCCGCGCGGCGTCGACACCGGAACGGTGAACGCGGTCAGCTCGCCGGCGAAATAGGCCCGCAGCTCGGCGACGGCCTGCCGGGACAGCAGGTCGTCGGGTTCCTCGGTGGCTGCCTCGACCCGGCCGAAATGGGTGCCGCAGACGCTCGTGTCATCGGTGGCGACGCAGAACTCACCGATCGGTGAGGCGAGCACGGTCCAACGCATCGCCCCATTCTCCCCGACCCGGACGACACCGGGTCAAGCCCGTCGACCGGCGGCGACCCGCGTTGCGTGGCATCGATACCGTGCAGGTCGTGGCAACGGGGACGCTCATCTTTCTGATCATCGGCGGGGCGGGCATCGGGGTGCTCGCGCTCGCGCTGCTCGGCACCGAGCTGTTCCAGTTCGGGCACGCCGACGTGGACGGTCCGATCTCGCTCGAAACGGTCGCCGGCTTCGCCGGGGCGTTCGGGTTCGGCGGGGCCATCGTCAACGAACTGCTCGGTGCGCGTACCCCCGGCATGGTCGTCGGTGCGGCGGCCGGCGGGGTGCTCGCGGCCGTGCCCACCGCGTGGCTGGCCTCCCGACTGAGCCGGGCCGCGCGGAACATGCGCACCGACCCCACCCCCACCCGCGACGACCTGGTCGGCGCGCTCGGCCTGGTGGTCACCCCCGTGCCGGCGCAGGGTTACGGCGAGGTCCGGGTACGCCTCGCCGGCCAACCGGTCAAGCTCAGCGCCCGCGCGGACCAGCCGATACCGATCGGCGCCCAGGTCTTCGTCGTGCAGGCGCTCAGCGAGACAAGCGTGCACGTCGAGACCTACTGATCTCCTCCTCGTAGACGGGAATACCCCATATGGCCCTGCTCATCGCCATCGGTGGCGCGGTTGTCCTCGCGCTCATCCTGGTGCTCTTCGTGCTCTCCCGGATCAAGGTGGCCGGGCCGAACGAGGCGTTCATCGTCACCGGCCGCAAGGGCCGCACCACGCAGACCGCCGACGGTGGCCGGTCAACCGACAACTCCGGGCAGAAGGTCGTGTTGGGCGCCTCGGTCTTCGTGCTCCCGGTGGTGCAGAAGCTCCAGTCGCTCGACCTGTCCAGCCGCCGGATCGACGTCGGCATCCGGGGCGCGGTGAGCAAGCAGGGCATCCGCGCCGACCTGCACGGGGTGGCGATCGTCAAGGTCGGCGGGACCGAGGACGCGATCCGGGCGGCGGCACAGCGGTTCCTGCACCAACAGGACGAGATCGACAACTTCACCCGGGAGGTGCTGGCCGGCGCGCTGCGTTCGATCGTCGGCCGGCTCACCGTCGAGGAGGTCATCCGGGACCGGGCGGCGTTCGCCAGCGCGGTCGCCGAGGAGGCCGAGCACTCGATGACCAACCAGGGTCTCGTGCTGGACACCTTCCAGCTCCAGGACATCCTCGCCGAGGGCTCCTACCTGCAGGACCTGGGCCGGCCCGAGGCCGCCCGGGTGCTCAAGGACGCGGCCATCGCCGAGGCACGCGCCCGCCAGCAGGCGGAGCAGGAACGCCTGCTCGCCGAGGAGGCCATCGCGGAGGCCAACCGGAACCTGTCCCTGAAGCAGGCCGGCATCCAGGCCGAGATCGACGCCGCGAAGGCGAAGTCCGCCGCCGCCGGGCCGCTCGCCCAGGCGGAACGGGATCAGGCGATCCTCTCCGAGCAGCAGAAGGTCGCCGAGCGCAACGCCGAACTCAAGCAGCGCCAACTGGACACCGAGGTGCGCAAGCCCGCCGACGCGGCCCGGTACAAGGTGGAGCAGGAGGCCGAGGCGTCCCGCGCGGCGGCGGTGCTGCACGCCGACGCGCAGCGGCAGTCGGTCATCGCGGCCGCGCAGGCCTCCGCGGAGCAGGCCCGGCTCACCGGTGAGGGCGAGCGGGCCCGGCGTGCCGCGCTCGCCGAGGCGAACGCGATCGAGGGCGCCAAGGAGGGCGAGGCCGAGCAGCGCCGCCGTTCCGCGATCGCCGAGGCGGTGGAGCGGGAGGGTCAGGCCGAGGCAGCGGCCATCCTGGCCAGGGGTGAGGCCGAGGCGGACGCGATGGCGCGCAAGGCCGAGGCGTTCGCCGCGTACGGGGAGGCGGCGGTGTTGGACCTGCTGGTCAAGGTGCTGCCGCAGGTGGTGGAGGCGGCCAGCGCGCCGATCGGGGCGATCGACAAGATGACTGTCATCTCGACCGACGGCGCGTCGGCGCTGACGAAGTCGGTGGCCGGCAACGTGGCCCAGGGGCTCCAGCTCGGCAGTGACCTGACCGGGATCGACCTGGCCGGCCTGCTGGCCCGGCTCGGCTCGGCGTCCACCCCGGCCGGCAACGGCGCGTCCGCCGGCAAGGGCGCTTCCGTGGACGGGACGGCCGTCGAGACCCGCTGACGACGAATGCCGACGGCGCCGCTCCCGGTTCGGGAGGGGCGCCGTCGGCGTACTCCCTGGTGATCCACTCGGTTTCCTGAAAGTCGGGCCATCCGGAGTGCCGGGACACCGCGACCTCACCGAAACCGAGTCGATCGTCGCGCGGCTCGCGGCGCGACCCGCCGGGGTTAGTTGATCAGGCCCTCGGCGCGGGCCCAGCGCAGCAGCTCGGCCTCGGCGGCGTCGCGGTCCAGCGGGCCGAGTTCGAGGCGCTGCTCCTTGAGGTGCTTCCAGGCCCGCCCGACGACCGGCCCCGGCGGTACGCCGAGCAACTCCATGATCGCGTTGCCGTCCAGGTCGGGGCGGACCCGGGCCAGGTCCTCCTCGGCCTCGATCCGGGCGATCCGCTCCTCCAGCGCGTCGTAGTCCGCCGCGAGCTGGGCGGCCTTGCGCCGGTTGCGGGTCGTGCAGTCCGAGCGGGTCAACTTGTGCAGCCGGGGCAGCAGGTCACCGGCATCGGCGACGTAGCGACGCACCGCCGAGTCGGTCCACTCGCCCCGCCCGTACCCGTAGAAGCGCAGGTGCAGCGCGACGAGAGCGGTCACCTTCGCGGTGACGTCCTTCGGGTACCGCATCGCCTTCATCCGGGCCTTGGTCAGCCGGGCGCCGACCACCTCGTGATGGTGGAAGCTGACCCGACCGTCGGACCCGACCGCCTTCGTCGCCGGCTTGCCCGCGTCGTGCAGGAGGGCGGCCATCCGCAGGATGAAGTCGCAGCCCTCCTCCTCGTAGGAGACCGCGTTCTCGACGACCGTCAGGGTGTGCTCGTAGACGTCCTTGTGTTGCGCGTGCTCGTCGATCTCCAGCTTCAGCCCGGTCAGCTCCGGCAGGAACCGCTCGGCCAGGCCGGTGTCGACGAGCAGCCGCAGACCGGTGATCGGGTCCGTGCCGCAGAGCAGCTTGGTGAATTCGTCCCGGATCCGCTCGGCGGTGATCCGGTCCAGGTCGGCGGCCATCTCACTCATCGCCAGGTGCACGTCCGGGTGCACGGCGAAGCGCAACTGGGCGGCGAACCGGGCGGCCCGCAGCATCCGCAGCGGGTCGTCGCCGAACGACTCACCCGGGGTGCTCGGAGTCCGGATCACCTTGGCCGAGATGTCCGCCAGGCCGCCGTGCGGGTCGGTGAACAGGTGCTCCGGCAGGCTGACCGCCATCGCGTTGATCGTGAAGTCGCGCCGCTTGAGGTCCTCGTCGAGGCTGGTGCCGTACACCACCACCGGATTGCGGCTGACCTGGTCGTACGACTCGGCCCGGAAGGTGGTGATCTCCAGCCGGAGGCCGTCGCGCTGGGCGCCGATGGTGCCGAACTCGCGACCGGTCTCCCAGATCGACTCGGCCCAGCCCTTGATGATCCGCAACGTCTCGTCGGGGTGCGCGTCGGTGCAGAAGTCGAGGTCGTCACCGAGTCGGCCGAGCAGGGCGTCCCGCACCGAACCGCCCACCAGGTGCAGCTCGTGACCGGCGCGGACGAACCGGCGGCCCAACTCGTCGGCGACCGGGGAGACCCGGAGCAGTTCGGCGACGGCGTTGCGCTGCGCGGCGGTGAGTTCGCGGCGGTCGGCGGCGTGGGGAGCGGAGGCGTCGGACATGGGATCGCCAGCTTATCGGGCCGGGGTGTGATCCGATCCGCCGGGCGCGGGGTAACGGGTGGGGGTTGACTATGGTCTGTGGCGTGCGGGTCGGTGTCCGACTCGACGTACCCCTGGGAGGCTGGAGATGAGCGGCGGGCTCTACCGCAGCGCCAACGCCACGCCGGACGGTAACGTGCCGCCGGCTGACGGGGCGGTCTTCATCTCCGCGGAGCCGCTGAACCAGCCCGGCGTGGAGGCCACGGCGCCCCCGCCCGAGGTCGTCGGCGAAACCAGCGCCGCCGCGAACAGCGCGGTCATGGCGATCGGCAGCCTGGTGAGCCGGGGCACCGGCTTCATCCGGAACCTGATGATCGGTGCCGCCCTCGGCAACCTGATCGGCAACGCCTACACGACAGCCATCTTCCTCCCCAACCAGGTGTACGAGTTCCTGCTCGGCGGGGTGCTGACCAGCGTGCTGATCCCGGTGCTGGTCCGTCGACGCAAGAGCGACGCGGACCGGGGCGAGGCGTACGCCCAACGGCTGCTCACCCTCGCGGTGTTGGCGCTGGCCGCGGCAGCCCTGATCGCCGTGGTATCGGCGCCGGTGCTGACCGCCATCTACGCCAGCGGCAAGGACGAGGCCTACACCAAGCTGATCACGCACCTGTCGTGGCTGATCCTGCCCATGCTGTTCTTCACCGGCGTCAGCGCGTTGATCGCCGCGGTCCTGAACACGCGAGGGCACTTCGCCGCGCCGATGTGGGCGCCCATCCTCAACAACCTCGTGGTGATCGGCGTCTTCGGTCTCTACATCCTGGTCTATGGGGCGAAGGGACTACAGCCGTCGGACATGGGCCTCGGCCGGATTCTGCTGGTGGGTGGCGGGACCCTGCTCGGTGTGGCGGTGCAGACCGCCGGCCTGCTGCCGGCGCTGCGCAAGGTCGGCTTCCGGTGGAAGTGGCGGTTCGACTTCCGCGAGTTGGGGCTGCGCGAGCTGGCCAAGCTCGGTGCCTGGATGTTCTGCTACGTGGCCGTCAACCAGCTCGGCCTCTTCGTGGTGGTCAACCTCCTCACCCGGGCCGCGGGCACGGACCAGGCCGGCATCCTGATCTACAACAACGTCTTCCTGCTGCTGATGATGGCGCACGGCATCATCGCCGTCTCGATCATCACCGCGCTGATGCCCCGGATGGCCGCAGCGGCAGCGGACGGACGGTTCCACGACGTCACCGCCGACCTCTCCCGGGGTGTCCGGATGGTGACAGCGGTGCTCGCGCCGATCGCGGTCTGCTACGCCGTGCTGTCCACCCCGATCTCGGTGGTGGTCTTCCGGTACGGCGCGTTCACCGCCGAGAACGCGACGGCGACGTCCACAGTTCTGCTGGCCGCCGCGCTCGCCCTGGTGCCGTTCGCGATCAGTCAGCTCTTCACCTTCGCCTTCTACGCGCTGCCGGACACCCGCACCCCAGCCCTGATCAACATCCCGGTGGTGGCGCTGCGGGTGGGCGTACAGATCGTGCTGTTCGCCGCCTTCGCCGCACAGTTCGCGGCGGCCGGCATGATGATCGGCAACGCGGTCTCGTACGTGGCGGCGGCGGTCGCCTCGGCCTGGTTGCTGCGCCCCCGGGTCGGCCGGATCGGGCTGGGCGCCATCATGCGCACCCTCGGCCGGGTCGTGGTCGCCGCCCTCGGCGCGGCACTTGTCGGATGGTTGGTGATCAGCCTGCTACCCGGCGGCGACCGGCCAAGTTGGATCGAGGCGGCGATCCAACTCGTCGTCGGCGGCGCGGTGATCGGCGGCAGCTACCTGGGTCTGGCCATGCTGCTGCGGATCGGCGAGATCACCGAGGTGGTCGGCATGGTCCGCCGCCGCCTTGGTCGCTGACCGACAGTGAACGATTACAAAAGTTTGCGTACACACGGAACGTGACCACGGATCACCAGGCTGGGGACGCAGCTGTGGATAACTCCGCGATTCGCCGGTCAACCACCGCATCAACCTGTGGATAACCAACCGTACGGCTGAGCGTGGCAAGCCGTACGGCGGGAACAGGCACCGGGGCGGGAGCGCCACACCAGCCCAGCCCCGGCGTCGGTTACTTGCGGTGAAGCCGTAGATTAGCTAGTACATGTGCCAGCAACGTGGCTGACAACGGTCGTAACCGGACGAGTTCTTCGACTGCCGGAAGCCCGTCGTGTACGGCGGGAAGATGACATGTCGGGGAGACTGGCAACCCAGGTAAGGTCGCTCTCGACGGGTACGGCAGGGGCCGACGCTGCGCGTCGACACCGGTCGGCCGGTTCCTTCAACGGCAGAGCGGGAAGCCACATGCCCAGCAGTGCGGGTCCATCGATCGACACGATCACCGAGGGAGGACGGGTGACCCAGGTCGGCGAGGGTCAGGAGGCGGACGAAAGCACTCCTCCGGTCATGACCTTCGGTGCTCCCACGGCCGGTGAAGTCCTCGCCGAGCGGTACGAGCTGGTTGAGCACATCAACAACGACAGCGCGGGTCGGCTGGTCTGGCGCGGGGTCGACGTCATCCTGCGCCGTCCCGTCGCGGTGGTGCTGCGCTACCCGGGTGGTGACTCCGCCACCGAGATGCTCCAGGCCGCCGTCGCGGCGAGTCGGGTCATCCACCCCAACCTGGTCGGCGTCTACGACGCGATCGACGAGGCCGAGCGGGCGTACGTGGTGCGCGAGTGGGTCGACGGGCAGTCCCTGCGCGACCTGGCGGCCGACGGCCCCCTGGACCCGGCCCGCGCCACCGCGATCGGTAACGCCGTCGCGAGCGCCCTCGCCGCCGTGCACGCCACCGGCATGGTCCACGGCAACGTCCACCCCGGCACCGTCATGATCAGCGACGAGGGCCGCGTGGTCCTGGCCGACGCACGCACCGATGGCGCGGACAGCCAGGAGAACGACATCCGGGCGGTCGGCGGCATCCTCTACTTCGCCCTCACCGGCTCGTGGCCGCACGCCGAGGCGCCGCTGCACGGCGCCACCGCCGGTCACGGACGGGCCGCCATCCCGGACGCCGTTCGGGACGCCGGTGGTGGCATCGCGGCACCACGTCAGGTCCGGGCGGGCGTGCCCGCGTACCTGGACGACCTGACCATGGATCTGCTCGACGCCGAGATCGCGCCGCCGTCCTCCGACGTGCTCGCCGCCGAGTTGGCGCGACTGGACGTGCCGGCCGAGGAGGAGCACTACCTCGAGAACAGCGGCCCGCTGCGGTTCGCCGGCGAGACCGGAGAAGAGCCGTCGCCGTTGGCCGCAGCCGGCGGTCGCAAGGTCGCCATCGGCATCGCCGGCCTGCTGGCGGTGGCCCTGGTCGGTCTGCTGATCGGGATCAGCACGCTCGGCGACAAGGAGCCGCAGGCGGGCCAGAGCGCCGTTCCGTCGTCGAGTGCCCCGGCCAACGAGACCACTCCGGCCGCCGTCGCGGTTCGCAAGCTCCCGGTGAAGGATGTTCGGATCATCGATCCGGACGGGAAGCGCGATGAGCTGACCGACGCCAACAAGGTGACCGACGGTGACCCGGACAAGGGCTGGGGCACCGACACGTACACGGCCGCCAAGTTCGGCAACAAGAAGCAGGGCATGGGGGTCTGGCTGGATCTCGGCGCGCCGCACACGGTCAAGTCGGTGCAGGCGGTCCTGTCGGCCCGCGGCGCCTCCGCCCAGCTCCTCACCGGCACCCTCAACCCGCCGTCGACCTCGAACGGCGACAAGCAACTGATCACCAGCTACAAGACCGAGAAGACCACCATCGGGCAGCCCTTCGAGGACCACGACGGCACCACGATGGCGTTCGACGGCTTCGACGCCGACGCGAAATACCAGTACCTGCTGTTCTGGATCACCGAGTTGCCGGCCAGTGAGCGGGGCTTCCAGGTCGACGTCCAGGAGATCACGGTCCAGGGGTCGTGATCCCGGCATCTCCGCCGTGGCACCGCATCCGCAGGACGTGGTGATGGACGGGCGCGCCGCCGCTTCGGATCTGGAGCTGCTGCGCGCCCATGTCGACGGCGACCACCAGGCCTTCGCCGAGCTGTTCCACAGGCACCGCGACCGGCTCTGGGCGGTCGCCCTGCGTACGCTCGGCGACCGTGAAGAGGCCGCCGACGCACTCCAGGACGCGCTGCTCAACGCGCACCGGGCCGCCGCCCGCTTCCGCGGTGACTCCGCCGTCACCACCTGGATGCACCGGATCGTGGTGAACGCCTGCCTGGATCGGATCCGTCGCCGGCAGGCGCACCCGACCGTGCCGCTGCCGGACGGCAACCGTGCGGGGGACGGCTCGGGCACCGGCGGGATCGAGCCGGTCGCGCCCGCACCGGACCACGACACCGCGCTCGTGGTCCGCGAGGCGCTGGCCGCGCTGCCCCTCGAGCAACGTGCCGCGCTGGTGCTGGTGGACGTGCAGGGCTACCCGGTCGCCGAGGTCGCCCGCATCCTCGGTGTCGCCGAGGGGACGGTGAAGAGCAGGTGCGCCCGGGGGCGGGCGCGGCTGGCCGTGCTGCTCGGGCACCTTCGGCCCGCCGGCACCTCGCCGCCGTCGGCCCGACCGGACCCACCCGGCCCGACCAGGGAGGTGCCGGGCGTCACGCCGGGGAACCCGGGCCCGGCCGAGGGCGTCGGATCGGGGTCGGGCCGATACCGGCGGGACGCCAACCAGGAGGACACGTGACGACCGAGGGGTTCCGGGAGGTCGACGACGACCTCCTCGCTGACTACCTCGGCGGGGCATTGGACGGCACCCCGCAGCAGGAGGAGGTCGCCCGGCTGGTGTCCACGGACCCGGCCTGGGCCGAGGCGTACGCGCTGCTGGCACCCGCGCTCGCGGAGGTCCGCGCGAACCTGGGCAGCTGGGCCGAGCCGTCGCCGCGGATGCCGCAGGCGATCGTCGACCGTCTCGCCACCGCGCTTGTCAGTGCGGGGCCGCTGGTGGGAGACACCACGACCGACGAGGCCTCCGACGTCGACCGCCCCACGACATCGCCTGTCGTACCGGTGCAGGGCGGGTCCGGTCGATGGGCAGCCATCCCCGCACCGGCCCGTTCTGGTCGCCGGGAGTCCACCGGTCCAGGTCGTCGGGCCGGTTGGGTCCGCCGTGGCGCACCGGTGGCCGCCGCCGCGATCGCCGTCGTCGCGCTCGCGCTGGGTCTCAACCAGCTGTCGATGCGCGCGGGCGACGACTCCGGCACCATCGCCGTCGAACGGCACCCGGCCAACGCGCCCGCGGACGCCGCGGCGGCCCGCACCACCGGCCCGACACTGCGCAGCGGTACGGACTACACCCCGCAGACCCTCGGCAACGCGCCGAACGCCGACCGGCAGACCACACCCGGCCGGACGAGCGGTGCCGCCCCCGGCTCGCAGCCGGGCGTGGGCACCGAGCAGGATCGACGCTCGTCGCCCGACGGGCTGGACCAGTTGGCCCGGCTGACCAGCGAGGCGGCACTGAGCACCTGCCTGGCCGAGGTGGCGGCGGAACACGGATCCGCTCCGCTGGCGGTCGAAGTGATCGACTACGCGCGTTTCCAGGGCGAGCAGACGCTGATCATCCGTTTCACCGACGCGACCGGGGCCCGCTGGGCCTGGGTGAGCGGCCCGGACTGCGGAGTGCCGGGGTCCGGCGCGGACAGCCGGTATTCGGCGCGGGTAGGGTGAATCCACGGTCATCGGCACGATGACCACCCACGTGACCTGACCCACCAGATGCCCGTCTCGGGAATCCCCGCTTCGTACGATGACGTTCTGGAAGTCAGCTGTCGACCCCACCCAGGCGTCGGCAACTCGGATCAGCACCGGTGCGCTCACCGACGCTGAACACACACACTCGGGAGACGGCAGTGGACGAGGTCCGCAACCTGATCATCATCGGCTCCGGGCCGGCCGGCTACACCGCGGCGGTCTACGCCGCACGCGCCAACCTGAAGCCCCTGATCATCGAGGGCGTGCAGTCCGGTGGTGCCCTGATGACCACCACCGAGGTGGAAAACTTCCCCGGCTTCGCCGACGGCATCCTCGGCCCCGAGCTGATGGACAACATGCGCAAGCAGGCCGAGCGGTTCGGTGCCGAGTTCCTCACCGACGACGTGACCCGGGTCGAGCTGGTGGACACCGGCGACGCCGGTTCCGGCGCGGTGAGCACCGTGTGGGTCGGCGAGACCGCCTACCGGGCCCGATCCATCATCCTCTCCACCGGTTCGGCCTGGCGTCCGCTGGGCGTGCCCGGTGAGCAGGAGTTCCTCGGCCACGGCGTCTCCTCCTGCGCCACCTGCGACGGTTTCTTCTTCCGCAACCAGCACATCGTGGTCGTCGGCGGCGGCGACTCGGCGATGGAGGAGGCCAGCTTCCTCACCCGCTTCGCCGAATCGGTCACCATCATCCACCGCCGCGACTCGTTCCGGGCCAGCAAGATCATGGCCGAGCGGGCGTTGAGCAACGAGAAGATCAAGGTCGAGTGGAACAGCGCCGTCGAGGAGATCCTGGGCGACGACGGCAAGGTCACCGGCGTACGGGTCCGCAACGTGCACACCGGTGACACCAAGGTGTTGGACGTGACAGGTGTCTTCGTGGCCATCGGTCACGACCCCCGCAGCGAGCTCTTCCGTGGTCAGGTCGACATGGACGACGAGGGCTACGTGAAGGTCCAAGCCCCCGGCACCCGCACCAACGTGCCCGGCGTCTTCGCCGCCGGTGACCTGGTCGACCACACCTACCGTCAGGCGATCACCGCGGCCGGCACCGGCTGTGCCGCCGCGCTCGACGCCGAACGGTTCATCGCGACGCTCAGCTGAAACAAGTAACACATCCCGGAGGAGGGGCACAGTGGGAAATACCAAGGCGGTCACCGACAAGAGCTTCGTCGCTGACGTACTGCAGGCCGACAAGCCGGTTCTGGTGGACTTCTGGGCCGAGTGGTGCGGCCCCTGCCGCAAGGTGTCGCCACTGCTCGAGGAGATCGCCGGCGAGATGGGCGACCGGGTCAGCATCGTCAAGCTCAACATCGACGAGAACCCGGAAACCGCACGCGCCTACCGGGTCATGTCGGTGCCGACGCTCACCGTGTTCAAGAACGGCCAGCCGGTGCAGTCGATCGCTGGTGCCAAGCCGAAGGGCGAGCTGGTCCGACTCATCGAATCGGCTCTCTGACCAACAGAGACGTTCACCGAACCCCGTACCCGCTCGTTGGGTGCGGGGTTCGGTGTCTAACCGGCCGACGTTTTTCCCGGCCGTGCCACCTCGCCACCCCGGGAACGCATAGCCTCAACCCTGGGCCGCCCGGCCAGCCAGTGTCGTGCAGAGGGGGTCGTGCCGTGCGTCCGATCCGATCCGGTGACCGGGGACCCGCGGTCACGGAGATCCGCAGCATCCTGACCGGCCTCGACCTGCTCAGCGCCACCGGACCGGCCGCCGACGAATTCGACCTCGCCACCGAGCGGGCGGTCCGCGCGTTCCAGCAGTCCCGGGGCCTCAGCGTGGACGGCCGGGTCGGGGCGGAGACCTGGCGCGCCCTGGACGCCGCCCGCTGGCGGCTCGGCGCCCGCACCCTCTACCACGCGGTCCCCGACCCGCTCACCGGCGAGGATGTCCGGTCACTGCAGGAGCGGCTGCTGGAGATGGGGTACGACGTGGGCCGGGCGGACGCCATCTACGGCATCCGGACGTCCCGGGCGGTCGCCCAGTTCCAGCGTGAGGTCGGCCTCACCCCCGACGGATCCTGCGGCCCGCACACCATGAACGCATTGCGCCGGATCGGCCGCAAGGTGGTCGGTGGCCGACCGCAGTGGCTGCGCGAGTCCGACGCGATCCGGCAGTCCGGGCCGGCGTTGGTCGGCAAGACGGTGGTCGTCGACCCCGGGCACGGGGGCACCGACCCCGGGATGGTGGTGCCCGACGGGTCGCTGCGCTGGACGGAGGCCGACCTGATGCATGACCTGGCCAGCCGGCTGGAGGGGCGACTCGCCGCGACCGGGGTACGGGTGCAGCTCACCCGCGGCCCGTCGCCCGACAGGTGCCTGCCGGACACCGACCGGGCGCTGCTGGCCAACTCGCTGGGCGCCGACGTGTTCATCTCGCTGCACCTGGACGGCCACGCCAACCCCGACGCGGAGGGTGTCGCCACCTACCACTACGGCACCGACAACGGCGTGACGTCGGCGACCGGTGAACGCCTGGCCGGGCTGGTGCAGCGGGAGATCGTGGCCCGCACGGGGCTGCGGGACTGCCGTACCCACGCCAAGACCTGGGACCTGCTGCGGCTGACACGGATGCCGGCCGTCCGGGTCGAGGTCGGCTACCTCACCTCGCCCACGGACCGCGCCCAACTGGTCGACCCTCGTTTCCGCGACCGGGTGGTGGAGGCGATCGTGGCGGCCGTGCAGCGGATGTACTACCCGATCGAGCGGGACGTGCCCACCGGCTCGCTCGACGTCAGCGAACTGCGGGCCGTCGTCACCGCCGGCACGGTGGTCGACTGATCCGCCGGTTCGGCGATCAGGTGTTGGTGGAGCGGGTGGCGGGAGCGGGCCGGACCGGACGAAGCAGCGTCTCCGGGCTCATCGACCCGAGCAGCTTCTCCAGCGCGTACTCGACGTCGGACTTCCAGCTCAGCGCGGTCCGCAGCTCGAGGCGCAGCCGGGGGAAACGCGGATGCGGACGGACGGTCTTGAACCCCACGGAGAGGAAGAAGTCGACAGGTGCCACGCAGCCGCCCACGGGGTCGTCCGCGTCGCCGAACTTGGCGTCGCCGAACGCCTCGATGGCCTTGATCCCCCGCTTGGTCAGGTCCCGGGCGACGCCCTGCACCAGCATCCGGCCCAGCCCGCCACCGGCGAACGCGGCGACCACGTTGGCGGTCATCAGCAGTGCCGCGTCAGCGGAGACCGGCGAGGTCGGGAACGCCATCGAGCGGGGCACGTAGGCGGGCGGCGCATACGTCACAAAACCCGCTGGCATGCCGTCGACGTACGCGAGTTTGCCGCAGGAGCCCCACTCCAGCAGCGTCTGGGAGACCCACGCCTCCTTCTCCAGGCCCGGATCGCCGGCGGCGCAGGCCCGGTCCGCGGAGACCGGATCAAGCTCCCAGTAGACGCACTGCCGGCACGGGCGAGGAAGGTCTTCCAGGGTGTCGAGGGTCAGGCTGACCAGACGTCGCGACATATGGCGCATCCCCACAATAGGCTCGGTGGTAGGAGCGGCACGCAACGACAGCGCCGCCTTCCTGCTCCGACGAGCGATCGTACGCCGCCGATCGGCGATCCGGGAGGGGACGCGCAGATGCCCACCACATCGGGGGACGCCGACGAGGGTCCGCCATGTGGTCGATCCGCTTCGGTACGGCGACGACGCGACACCGGCGGATTAGGATCGACAATCGGTGTCCCTTCCGCCATGGTCATCAGAGGATGGGGTACCCCGGGGCGGCAGCCACCCGAGCAGCGATCGAGGTGAGGTCATGACCGGCACGACACTCGACGACTACACCGACCGGTACGCCCGGCGGGTACGCGGAATGACTCCCTCCGAGATCCGAGCACTGTTCGCGGTCGCCAGCCGTCCAGAGGTCGTCTCGCTCGCCGGTGGCGCACCCTACATCGCCGCCCTTCCGCTGGACGCGGTCGGTGAGATGCTCGGCCGGCTCGGCTCGGAGCACGGCGTGACCACCCTCCAGTACGGCATCGGCCAGGGCACCCTCGAGCTGCGCGAGCGGATCTGCGAGGTGATGTCGCTCTCCGGGATCGACGCCGCGTGTGGTGCCTCCCCCGAGGACGTCGTGGTCACCGTCGGCGGGCAGCAGGCACTGGACCTGGTGGCCCGACTCTTCCTCGACCCGGGTGACGTGGTGCTCGCCGAGGGGCCGACGTACGTCGGTGCGCTCGGGGTGTTCCAGGCCGCCCAGGCGCAGGTCGTGCACGTGCCGATGGATGCGGACGGGCTGATTCCGGAGGCGCTGGAGGCGGCCATCGCCGATCTGGCCCGCGCCGGGCGGCGGGTGAAGTTCCTCTACACGATTCCCACCTACCAGAACCCGACCGGCGTGACGCTCAGCGAGGAACGCCGCGAACGGGTGCTCGACATCTGTGCGAGCGCCGGCCTGCTCGTCGTCGAGGACGACCCGTACGGTCAGTTGGGGTTCGAGGGTGACGCGCCGGCGCCCCTGCGTGCCCGTCGCCGGGACGGGGTCTTCTACCTCAGCACCTTCTCCAAGACCTTCGCGCCCGGCCTGCGGGTCGGTTGGATCCTGGCGCCGCACGCGGTCCGCGACAAGCTGGTCATCGCCAGCGAGGCGCAGATCCTCTGCCCCAGCGGTTACGCCCAGGCCGCGGTCTCCACGTACCTGGGCACGATGCCCTGGCGGCAGCAGCTCAAGGTCTACCGCGAGGTCTACCGGGAACGCCGGGACGCGCTGCTCGACGCGATGACCGACCTGATGCCCGAGGGCACCAGCTGGACCACGCCGGCCGGTGGTCTCTTCGTGTGGGCCACCCTGCCCGACGGGCTCGACTCGAAGGCGATGATGCCCCGCGCGGTCGCCGCCCGGGTCGCCTACGTGCCCGGCACCGGCTTCTACGCCGACGGCACCGGCACCGGCGCCATGCGCCTGAACTTCAGCTTCCCGCCGCCGGAGCGGATCCGCGAGGGCGTCCGCCGGCTGGCCGGTGTGATGGAGCAGGAGATCGCGATGCGCCGGGTCTTCGGCGCTGTGGGTGGCGGCGCCGCCGGCCGACGCGGCCAGGCCGGCTCCGACGTGCCAGGGCCCGACTTGGCATGATGCCGGCATGGGTACGACCGCCGCCGAGCGCCTCCTCGTGACCGATCCCGCCGTTCCGGCCGACCTGCGGGTCGTCGTGCTCGCCGGTGGACTCTCCTACGAACGGGACGTGTCACTGCGCTCCGGTCGCCGGGTGCTCGACGCGCTGCGCGCCATCGGCGTGGAAGCCGAGCTGCGGGACGCCGACGTGGCCCTGCTGCCGGCACTGGCCGCCGACCCGCCGGACGCGGTCGTCATCGCACTGCACGGCGCCACCGGTGAGGACGGTTCGCTGCGCGGCGTGCTGGACCTGTGCGACATCCCGTACGTCGGTTGTGACGCCCGCGCCTCCCGGGTCGCCTGGGACAAGCCGTCGGCCAAGGCGGTCCTCCGCGAGAACGGCATCCCCACCCCGGACTGGGTGGCCCTCCCACACGACCGCTTCTCCGAGCTCGGCGCGGTCGCCGTACTGGATCGGATCGTCGACCGACTGAGTCTGCCGCTGATGGTGAAGCCCGCTCAGGGCGGATCGGGGCTGGGGGGCGCGGTGGTCCGGGACGCTGCGGCGCTGCCCGCCGCGATGGTGGGCTGCTTCGCGTACGACTCCACCGCCCTGGTGGAGCGGTACGTGCCCGGGATGGACGTCGCGGTCTCCGTGATCGACCTGGGCAACGGACCACGGGCGCTGCCACCGGTGGAGATCGTGCCGCGCAACGGCGTGTACGACTACGCGGCCCGCTACACAGCCGGGCGCACCACCTGGCACGCTCCTGCCCGGTTGGACCCGGAGGTGTCCGCCACCGTCGCCGACGTGGCCCTCGCCGCGCACACCGCGCTCGGTCTGCGGGACCTCTCGCGGGTCGACGTGATCGTGGACGCTGCCGGGCAGCCGCACGTGTTGGAGGTCAACGTCTCGCCGGGCATGACGGAGACGTCGCTACTGCCACTCGCCGTGCAGGCAGCGGGGCTGGACTTAGGCCGGCTCCTCGGCACCCTGGTCGCCCGAGCGGCGGCCCGCGTCACCACTGCCTGACCCACCCGCCACCGCCTCGGTGCGACCCGCTCGCCGGCCGAACCATCTCGGTGTGCGACACCGCTCGCCGGCCGAACCATCTCGGTGTGCGACACCGCTCGCGGGCCGACCACGAGGTTTCTTGCCCGGCTGCCGCGAGCCCGGACCGCCGCGCCACCCTGTGGTCGGTCCCCCGCTCAGGGAGCCTTACGTACGTCGGGTGCGTCCGGGCCGTTGCCGTGGGCGGGTGCGGCAGGTGAGGCACCCGCAGTGCCGTCGTCCGCAGCCCCGCCGTCCGCAGCCCCGCCGTCCGCGGTGCCGCCGTCCGCGGTGCCGCCGTCCGCGGTGCCGCCGTCCGCAGTGCCGCCGTCCGCAGCCCCGCCGTCCGCAGTGCCGCCGTCCGGGTCGGCCCTGTCCGGGTCAACCTCTGGGGCGGTCTCGTTGACCGCGTTGGGGGCGGCTTCGACATCGGTGTTGCCCGCCCGCTGACGACGGGCTGCGGCACCGCCGAGGTTTGCGGACCCGCCGGGAGCCGACTCGTCGGTACCAACGGCGCCGGCTGCTGAGGTGCCGGATGTGGGCTCGCCGGCTGCTCGGCTGCCGGCTGATCGGGAGCCGGCTGCTGGGTCGGTGGTTGCACCCGTTGGCTCGTTGCTGGCGGATGCCAGTCGAGCGGATCCACCCGTCGGTTCGGTATTGACCGACGAGCCGGCGTCCGAGCCCAGAACGACGGGACCGGCTGCGGATGCTCCGTCACCACCGGTCTGATCGGCGCTGGCGCGGGGCTCCGGCGCTGGTTCCGGGATCTCCTCTGCTGCCTCGACGACCGAGGCAGCCAAAACTGCCTCCGCCGATGCTGCCTGCGCGGCGGCAGCGGCGTCCGCAGCGGCGGACTGGGCCAGCAGACTGGACGGTGCCTGCCACTGAATCCGGGGTGGCTCGGCAAGCGGACGGCCGCCGAACTCGGCAAGCCAGGCCGCGACGAGCGCCAGATTCTCCCGCCACTGTGCCTCGGAGATCGGCGGCAGGATCGAATCCCACAGTGACAGGAAGGTGCCCCGCAACTGGAGGCGACCGTACGGCCGGGCGAGGAACCACATGTGCAGGTGGACCGAGCCGTCGCCCCACCGGTTGACGTGCACCCGCGCCACGCCGTCGAGCGACCGGATGGCCCGTTCCAGCCGTACGGTCATCACGCCCAACTCGGCGGCGAGCAGGTTCGGCAGGTCGCCGAGGTCGAGGTGGGTTCGCGATTCCAGGATGAGCACCATGGGCAGGCCGGTGGGCCGGTCCATGGCACGGACCCGCCACCGCTCGCCGACCCAGATATAGGCCTCGTCGGGTGCGTTGCAGGCGGTGCATTCCCGGAGACCCTCGCCCTTCCGGGGCGGCTCGACCGGGACCGGATCATCGAGTTGCTTCACGTGGAGGTCCCCCTCGAAGGGGAACGACGGCCACTGCGTGAAGTCCGGGACTGAGGGAGGGGTGTCGTGCACGACGCTGACCCTAACCGAGTCTGGCACCGCTGTCCCTACCTGTTTGACCGCTCCCGACCGACCAGATCCAGTGGTCCCGGTCGGCCACGTGTGCCACGTCACCACCGAGCGGTGAACCGATATCCACAGGCTGCCGAGATCCCCAACACAGGCCGTCATCCACAGGCTCACACCCGCTCTCACGCGCTGTTTCACGTGAAACAGGGGGTGCCTGTGGACAAAGGGTGTGGATAACTTTTCGGCCGGTCGGTCGTTGTCCGCGGGTTGCTGAACAAGCGGCAGCAACTGCTCGACGGCGCCGGCCGGATCCGGCCGAACTGCCCTCCGGTGCCGCTGCGGAAGCCTTGCCTGAGCAACCGCTTACGCCGGCCGCTGGACGCCGGCAGTCCTGGCGTCGGTATCCGCGGCGGGTAGGTCGTCGGCACCGATGGGAAGGACGCGGGTTACGGCGGGCGGCGGCGTCCTCCGGAGACGATCTCCGTGCCGTGCCGTCGCCTCCGGGGGTACGTCCACGCCGACACGTCGCGGTGAGGTTGCCGCGCTTCCGCTCGGCGAGCGCTGCGGAGTGAGGGCGAGTCCTGCGTTGGACCGAGGCACGGGGGCAGCGCCGGTCGCCCGACGCCGCGTCCACGCCTCGGGAAGAGGACGCGATCACGGGTGTGGAACGAGCCGCCTCCGCAACGGACCGATGATGCGTGGCCCATCAGCAGACGTCGGCAGCCGCCGGAGATCGGGGAAGCGCGAGGCAGCACCCGGACGACGAGTGGAGGTGCCGGCCGAGCGTCGAGCACCAACGAGCGGAGCCCTCCGCCGAACCCCGGGCACCAACGGCCCGGAAGCGTCCACCCACCGTCGCGCACCGACGACCGGGGGCCCCGCCGAGCCTCAGCGCACCGACGACCGCATGCCTCGTGCCGAGCCGCATCGGTCGGGCACCACCGCCGGAGCACCTCGCGGGCCGTCGGACAACCACCGGAGGACCTCGTCCACCGTCAGGAACCGATGGCAGGCGTACGGCGCCAACCGTCAGCCACCAACGGCCGGCGACCCCCGGCCCACCGCAGACCGACCTGGAGGCACCCCCGCCGAGCACCGGAAGGGAACGATCGGTGGCAGCAGCCAGACGTAGGGAGTCACGACAGATCTCTCCGCGGCCGCATTCGCGTCGAGAGGCCCGCGCGGCGGCGTGGGCCGGCGGGAGGCCACCCTGCGGTACGCGGGGCCGCAGGGAGCCACTCAGCGGTCGCAACGACGCCCCGTGGTCATTCCCCGGCTGGGCCCGAGGGTGTTCCTGTCCAGCGATCTCTGTTTCACGTGAAACGAGCCCGGCCCGGTCCGCCCCGGGCCGACGCCACACCCTGCACGCCGGGCCGTAGCCCTACCTCGCCCGAATTCGCCGAGCGCCGACTGCTGGCTGGTCCGGAGAGGGCTGACAGGTGGCGGCGCGGGGTATCGCGGTCGGTCTCGTGGCGGGGGGCGCCGACAACGACCAGCACAACAGAACCCGCGTCCCGGCGGCGCGTGAAACGGCGGCCGTTTCACGTGAAACGCAGTGAGCCGGATACGGAACGGCCGCGCTACCCGGAGGGGTGCGCGGCCGTCGGCGGAGAGGGCGCACTCAGTCGCCGCTCTCCTCCTGCTGCACTCCGATGATCCCGACGATCCGCTCAAGGTCGTCCACGGTCGCGAACTCGATGGTGATCTTTCCCTTGCTCCGGCCGATGTCGACCTTCACCCGGGTGTCGAACCGGTCGGACAGTCGATCGGCAAGATCGGTCAGGGCCGGCGCGTGCGCCTTCGGTCGGCGCTTCGCGGCCTGCCCCTTCGCCGGCCCGTCGTTGAGCGTCAGGGCGACAATCTCCTCGGTCGCCCGGACCGACAGGCCCTCCGCCACGATCCGCAATGCCAACTGCTCCTGCGCCTCGCTGCCGTCGAGGCTCAGCAATGCGCGGGCGTGGCCCGCCGACAGGATGCCCGCAGCAACCCGGCGCTGCACCTGGGCCGGCAGGTTCAGCAACCGGATCGTGTTGGAGATCTGCGGGCGACTCCGACCAATCCTGCGGGCCAACTCTTCGTGGGTGGCCCCGAACTCCTCCAGCAGTTGCTGGTAGGCGGCGGCCTCTTCGAGAGGGTTCAGATTGGCTCGGTGGATATTCTCCAGCAGGGCGTCGCGGAGCATGGCGTCATCACGGGTGTCCCGGATGATCGCCGGAATGCTGTCCCGCCCCACCGCCTGGGCGGCCCGCCAACGCCGCTCGCCCATCACCAGCTCGTACTTCTCGTCGTCGAGCTGCCGAACGACGATGGGCTGAAGGAAGCCGACCTCCTGGATGGAGGTCTTCAGCTCCTCCAGTGCCTCCTCGTCGAAGACCTGGCGGGGCTGCTTCGGGTTGGGCAGAATCGCGTCGACGGGGATCTCGGCGAATCGCGCTCCGGGTACCGGACTGAGCGTGGGCTCCGGCTCGTGAACCGTCGGCCCGACGGGCACCGTCGAGACGGCCGCGGTCCCGGTGTCGTCCGCGTACTCGTTCTCCGGCTCCGCCGTGACGGTGCCGGCGGCACCCGGAACCGGCCCGGTCGGGATCAGCGCTCCCAGGCCCCTACCCAGACCGCCCCGAGGACGGTTCTTCATGCCTCGCCTCCCAGCGACTCGTCCGCACTACGCATTCCGGCCCACCGGCTCCTTGACGCCTCGCTCGGCAATCTCCTGGGCGGCCTCGAAGTAACTCGTGGCTCCCCGCGATCCGGGATCGTAGGTCATCACCGACTGGCCATAGCTGGGTGCCTCGGAGACCCGGACGTTACGGGGGATGACCGCCTGGAGAACCTTGTCACCGAAGTGGTTCCGGACGTCCTGCTCGACGGCGTCAGCCAGCCGGGTACGCCGGTCGTACATCGTCAGGAGGATCGTGGAGACATCGAGCTTCGGGTTGAGGTGTTGGCGCACCAGGTTGATGTTGTTGATCAGCTGGTTGAGCCCTTCCAGGGCGTAGTACTCGCACTGGATCGGGATCAGCACCTCCTGCGCCGCAACCAGGGCGTTGACCGTGAGCAGGCCGAGCGACGGCGGGCAGTCGATGAAGACGTAGTCGAACTCGCCCGGGTAGGCGGCAATCGCGCGGTCCAGGCGCGACTCCCGCGCCACCACCGACACCAGCTCGATCTCGGCGCCGGCCAGGTCGATCGTCGCGGGTACGCACCAGAGATTGGGGATGCCCTCGACCGCCTGGGCCACCTCGGCCAGGGGCACGCTGTTGATCAGACAGTCGTAGACGTCCGGGATTCCGGTGTGGTGCGGGACGTTGAGCCCGGTGGAGGCGTTGCCCTGCGGATCGAGGTCCACCACGAGCACCCGGTTGCCGTGCAGGGCGAGCGCCACTGCAAGGTTGACGGTGGTCGTGGTCTTGCCCACGCCGCCCTTCTGGTTGGCGACGCACATGACCCGGGTCCGGTCGGGCCGAGGCATGGTCACCTCGCCACTGGGATTCAGGATCTGCACGGCGCGCATCGCCTCCATAGCCAACGGTGGGTCATCCTCTTCGCGCGTCGGGGTTTCACGTGAAACGTACGTGGGGTCGGCCGCCACGGCAGCCAACGACTCGGTCGAAGCGACAGGTGCGTCGGCGATCACCGAAGCTGCGTCCCGGACGGCCGCCGCGTTGGGCTGGTGCGGAACCGCCGGCTCGAAGCGAACCGATCTCGCGGTGTTGCGCCGTCCCAACGTCTGCCGCACCTCCACGACATTGGCTGGTCGGGTCGACCCCTCCGATGTCCGTCGAGCCGCCGCCGGGTCCACGACCTCGGGCCCGGTCTGTTGAGCCTCTGGCTTTCCGCCGAACACCAGCGGATCGCCGTCCGCGGGTCGGGTCGCCGGCCCGGTCGCGTCCGGCGACCAGTTCGGGTAGTCGGTTTCACGTGAAACGGGATCGCCTGTCGACCCGGTCACGCGTGGATCGTCGTACCTGCCGTCGTCATGCACCTGTCATCCCTGCCCGCTTCGGATGGTCGGTCCGCGCCCCGGTCAACTTGGCCACACCCACGCTCGCAACCCAGAGCGTACGGCTCACGGGAGCGGTCGGAGACCCGCGACGTCCGTCGCCCGCTCCACACTATCGACGCGCGGTCAGCCTACGGCGGACGGGCGCGGCCGGTCCACGTCGGGTTCTCATCCCCTTGTCCATCCGCACCGGTACAACGAGGCAACCCACCCGCCGGAAGCCCGATGACGCGAAGTGTCAGCGTCGACGGGGGCGGCCGCTGCGGGAGCGCTTGTTGGCCGCCACGCGTGCCGGGCCGACCATCCGCTCGCGCACGATCTCCACGACGGTGGTGGGTGGATCGATGACCCCGGCCCCACAGAGGTGGACCGCCGGCTCCCCGCCACCGAGTCGCGCCACCACCTCGGCGTGCTCCTCGATCTCGGCCGCCGCGGACGAACCCTTCAACGCCAGCAGCCGGCCGCCACGGACCGCCAGCGGGAGACTCCAGCCCGCCAGGCGATCCAGCGGCGCGACCGCGCGGGCGGTCACCACGTCGCCGCTTATGGGTTCCCGACCGCTCGACCCGGTAGCCGCCTCGTCCGCCCGACCACGGAACACCCGCACCGATTTGGCCAGACCGAGTCGTTCGACGACCTCGATCAGGAATGACGTGCGTCGCGCCAGCGGCTCGATCAGGGTGACCGTGAGATCCGGGCGCGCGATGGCCAGGACCAGACCCGGCAGACCGGCGCCGGACCCGACATCGAGGACCGACGCGCCGGACGGGATCCGTTCGGCGACCGCTGCGCAGTTGAGCAGGTGCCGGTCCCAGATGCGAGGTGCTTCCCGGGGGCCGATCAGACCGCGGACCACCCCGTCGGTGACCAACAACTCGGCGTACGAGGCAGCCAGGTCGAGACGATCGCCGAAGAGGAAGAGTGCGGCCGGGGCCAGTGCGGGCGGCAGCGCCGCGTCAGCGGGCGACGGGGTGGTGCCGAGTCGATCTGGGTCGGCACCTTCCCCCTCGGGCTGGACAGCGGACGGCCCGAGCGGCGTACCGCCCGGGCCGGTCACGGCGTCGGCCGTGTTGTCGTCGTGGGTCACCCGGTCAGTCCGCTGGCCGTACGACGATGCGCCGGTTCGGCTCAACGCCCTCGGACTCGCTCGCCACCCCGGACATCGCGTTGACCACGTCGTGCACGCACTTGCGCTCGAACGCGGACATCGCCTCCAGGCGGACCGGCTCGCCGTACTCCTTGACCTTCTCGACGGCGTTCTTGGCGACCGCGGCGAGTTCCTTGCGGCGGTTCGACCGATAGCCACCAACGTCGAGCAGCAGCCGGCTCGGCGATCCGGTCTGCCGGAAGACGGCGAGTCGGGTCAACTCCTGGAGCGCCTCCAGGGTGGCTCCTCGCTGGCCGACCAGGTTCTGCAGCCGCTCGCCGACGACCTCGACCATCGGCCGCCCCGCGGCGACCAACTCGTCGATGTCACCGTCGTAGTCGAGGATGTCGAGCAGCCCTTCGACGTAGTCGGCCGCGATCTCGCTCTGCCGGAACAGGTCGCTCTCGCTCACCGCCTTCTTCACCCTGCCGCCGGCGGCGGTATCCGTGTCGTCGTCGGCCGCGCTGTCGTCGTCGGTCTCGGTGTCGTCACCGTCCGCCGCGAGCGCTGCGGTCTCCTCCTCGTCCAGGGCCTGCTCGGCGCGGGGGATGCTGGTCTCGGTCACGGTCTCATCTCCGTACTCGCTCGGCCGGACCGTCGGGTCCGACTGGTTTCCCGGGGCCGGCGGGAGGTCGCCGGTGCCCGCGGGCACGTCTGTACGGGCAGTGTCGCCCGTGGCCGCACGATGCGCGGTCGGTTCCGCTCGGCGCCACCGGACGGCGGCTGCGCGGTGCGGAACGGGCCGCCGCCGGTCACCCGGCGACGGCCCTCTGAACTCAGCCCTGCCGCTTGGCGGGACGGCTCTTCTTCGGATTGTTCACCGGCTTGGCACCGGGCTTCGGCCCGGCCACCTTGGGCGCGGTCGCCTTGACCGGCGCCGGCGGGGCCGCCTTGCCGCGACCGAACAGACCACCGGACTTGGCGGGCTGCACCGGGTTGCGGGTGGCCGCGGGGGCGACGGCCTTCTTGGCGGTCACCGGCGGCGGGAACTTCCGCAGCACCCACTGCTGCTGGCCGAGGGTGAAGAGGTTGTTGGTGACCCAGTAGATGATGACGCCGATCGGGAAGATCGCGCCGGAGATCAGCAGCGACGCCGGGATGCCGTAGAGCATCAGCCGCTGGATCATCCGCTGCTGCGGGTCCTCTGCCCAACCGGTCTTGAGGATCATCTGACGGCTGGTCAGGTAGGTGGTCGCGATCATGACCAGAACCAGGATGCCAGCAATGATCTTGACGGTGCTGCCGGTGGCGCCGAGCCGGGCCAGTTCGTCGGCCGTCGAGCCGAACTTGCCGGCGATCGGGGCGGTGAAGAGCTTCGCCTGCGAGGCGCTCTCGAACTGGTCGACGCTCCACCCATACAGGGTCTTGCCCTGGTTCGCCGGGTCCAGTCGCTTCAACGTGTGGAAGAGACCCAGGAAGACCGGGATCTGAAGGAACATCGGAAGGCAACCCATCAACGGGTTCGCCTTCTCCTTCTTGTAGAGCTCCATCATTTCTTTCTGGAGCGTCTCCCGGTCACCCTTGTGCTTCTCCTGAAGCTCCTTGACCTTGGGCTGGAGCGCCTGCATCGCCCGCTGGGACTTGATCTGCTTGACGAAGACCGGGAACAGGATCACCCGGACGGTGACCACCAGGAAGATGATGGACAGGATCCAGGCGAAGTTGGTGCCGATCACCGCACCAACCGGCACCCCGATGGCGTCCCAGGCGGAGTGCCAGGTCAGCAGGATCCACGAGATCGCGTAGTAGATCCAGTCGAGGCTAAAGTCCACTCTCAGGCTCCAGTCACATCAGCACGACGGCGGCCGCCCGGCTCCGGCACCGGGTCATACCCACCAGGGTGGAAGGGGTGGCAGCGCAACAGCCGCCGGACCGCCAGCGCGGCTCCCCGGAGCGCGCCGTGCCGAGCGACCGCCTCCTGGGCGTACGCGCTGCACGACGGGTAGAACCGACAGCGGGCCGGCAACGCCGGACTTATCCACCGACGGTACGCGATGATGGGCGCGATCAGCACCTTGGCACCGGTTGTCGGCGCGCGTGGACTGGTCTTCTCGGCACCGGTCATCGGGACCGCCGCTCGCGGGGGGACCGGGCGACCGCGATGGCGGCATCCAGGTCGGTGGCGAGGCGGGGATACGACACCTCCGCCGCGGCGGGCAGCGCCCGGACGACAAGCGTGCTGCCGGCGGGCAGGGCGGTCAACCGATCCTGGACCAGTGCCCGCAGCCGACGCTTGACCCGGTTACGGATCACCGCGTTGCCGACGGCCTTGGACACGACGAAGCCGGCGCGGGACAACGCGGAGGACTGCTCCGCACTGTCGTCCCGCACCGGCTCCGACGAGGTCGAAAGGTTGGGGTCGGCGGGCACCGGCACGGTCAGGTGGACCACGACGGCACCACGTCCGGCGCGTCGGCCACCGCGAACCGCTGCGGCGAAGTCAGTGCTGCGCCGCAGTCGCTGCGCGGCGGCCAGCACGACTGCCCACGTCCCCTGACCGGCCCGGTCGGCTCAGGCCGACAGGGTGGTGCGACCCTTGGCGCGACGGCTCGAGAGGATGGCACGGCCGGCACGGGTGCGCATGCGCAGCCGGAAGCCGTGGGTCTTCGCGCGCCGGCGGTTGTTCGGCTGGTAGGTGCGCTTGCTCACGTCAGGCTCTCCGTTTTCGTACGCGCCCCGCGCGACGGGATCGCCGGGGTCGTGTGGTGGTGTCCAGGCCACCTCGACGGTGGCCCCCGATCGGTGCTGTCCGGCGGGGCGAGACCTCGACGACGCGCGGCATGCGACCGCGGACAGCAAGCACCCGTCACCCTAGCAGAGGGCGAGAAAGCAGCCGTTCCAGCCTACGCAGGGTGGCAATGACCGTCAAACACCCCGAGGAGCGGTCAACAGGACGCGCCCGGGGCAGGAGGGCGGTTTTCGCTGATGCCGAGAAGGGTGCCGCCGCGTCGCCGGTTGATGGCGTAGGGACAACGCTGTTACCGTGCCCGATTGCGGTGAGCGTCTTCAAGCTCCGGTCGTGGCAAAGGCAAGACCGGACAAGGTAGTGAATCGTTCGGCACGGTGAACCCGCTTCAGCGCCCGGTCAGGCAGGGGGCAGGTCCCACCCGAGTCCGGCAGCGGCCACAATCGGTCGGTACACAGGCTGTGGATAACTTGTGGATGACCACCGGTCGACCGTCCGGGTGGGGTGTTGTTCCACCCGCGAACGCGGCGGGCCCGGGACGGCCGGCTGGCAGACAGCGGCGGCCGGGAGCAGAGGCGAGGGGGTGGCACGACGGTGGCCGGTACGACCGACCTTGCCGCAGTGTGGTTAGCGGCGACCGACGAGCTTGCCGACGAGATCATCTCTGCTCAGCAGCGTGCCTACCTCCGACTGACCCGGCTGCGGGCGATCGTCGAGGACACCGCGCTGCTCTCCGTGCCGGACGCGTTCACCCGTGACGTGATCGAGTCACGGCTGCGCCCGGCGATCACCGAGGCCCTCACTCGCCGGCTCGGCCGGCCGATCCAGGTGGCGGTCACCGTACGGGTGGCCGAGGATGCCACGGGCCGACCCGCCGGCACCGTCTACCGCAGCGCCCCGGAGCCCAGCCCGTTCGAGGTCGACGGTCCGGCTGCCGCGCCCTTCGACACCGACCACGGGGCACGGGCGCACGCCGACACGATGATCCCCGAGCAGTCGCACTCACCGCGTACGCCCGAGCCGGTCGCGCCACCCGCACCCACGGGTCCGCCGCTCGCGCCGAGCGTCGACGCGCATCGTCCCGGGATGATCCCCGCCAGCAGGGACGGGCAGGAGGCGTTGTTCAGCGCCTCCTTCGCGGAGCCGATGCGGTCGCCCCGACCGGGAGCGGACCGGCGGGGCTACGACGAGCAGGCCGGTCGCCTCGACCCACCCGGTCCGGACACCCGGCCCTACGAGCCGCGCTACCGGGAAGATCCGGGGTCGCCGCGCGACCAGCACGTGATCCGCGCGATGCCCCGCGACGGCGGCACGGACAGCGGCCCGGGGCGCAGCGGAGTGGAACACCGGGCGGGTGGCCGCGACGACCGCCGGCTGCCCGGCGCCGACACCGGCGGCAACCGACTCAACCCGAAGTACATGTTCGAGACGTTCGTCATCGGGTCGTCCAACCGGTTCGCCCACGCGGCGAGCGTGGCGGTGGCGGAGTCACCGGCGAAGGCGTACAACCCGCTGTTCATCTACGGGCACTCCGGGCTGGGCAAGACGCACCTGCTGCACGCCATCGGGCACTACGCCACGACGCTCGGCAACGCCCGCTCGGTCCGGTACGTCTCGACCGAGGAGTTCACCAACGACTTCATCAACTCGCTCCGGGACGACAAGACCAGCGCGTTCCAGCGGCGCTACCGCGACGTCGACATCCTGTTGATCGACGACATCCAGTTTCTGGAGAACCGCGAGCGTACGCAGGAGGAGTTCTTCCACACCTTCAACACCCTGCACAACGCCAACAAGCAGATCGTGATCACCTCCGACCGGTCGCCGCGTCAGCTCGCCACGCTGGAGGACCGGATGCGAACCCGGTTCGAGTGGGGGCTGCTCGCCGACATCCAGCCACCGGACCTGGAGACGCGGATCGCGATCCTGCAGAAGAAGGCGGCGCAGGAGCGGATGTACGCCCCGCCGGACGTGTTGGAGTTCATCGCCTCCCGGGTGTCGAACTCGATCCGGGAACTGGAGGGCGCGCTGATCCGGGTGACGGCGTTCGCCAGCCTGACCCGGTCGACAGTCGAGCTGTCCCTGGCCGAGGAGGTGCTCCGGGACTTCATGCCCGACGGCGCCGGGCCGGAGATCAACGCCGACCAGATCATGGCCTCGACCGCTGACTACTTCGGGGTGAGTCTGGAGGACCTGCGCGGTCAGTCCAGGTCCCGGGTGCTGGTCAACGCCCGCCAGGTGGCCATGTACCTGTGTCGGGAGCTGACCGAGCTGTCGCTGCCCCGGATCGGGCAGGCCTTCGGCGGCCGGGACCACACCACGGTCATGCACGCCGATCGGAAGATCCGTCAGCAGATGGCGGAGCGTCGCTCGCTCTACAACCAGATCGCCGAGCTGACCAACCGGATCAAGCAGAACAGCTGAGGCGTACGCCGCCGTCGCGGCGGCACGCGGCCCAGGAAACGCCCGACCGGATCTCCGGTCGGGCGTTTTCTCGGGTCTGGGGCTGGACTCTCGACATGGTGTAGGCCACACATTGAGGCCGTGACCGCCTCGACTCCCACTCGTTGTCCACAGCTCGTTGTCCACCGTCGGTGGATAACTACGGTCCGTCCCTCGCCGGTTACCCACAGGCTGTGGAGAAACCCTGTGTACGGAGCTGTGGACGCCTGGGGACAACCGTCGAGTTATCCACCGACAACCGTCCACCTGTGTACGAGCTGTTGAAGGTTCTGGGGATGACAGCAATGGTGATCTTCATCGTCATCCACAGGCTTGGGGAGAAAGTCGGTGGATTACCGGTGGACAACCGGTGGACAACGGTGGACAACCGAGCGCCGAGATCGGCCTGTGGACAGGCAGGCCGGTTGTACCCCCGGTTCTCCACAGCCAATTCACCTGTAGATAAGGTGTCTGAGCTGCGCAGACTCGGGTTTTCCACAGTTTGCACAGGTGCGATGAAGACGATGAGTTATCTCTTCTAAGAGAACAAAAACCAATCATCACCGTTGGGCTTTCTGTGGATCGTGCCGAACGCTGCCCGATCGACAGGTCAGCACCGACAGGAAACGTGGGGTCGGGCGCACAGCCGATACCCCCGCGCCCTAAGGTGCGATGGGTACCCGCACGGTCGGGCGGGACGGTAGGCAGCGGTCGGCATGAGAGAGTTGTCGCTGACGTCGACGCGGAGGCATTGATGAAGTTCCGAGTGGAGCGCGACGCGCTCGCCGAGGCCGTGGCGTGGACCGCGAAGAGCCTGCCCAACCGGCCATCCGTACCGGTGCTCGCCGGGGTGATGCTCCGGGTCACCGACGGCAACCTGCGGGTTTCCGGGTTCGACTACGAGGTCTCCAGCCAGGTGACCGTCGAGGTGCAGGGCGACGCCGACGGCGCCGCGCTCGTCTCCGGCCGCCTGCTCGCCGAGATCACCAAGGCGTTGCCGGCCAAGCCGGTGGACATCGCCGCGGTCGGCGCGCACCTCGAGTTGGTCTGTGGCAGCGCCCGGTTCACCCTGCCCACCATGCCGGTGGAGGACTACCCCGCGCTGCCCGAGATGCCGCAGAGCGCCGGCACTGTCGACGCGGCCGCGTTCGCCACCGCGGTGTCCCAGGTGGCCATCGCCGCCGGTCGGGACGAGACGCTGCCGATGATGACCGGCGTCCGCGTCGAGCTCTCCGGCAACACGCTGTCGATGCTCGCCACCGACAGGTACCGGCTGGCGCTGCGTGAGATCCAGTGGCAGCCGGACGACCCCGAGGTGAGCATCAACGCCCTGGTGCCGGCCCGCACCCTGAACGACACCGCCAAGGCCCTCGGCCCGATCGGCGGCGAGGTCACCCTCGCCCTCGCCCAGGGCAAGGCCGGCGAGGGCATGGTCGGTCTGGCCGGCGGCACCCGGCGCACCACCAGCCGCCTGCTCGACGGTGCCAACTACCCGCCGGTGCGTTCGCTCTTCCCGGCCACCCACAACGCCGCCGCCCGGGTCTCGGTGAGCACCCTCATCGAGGTGGTCAAGCGGGTCGCGCTCGTCGCTGAGCGGACCACTCCGGTGCTGCTGAGCTTCAGCGCGGACGGCCTGGTGGTCGAGGCCGGCGGTTCCGAGGAGGCACGAGCCAGCGAGGCGATGGAGGCCACCTTCACCGGTGACGCGCTGACCATCGGGTTCAACCCGCAGTACCTCATCGATGGCCTGGCCAACCTCGGCTCGCAGACCGCCGTGCTCTCGTTCGTCGACGCCTTCAAGCCCGCGGTGATCTCCCCCGCCGGCGAGGATGGAGAGGTAATTCCGGGGTACCGGTACCTCATCATGCCGATCCGCGTCTCGCGCTGATCGCGCCCAGCAACACCCAGATCCACGGAGGTAGAAACACATGCAGCTCGGCCTTGTAGGACTCGGCCGGATGGGCGGCAACATGCGGGAGCGGTTGCGCGCCGCTGGTCACGACGTTGTCGGCTTCGACCGCAATCCGCAGATCAGCGACGTAACGACCCTCGCGGGCCTGGCTGAGAAGCTCGAGTCGCCCCGCGCGGTATGGGTCATGGTGCCCGCCGGTGTCACCGACGCCACCATCGACGAACTGGCCAAGGTGCTCGGCGAGGGCGACATCATCATCGACGGCGGCAACTCGCGCTTCAGCGACGACGCACCCCGGGCCGAGCGGCTCAACGAGCGGGGCATCGGCTACATCGACGTCGGCGTCTCCGGCGGCGTCTGGGGTCGGCAGAACGGCTACGGGCTGATGGTCGGCGGCGCCCAGGAGCACGTGGACCGGCTGATGCCGATCTTCAGCGCGCTCAAGCCGGAGGGCGAGTTCGGTTTCGTGCACGCCGGGCCGGTCGGCGCCGGGCACTACTCGAAGATGGTGCACAACGGCATCGAGTACGGCCTGATGCACGCCTACGCCGAGGGCTACGAGCTGATGGCGGCCTCGGAGTTGGTGACCAACGTGCCGGGCGTCATCAAGTCCTGGCGGGAGGGCACCGTCGTCCGTTCCTGGCTGCTCGACCTGCTGGATCTGGCGCTCGACGAGGACCCGGAGCTGGCCGACCTGAGCGGCTACACCGAGGACACCGGCGAGGGCCGGTGGACCGTCGACGAGGCGGTCCGGCTGGGGGTGCCGCTCAACGTCATCACCGCCTCGCTGTTCGCCCGGTTCACCTCGCGGCAGGACGACTCGCCCGCCATGAAGGCCGTCTCCGCGCTGCGTCAGCAGTTCGGTGGCCACGCCGTCCACAAGCGCTGAGCGGTATCCACAACCTGTGTATGTCCACCGGCTGGAACTTGTCGACTTCCGCTCGTACGAGCGGGTGGCCGTCGACCTCCAGCCCGGTGCGAACGTCCTGACCGGCCCCAACGGCGTCGGCAAGACCAATCTCGTCGAGGCGCTGGGCTACGTGGCGACCCTGGACTCACACCGGGTCGCCACCGACGCGCCGCTGGTCCGGATGGGCGCCACCGCCGCGGTCATCCGCTGTGCGGTGGTGCACGACGGCCGGGAGCTGCTGGTCGAGTTGGAGATCGTGCCCGGCAAGGCCAACCGGGCCCGGCTGGGCCGTTCACCGGCGCGGCGGGCGAGGGACGTGCTCGGTGCCCTGCGACTCGTGCTCTTCGCCCCGGAAGACCTTGAGCTGGTCCGGGGTGACCCGTCCGAGCGCCGCCGCTACCTGGACGACCTGCTGGTCAACCGGCAGCCCCGGTACGCGGGAGTGCGGGCCGACTACGAGCGGGTCGTCAAGCAGCGCAACGCCCTGCTGCGCACCGCGTACCTGGCTCGCAAGACCGGCGGGTCGCGCGGCGGTGACCTCGGCACCCTTGCCGTCTGGGACACCCACCTGGCCCAGCACGGCGCGGAGCTGCTCGCCGGCCGACTGGAACTCGTGGCCGCGCTCACCCCGCACGTCGCCAAGGCGTACGACGCGGTGGCCGCCGGCCGAGGCGCGGCGAGCATCGCCTACCGACCCTCGATCGAACTGGCCGAGCCGACCACCGACCGGGCCGCGCTGACCGACGCGCTGACCACCGCACTGGCCGCGTCCCGCTCCGCCGAGATCGAACGGGGCACCACCCTGGTCGGTCCGCACCGGGACGAGCTGGCGCTGACTCTCGGCCCGCTGCCCGCCAAGGGGTACGCCAGCCACGGCGAGTCGTGGTCGTTCGCGCTTGCGCTGCGGCTGGCCGGGTACGACCTGCTGCGCGCCGACGGCATCGAGCCGGTGCTGGTGCTCGACGACGTCTTCGCGGAGCTGGACACCGGCCGTCGGGAGCGACTGGCGGAGCTGGTCGGCGGGGCGAGTCAACTGCTCGTCACCTGCGCGGTGGACGATGATGTGCCAGCCGCTCTGCGCGGTGCCCGCTACCAGGTCGGCGAAGGGACGGTACGCCGTGTCGGATGAGCCACGCCCCAAGCGACCGGAGAGTGGCAAGGGCGACGCCGCGGGCGGGCGTACCCCCGGGGTGGAGGCGACGGGCGGTGCGGCGGCCAGCGGTCCGGAGCTGGCTCGGGCGGTGCTCGACGCGGCGCTGTCCCGGCGGCAGGCGGCGGCCCGCGCCCGGCGTACCCCTGGCGGTGCGGGCGGCGACGCGGCCGGCGGGTCGGGACGGCGGTTGCGCGGTTACTCCGGCCCCGGCCCCGACCCGCGCGACCCGCAGCCGCTCAGCGCGGTGCTGAACCGGCTGGTGAAGGCGCGGGGCTGGCAACAGCCGGCGGCCGAGGCCACCGTGTTCGGCGCCTGGGAGCGAGTCGTCGGCGCGGAGGTCGCCCAGCACAGTCGCCCGGTCAAACTGGAGAACGGCGAGCTGACGGTGGAGGCACGTTCTACCGCGTGGGCGACCCAACTGCGTCTGCTCGCCGGCTCGCTGCTCAAGCAGATCGCCAGCGAGGTCGGCCACAACGTGGTGCGCAAGCTCCACATCCATGGCCCGGCCGCGCCCTCCTGGGGCAAGGGGCCGCGCCGGGTACGCGGCCGGGGGCCCCGCGACACGTACGGCTGAGTCGGGCTCCTCAGCCCTTTCCGGCCTCGCGGGCCGCTCGCCTGTGTTCGCGCTGTTCCCGGGTGTAGCGCTTGCGTTCGGCCAGGTCGCGTTTCCACGCCTCACGGGCCTCGGTCGAACCGCCCTGGACCGCGCCCTGGACACCCTCGGCCGGGCCGGCGAGGTGCCGGAAGGCCCAGCTCAGGAGCCGGCCGCCCTCGCCTGGCGCTCTGGTGACCGCACCGTCCTCGCTCATCTGCCGCCCTCTCCCACCACGTGTCCGTCCGCCCGTTCCACGAGCAGATCGTTGGGGCACCAATGATTGGTACACCAATGATCGGTAGAGTAGTCACCGTGCCTGGTACGAGCAACCGATGAGCGATCGACCGGATCGCGACGACCCGTTGGCGCTGGAGCAGCAGGTCTGCTTCGCCCTGTCGGTGGCCGCGCGCAGCGTGGTGGCCGTCTACCGGCCACTGCTGGAACCGATGGGGCTGACCCATCCGCAGTACCTGGTGATGCTGGCGCTCTGGCAGCACGCCCCGCTGTCCGGCCGCGACCTCAGCCGCCTGTTGCAGCTCGACCCGGGCACACTCTCACCCCTGCTCAAACGGCTCGAAGCGGCCGGCTACCTGCGCCGCGAACGCGACCCCGGTGACGAGCGCAGCCTCGCCGTCACGCTCACCGCCAGCGGCGCCGCCCTGCGGAGCCAGGCGGAGCTGATCCCGGCCGCGATCGTGCAGCGGCTCGGGCTGCCGGTCGAGGACCTGCGACACCTGCACGCGGTGCTCACCCAGGTGATCGCCGCCGCCAACCGACCGGCCGCCGCGGAGGCCGACGTGGCGGGTCAGACGTCGGCGTAGACGGCGAACCCGCGCTCCGCGCAGCGCCGGTAGAAAGCGGCAAGCACGCCCATCTCGGCGCAGGTGAAGTTCCACTGCGGCGGGTCGCCGCGCTCGTCGCGCAGCGCGTCGAGGCGGCTCTCCAGCCACCGCAGCTGCTGTTCGGCCAATCTGCCGTCGCCGAGCAGGGAGCGCAGCACCGTACTCACCGACTCGAACGTGACCACCTCACCGTGCGCGCGGTGCCCGGCCACGAACCGCTCGATGCCGCTGGCGATCCAGGCGCAGCCGTCCGGGTCGATCACCGGGTCCTCGTCCTCGGCGGCGGCATCTGTGGCGTACAACACACCTTCCAGGCCGAGGAGCAGATCCACCAACTCGGTGTACGCCGTCGCCCGGATGGTGCCGGTCTTCGCGATCAGCTCGGCCAGCGCCGCCGTCGGCGCGGAGATCCGGGGCAGATCGACGATCTCGCCGAAGTCGACGAACTCGGCCGGCGCGACCGGATCATAGAAGCGGCCGGTCCGCGGCCAGTGCACCGCGACGTTGTCCAGCCCCATCTGTCACCTCTTAGAGAGCACGTGTCGGGTCGATCGGGTCGATCGTCCCGGTTCCGGCCGGTAAAGATCAAGCCTGGTTCCGGAGCGCCGCAAACGTACGGCACGGACGCTTCGGCCGCGACCCCCGACCCGCCCGAGCGCGGGTCAACCCGTTCGGGGACGGCGCGTGCGATCGGACCCTGGCGTGTGGGGGGAGTCGCGGGCAGCGGGGTTCTGCCGGCTACGGACTTCTCAGCCGCCTCTCTGAGGGTGCCGAGTGGTGGTTCTGTCCCCCGCGCACAGTAGGATTGACAGCGAGACGAAGACCCGGTGCGGGAGAGGGATGGGGCCGGTGGCCCCAGATTCATTCTCCACGTCGGGTTGAGCCGATCGCGATCCGCGGGCAACCGCGGCGACCGGCGCGTTCGACCCGCTGTCCGGAGGTCTCCGGCACCGGTCCACGCGCCGACGTCGCGTCCTGTCCGCCGAACCCGCGCCCTCCGCGCCCTACCGGCGCGGCTGACGCGAGAAAGTGGCCGAGGGTGGCAGCGCAGGACAAGCAGGAGTACGGCGCAGAGTCGATCACCGTTCTCGAAGGGCTGGAGGCAGTTCGCAAGCGGCCCGGTATGTACATCGGGTCCACCGGCGAGCGCGGTCTGCACCACCTCGTCTGGGAGGTCGTCGACAACGCGGTCGACGAGGCGATGGCCGGCTACTGCGACACCATCGACGTGGTACTGCTCGCCGACGGTGGGGTCCAGGTCACCGACAACGGCCGTGGCTTCCCGGTCGACCTCCACCCGAAGCTCAAGAAGCCGGGCGTCGAGGTCGCGCTGACCGTGCTGCACGCGGGTGGCAAGTTCGACGGCAAGGCGTACGCGGTCTCCGGCGGTCTGCACGGCGTCGGCGTTTCCGTGGTGAACGCGCTGTCGACGAAGATGGCCGTGGTGATCCACAAGTCCGGCTTCGTCTGGCGGCAGAAGTACGCCCACTCCAAGCCGTCCACGCTGGAGAAGGGCGAGACCACCGACCGCACCGGCTCGGCCGTCTCCTTCTGGCCCGACCCGGACGTCTTCGAGACGATCGACTTCGACTTCCAGACCATCTACCGACGCCTGCAGGAGATGGCCTTCCTCAACCGGGGCATCACCATCCACCTGCTCGACGAGCGGGTCGCGGAGGACGAGGAGGGCAAGACCCGCGAGGTCACCTTCCGGTACGACGGCGGCATCGCCGACTTCGTCCGACACCTCAACGCCTCGAAGAACCCGATGCACAAGACGGTGGTCGAGTTCGAGGCCGAAGAGGAGGGCATGTCCCTCGAGATCGCCATGCAGTGGAACGAGTCGTACGGCGAGTCGGTCTACACCTTCGCCAACAACATCAACACGCACGAGGGTGGCACCCACGAGGAGGGCTTCCGGTCCGCGCTGACCAGCGTCGTCAACCGGTACGGCACCGACAAGAAGCTACTCAAGGGCGACGAGAAGCTCTCTGGCGAGGACATCCGCGAAGGGCTCGCGGCGATCATCTCGGTCAAGCTGACCAACCCGCAGTTCGAGGGCCAGACCAAGACCAAGCTGGGCAACACCCCGGTGAAGAGCTTCGTGCAGCGGGTCTGCAACGACCGGCTTGTCGACTGGTTCGACCGCAACCCGGCCGAGGCCAAGACGATCATCCAGAAGGCGTCCCAGGCGGCCCGGGCCCGGATCGCCGCGCAGCAGGCGCGCAAGCTGGCCCGACGCAAGTCGCTGCTGGAGTCCGGCTCGATGCCGGGCAAGCTGGCCGACTGCCAGTCGACCGACCCTCGCGAGTCCGAGGTGTTCATCGTCGAGGGTGACTCGGCCGGCGGCTCGGCCAAGCAGGGCCGCGACCCCCGGACCCAGGCGATTCTGCCGATCCGCGGAAAGATCCTCAACGTGGAGAAGGCCCGGATCGACCGGGTGCTGAAGAACAACGAGGTCCAGGCGCTGATCACCGCGCTGGGCACCGGCATCCACGACGACTTCGACATGGAGAAGCTGCGCTACCACAAGGTGGTGCTGATGGCCGACGCCGACGTCGACGGCCAGCACATCCAGACGCTGCTGCTCACCCTGCTGTTCCGCTTCATGCGTCCGCTTGTCGAGATGGGCAACGTCTACCTGGCGGCC
Source organism: Micromonospora sp. NPDC005203 (assembly GCF_042872705.1). Taxonomy (NCBI): domain Bacteria; kingdom Bacillati; phylum Actinomycetota; class Actinomycetes; order Micromonosporales; family Micromonosporaceae; genus Micromonospora; species Micromonospora sp. NPDC005203. The sequence continues at coordinate 144,134 of NZ_JBIAKV010000005.1, read as the reverse complement.
CCGCCCCTCTACAAGATCAAGTGGAACAAGAAGGGCGACGACGCCCAGTACGCGTACTCCGACCGTGAGCGGGACGGTCTGATCGCGCTGCGCCAGCAGAAGAAGCCGAACGCCAAGCCGGACGACATCCAGCGCTTCAAGGGCCTCGGCGAGATGAACTATCCCGAGCTGTGGGAAACCACGATGAACCCGGCGACGCGTACCCTGCGTCAGGTCACTCTCGACGACGCGGCGACCGCCGACGAGTTGTTCAGTGTGCTGATGGGTGAGGACGTCGAGGCGCGCCGGTCGTTCATTCAGCGCAACGCCAAGGACGTGCGGTTCCTGGATATCTGACGGACTGCGGTGGATCGGCCGGGCAACGCCCGGCCGATCCGGCGGTCCACAGAGTTATCCACAGCTTGGCCGGTATCCACAGCGGTTATCCACAGCACGAAAACGACTCTGAGTCTGATAAGGGTATACAGTGACCGATTCTCCCGAGTCCACACCGAACGAGCCCGAGGTCCCCGCCGAGGCCATCGCCGCGGTGGTCGCGCACGACCGGATCGAACCGGTCGGGCTCGAGGTGGAGATGCAGCGCTCCTACCTCGACTACGCGATGAGCGTCATCGTCGGGCGTGCGCTGCCGGACGTCCGGGACGGCCTCAAGCCGGTCCACCGCAAGATCCTCTACGCGATGTTCGACTCCGGCTACCGCCCGGACCGCGGCTACGTGAAGTGCTCCCGGGTCGTCGGCGACGTGATGGGCCAGTTCCACCCGCACGGCGACTCGGCCATCTACGACGCCCTGGTCCGGATGGCCCAGTCGTGGTCGCTGCGCTACCCGCTGGTCGACGGCAACGGCAACTTCGGCTCGCCGGGTAACGATCCGGCTGCCGCCATGAGATATTGTATTACGGCAGATGTCCGGATTCGTACCGCTGAGGGCAGCGTCCGGGTCGGCGACATCGTGCCCGGCGCGGCGGCGAGCAGCGAGACCGACATCGACCTCAAGGTCCGCGACCGCAACGGCGACCTGGTCCGCGCCTCGAAGTTCTTCCACTCCGGCGAGCACCCCACCCTGCGGCTGCGCACCCGCGAGGGGTACGAACTGACCGGCACCCACAACCACCCGGTGCTCTGCCTGGTGGACGTCGCCGGCGTGCCGACCCTGCTCTGGAAGCTGCTCGCCGAGATCTCTCCGGGTGACCGGGTGGTCCTACAGCGCTCGGTGCCGGACGAAATCGGCTATCCGATGTTGGAGCACGTCGAGGCCGCCGTCCTCGCCGGTGCCTTTGTCAGCGAGGGCTGGGTCTCCGAGAACCGCGCGGGATTCAACAACGTCGACCGGGAGTTCTTCGTCCGCGTTCTCGCGGCCTTCGACTTGGCCGTCGGCGGCCCCCGCTACGTCAGCGAGCGGGTCATCGCGTCGGGCAGCACCCTGCACGAACTCGATGTGCAAAACCTCAGCGCGCTGCGCAGCAGCCTCCTCGGCGACCTGGTGGGCGCTCGCAGCGCTGACAAGTTCGTTCCGGAGTTCGTTTGGCAGGGGCCGGCCGCGATCAAACGGGCCTTCCTCCAGGCGCTCTTCGAGGGTGACGGCTCGTCCTCGCTGCTGCCCCGGCACACCATCCAGATCTCGTACTCGACCCGCAGTGAGCGGTTGGCTGGCGAGGTTCAGCAGTTGCTGTTGGAGTTCGGCGTGATCAGCCGGCAGACCCGCTACGACGACGGCGAGATCAAGGTCGTGGTCACCAACCGCCGTGACGCCCGGATCTTCGCCGCGCACGTCGGCTTCCTCGGCCGCAAGCAGGCCAAGCTGGAGTCGGAGTTGGCTCAGGTGCCGGCGAGCAGCACCGCGCTCTCCAGCGACCACGTGCCGCTGGTTGCCGAGTTCATTCGCGAGCACGGCGCGCAGCGCTGGACCGAGCGGGACTGGCTGCGTCGGCACAACGTGGACCGGGTCGAGCGGTGGGAGCGGGACCGCGACGAGATCGCCGCCCGGATCACTAACACCGAGGTGCTCGACGTGGTCGAGCCGTTGGTCGACGGGCGGTTCTACTACGCCGAGGTAGCGCAGATCACCGAGGCTGGCGTCCAAGCGGTATACAGCGTTCGAGTCGACACCGACGACCACTCGTTCGTCTCCGACGGTTTCGTCAGCCACAACACCGAGTGCAAGCTCGACCCGCTGGCCATGGAGATGCTGCGGGACATCGACGAGGACACCGTCGACCTGCAGGACAACTACGACGGCCGGGCCAAGGAGCCCACGATCCTGCCGTCGCGGATTCCCAACCTGCTGGTGAACGGCTCCGAGGGCATCGCGGTCGGCATGGCCACCAAGATCCCGCCGCACAACCTGCGGGAGATCGGCGCGGCGGTGCAGTGGTGCCTGGAGCACCCGGAGGAGGACGAGGAGACCACCCTCGAAGCGCTGCTCGGCATCGTCAAGGGCCCGGACTTCCCGACCTACGGCCTCATCGTCGGCCAGACCGCGATCCAGGACGCGTACCGCACGGGTCGTGGCTCGATTCGGATGCGCGCCGTCGTGGAGGTCGAGGAGGACAAGCGCGGCCGTCCCTGCCTGGTCGTCAGCGAGCTGCCCTACCAGGTCAACCCGGACAACCTCGCCGAGCGGATCGCCGAGCTGATCAAGGAGGGCAAGCTCGCCGGGATCGCCGACATCCGCGACGAGTCCTCCGGCCGTACCGGCATGCGGATCGTGCTGGTGCTCAAGCGCGACGCGGTCGCCAAGGTCGTGCTGAACAACCTCTACAAGCACACCCAGCTCCAGGAGACCTTCGGCGCCAACATGCTGGCCCTGGTCGACGGGGTGCCGCGCACGCTCAACCTGGCCCAGTTCCTCCGCTACTACGTCGAGCACCAGATCGACGTGATCCGTCGGCGGACCGCGTTCCGGCTGCGCAAGGCCGAGGAGCGGGCGCACATCCTGCGCGGTCTGGGCAAGGCGCTGGACGCGCTGGACGAGGTGATCGCGCTGATCCGGCGGTCGCCGACCGTGGACGACGCCCGGCAGGGCCTGATCCGGCTGCTGGAGATCGACGAGATCCAGGCGACCGCGATCCTGGACATGCAGCTGCGCCGGCTCGCCGCGTTGGAGCGGCAGCGGATCGTGGACGACCTGGCCAAGCTCGAGATCGAGATCGCCGACCTCAAGGACATCCTGGCCAAGCCGGAGCGGCAGCGGAAGATCGTCTCCGAGGAGCTCGGCGAGATCGTCACCAAGTGGGGCGACGACCGCCGGACGCAGATCATCCCGTTCGACGGCGAGGTCTCGATGGAGGACCTCATCGCCCGCGAGGACGTGGTCGTCACGATCACCCGGACCGGCTACGCCAAGCGGACCAAGGTCGATCTCTACCGCTCGCAGCGACGCGGGGGTAAGGGCGTCAGTGGCGCTACGCTGCGGCAGGACGACATCGTCAGCCACTTCTTCGTCTGCTCGACCCACGACTGGATCCTGTTCCTGACGAACAAGGGCCGTGTGTACCGGGCCAAGGCGTACGAGTTGCCGGAGGCCAGTAGGGTAGCCAAGGGCCAACATGTGGCCAACCTGCTTGCCTTCCAACCCGACGAGCAGATAGCGCAGATCATTGAGATCCCGAACTACCAGGTAGCCCCCTATCTGGTACTGGCCACGAAGAACGGCCTGGTGAAGAAGACGCGGCTCGAGGAGTTCGACTCCAACCGTTCCGGCGGCATCATCGCGATCAACCTGCGCGATGAGGACGAGCTGGTCGGTGCTGCGTTGGTTGCGCCGGAGAACGACCTGCTGCTGGTCTCCAAGAAGGCGCAGGCGATCCGGTTCAACGCCTCGGACGAGGCGTTGCGGCCGATGGGCCGAGCCACCTCGGGGGTGATCGGCATGCGCTTCACGGACGACGACGTCCTGCTGGCCATGGAGGTCGTTCGGGAGGGTCTGGACGTTCTGGTGGCCACGAACGGGGGATACGCGAAGCGGACCCCGATCGAGGAATACCCGGTGCAGGGCCGGGGAGGTAAGGGCGTGTTGACTGCAAAGATCACCGAACGGCGCGGTGGTCTGGTCGGCGCGGTGGTGATCGATCCGGACGACGAGCTGTTCGCGATCACCAGCAACGGTGGTGTCATCCGGACTCCGGTGAAGCCTGTACGCCGTACGCGTGACCGGAACACAATGGGGGTCAAGCTGATGGACCTCCCGGACGGCGTGACTATCGTGGCGATTGCTCGCAATGCCGACGAGCCTGACGAACAGGACTAGTTGAATGACGGAGACACAGGCGAAGTCGGGGAACACGGGGACCTCGGCCAACCCGGTCGACGAGGAGGCCGCCATGGGCGGCACACCAGCGACTGGCCGCGCGGCCGTAGGCCGGGCGACGGTCCCCGCCGACGCGCCTGCCCCGAAATTCACCAGGGCCCCGGGCATGACACCCCCGCCGGAGCCGACCAGCGACGACGCTGGCAAGGATGACAGGACCGAGGCGTCCGGTGCCGAGGCGCCGACGTCCGCCGCCGCACCTTCGGGTGCGGCGGCACCCTCGGCCCGGCCGGCGACCACCCAGCCGATCAACGTTCGGCCCGGCCAGGCGGCGTCGACGGGGTCCACCGGCACCCAGCCGCGGATCACACCCGGCATGACCCAGCCGCCGTCGGACGGGACCCGTACCTCCTCCGCCGGCCGCCCGGTCAGCGGCGGTGGCCTGCCGCCGGGCATCGGCAACCCGTCGGCGGTCGGGGCTGCCCGCGTCGGTGATGCGGTACGTGCCGCGCGTACGTCGGTCAGCTCGGCCGCGTCCCGCGGACCGCGCCGGGCGCGGCTGAACCTGAAGCGCATCGACCCGTGGTCGGTGATGAAGTTCGCGTTCGCCGTCTCGGTGGTGCTCTTCATCGTCGTGGTGGTCGCCACCTCGGTGCTCTACCTGGCGCTGGACGCGATGGGTGTGTTCAAGAGCGTCAACGAGAGCCTGGGTGACCTGGTCAACGCCGGCGGTGGGCAGAGCACCAGCGGCTTCCAGATCACCGCCAAGGGCGTGATCCTCAGCTCGGCGCTGATCGGCCTGGTAAACGTGGTGCTGTTCACCGCGCTGGCCACGCTGGGAGCGTTCGTCTACAACGTCTGCGCCGACCTCGTCGGCGGGATCGAGCTGACGCTCGCCGAGCGGGACTGAGCGACCGGGACGCCGGGGCGCCGCGGAATGCGGTCGCTCCGGCGTCCCGTACTCGGGTAGGTTTTGGCAGGCGGCGACGGCTCAGTTCGCAGGCTCGGACCCCGATTTGGGGTCGGCAGAGCGGATGGGTTAATCTTGCTCGTCGCAACGCGGGGCTATAGCTCAGTCGGTTAGAGCGCAGAGCTGATAACTCTGAGGTCGATGGTTCGATTCCATCTAGCCCCACCGCACGGTCGTCCGACGTTAGTCGAGCACGAGGGGTCGCCCCATGTTCAAGAAGCTGCTGATTCTGGTCGGCGTTGTCGGCGTGGCCGCCGTCGTATTCAACAAGATCAAGGCCTCGAGTGACGAGCGTGCCCTCTGGCACGAGGCGACCACCGCACCCGACCTGCGCTGACGCCTGACGGCCACGACGAGCGATCGTCGTCACGGCCGTCCACGGGGCCCTAGCTCAACTGGCAGAGCACTGCCTTTGCAAGGCAGGGGTTAGGGGTTCGAGTCCCCTGGGCTCCACCAGCACTTTCCCCGGTTGATCTCGGTCTCGAGTACAGCCAGGTGGGCCTCGCCGTTGGCTGATCAAACTGCCCCGCCAGATGCGGCCGGGTTCGGGCAGGGTGCAGGCTGCCTCCTCCGCCCCCACCCCAAGCAGGACCACTTCTAGTAGTTGCTCACAGCGACTGCGCTGGTCCGTGCGGCGTGTCGCGGCCGTCGGGGCCGGAGGCCTGTCGGCGCGAGTGTGCCGGGCCGTCCCTCAAAGCTTGAGAACGACGAATAGCCGCCCACACTCCGTATCCGCGCCTACGTCGATGCCGTGGCGGCACGATGGCCCGACCTCTATGGCCACGATGGACAGCTTTACCCCCTGTCGAACGGGCTCATCGATGAGGCGTCCGGCCCGGCCCTATGGTCTACTTCACGGTCCCGTTCAACCGGTCCGACGAGGGTTCAGCCGCAGCAGCACAAATGGCCGCTGACCACGGCCTTATTTGCTATGACCCGCAGTGGGAACACATCCGTCCCGCTGCCGGTCACGACCACTGAACCCGAACGCCACCACGGGCCATCCGTGGGCCAGCAACCGAGGATCACGTCAAGCAGCTCGAAGTGCGGGCGCGACGACGATTCGAGGACGTCGTTGGAGAGCTGGGTGGTCAGCCCTTCCAAGACGGTGGTCAGCGTGATCACGCGACAGCCGTCAGCGTTCGGCGTAGTCCTGAAAGGTCACCGAGCGCCACGCGCGGTCCACCGTCGCGGCGTCGACGTCGCCGGTTCTGGCTTTGGCGTCGGCGTCGAAGTACCGCCCACGCGCGAAGGGCTTGAGCGTCAGTCGACTAGTCGGCCGACCAGCGCGGCGAGCTGATCGGGATGCTCATCGGTGACCAGGTGGCCGGCGGCGAAAATGATGTCTAGATCAACATGGAGCCGCTGTTGTGCCCCTGAACGCAGGCGGTTCGGCGGCAAGAATACGTCTTGGTCTCCGCTTGCGACCACGACCGGCATCGTGCGCGTCAGCGGCCGTACGAGGTCATCGGAACTCACCGGACGGGCGTGTCGGGCGACCAACGTCATCCACTCCACCAGGTCGGCGCGGGGCGCTCGGCCGGGAGCGGACAGGATTCGCAGCAGACGAAGGCTCGAAGCAGCCCGTGGACGCACCAGCCAGCTCAGGAACGCCAACAAGACACGGGGAGTGACTCTGAGTTGGCACAGCCCTCCCGGAGCCACGGCGACCTTGCCGTGAATCCGCGAGTGATCTGCCGTGAGCGCGACAGCGCCGCCGAACGAATGCCCGAACACCACGACCGGCCCGGCGGTGCTTTCCTCGATGACCTCTCCCAGCCATGAGCCGTACCAGGTGAGACGGCCACCGGCGACACCCGATTCACCGGAACTCAATCCAGGCTGGCCCGGAACATCGGCAGCGACCACCCGGTAACGCTGAGCCAAGGCTGTGAGCAACGGCAGGTAGGCGGCCGCACTGAAGCGGTCCCCAGCAACGAATACGACCGTGACGGGGCCTGCGCCTGCCGTGACGACGTGCGTGTCTTCGCCTTGGGCGCGAATCACGTGACGATCGTGTTGGACCGGCCAGGCACTCAGCTGCTCCTCGCACCATTGGCGGATGCTGTCCCTGCCGGCAGGAGTCCGGTAGATCGACTTCACCGCTGCATGTTGCACCAGGATCATCGGAAACGCCATGCCACCACCTCGAGTCCGGGGGGCGAAGCGCCGGTCCGGGGGCGAGGCGGTCGATCTTGACAGTCCGGTAGTCAGGCTCGTGCGCGATGGGAATCAGCCGCGGTGCGGGCGTTCGATCAACGTAGCGCACGAACTCGGTGACCCCGCTTCAAGCAGACAGCCGGTCGCGTCAGAGTGGGTCGAGGCGGCGCTTGAGCAGGCAGAACTCGTTGCCTTCTGGGGCGGCGAGGACGTGCCAGGACGCATCTGCAGGCTGACCGATGTCGACGAGCTTGGCCCCGGCGGCCAGGAGGCGCCCGAGCTCGGCGTCCTGATCGCGGTCGGTGGGGTTGACGTCGATGTGCAGCCGAACGTGCCCGCTCTTCGCTTCGTCGTTGCGGATGAGGAAGATCGTCGGCTGCGGGCCGCCGAACCCTTCGCGCGGGCCTATCTTGATGTAGACCCCCTCTTCGCGATCGAGCACTATGAAGTCCAGGACCTCGCACCAGAACCGCGCGAGCACCTCGAGGTCGCGGCATTTGAGCACGAGCTCACTGGTGCGGCATGCCATTGACGAAACCTACCTTCAGGATGGGAACTGCCGGGGCGGTCGCATGCGGATCTCATCGGTCCCTGCGGTACGAAACAAGTTCGCGATCGTGCCGGGCGAGGCGAGCGGGTCCTGGGCGAAGGTGCCCGTCGGGCTGGCCGTCGTCAGTCAGCAGGTCAGCGAGACGCGCGACAACAGCCGTCAACCGCAGGTGTCGGCCGCTGAGCCGGTCACGCCTGCGCTGCCGCAGCCAGCAGCTCGTACGTCTCTTCGTCGAAGGCGACCAGGCGGACCCGCTCGACCTCGGTAGGCGTTGCTCTCATTGTCGAGATCGCGATCTTCGCTGCTTGTGCGGGCGGGAAGCCGTACACGCCGGTGGCGATGGCCGGGAAGGCAATGCTGCGCGCTCCGAGCTCGTCGGCAACTTCGAGGCTACGCCGATAGCACGAGGTCAGGAGGTCGGCCTCACCGTAGCTACCGCCTTCCCACACGGGGCCGACGGTGTGAATGACATGGCGTACTGGCGGGTTGAGGTCGAATGCCGGTGTGGCGACTGCGTCGGCGGTGGCGCAGGGTCCGAGCGCGGCACCCGCCTGGGCCAGTCGCGGTCCTGCCGCGCGGTGAATCGCCCCATCCACGCCGCCGCCACCCAGCAGTGATTCATTGGCGGCGGTAACGATGGCGTCGACGTCCTCGCTGGTGATGTCACCGAGCACAACTTCGATCACGGGCATACCTGATGATGTCATCACGCCAGCCCGAGGCCGGCTGGGCCAAGGAACCGCACGATGGCTTCGCGAAGAGGCCGGTCCAGGTCGTGAGGCTCAAGGTCAGGGTCGGCGGACGGGGCATCGGCAATGAGCTCAGCCAGAACAGATTCCAGCCGCTTCCGTTCCGGTCGGCGTGCGCCGCAGCTTCGTGCAACGCCGCACGAGAGACGTGGCGCCCGGGCCGAGGTCCGGCCAAACGTCCCGTTCAAGCTGCTCGATCGTCGTCATGGCGGTCAGGGTAGTTCGCACCCGGCGATCCAGGGGCCAGCCGGAAGGCTGGCGGCTCATCTGTGGGCCGGTAGCCACACGGTCCAGTCACCCGCCCAGATAAGCCACGTCCCTTGACGGGCAGACTCACGCGCGATCTGCTCGGGCGACGACCATGGCGAGCGCCGAGCCGGCGAAGATCCCGCCAAATCTTTGCGGTGGAGCGTCGAATCGGCGGCGAGTCGTTCGTAGAGAAGACGAGAGGCGGCCGAGGGTGGCCGCCCGGACAGGGGAGTCACAAGGATGGCGCGGTACTTGATCTCGTTCAATGACGGCTCGATGGACCACATCCCCGCCGAGGAGTTGCCCGACGTGGGTAAGGCCTCGCACGCGGTGGTCGAGGAGGCCGTGGACGCGGGCGTGTGGGTGTTCGGCACCGGCCTGGAGAGGCAGCAGGCGAGCATCGTGGGCACCGACGGCACTGTCACCGACGGTCCGTACCCGGAGACCAGGGAGGTCATTGGCGGGTTTGCGGTCGTCGACGTGGCCACCCGCGACGACGCGCTGGCGTGGGCTGCCAAGCTTGCCGCCGCGTGCCGCTGCGCGCAGGAGGTCCGGGAGATCATGCCCGACCGCTACCCCGACGAGCCGTGAGCAGGCGCCGGGGTGTTCAGCCCGGTGAGCCGCCCGCTGGTCGGGCCTGGGGCACGTGTTCCATCAGCCTGGTGAGCGCGCCGTTGGCGAAGGTCGCGCCGAGCGCCGAGCCGGCCCCGATGGTCCAGCCCACCGGACCGAGTGGGGTGCAGCCGAAGAACTGGCTCACCCCCGGCGTCTGCACCACCACGACGAGTACGCCCAGTGAGGCCGCCGTGGACGCCAGCACGGCCGGGCTCGTGCCGCCGGCCAGGACGGTCTGCCCGAGTTGGGTGCCGACCAGGGAGACCAGGGCTACCGTTCCGGCCCGCTGGCGGCGTCCGGTGTAGCGGGCCAACGTCCAGCCTGCGGTCGCGCCCAGCGTGGTCGCTGCCGCCCGGAGGCCGATCTCCCTGGTGAGGCTCTCACCGAGTGCCGTGTCCGGACCCTCCCGGAGCAGCGCGTCGGTGCGGTCCGACGCGGGTGGCCGGACCGCGATTGCCAGCGCCGGCGCCAGGTCGGTGAGCAGGTTGACCAGCAGCAGTTGTCGTCCGGTGAGCGCGGAGCGGCCGGTGGCCGCGGCGGTCAGCACACTGAACGCGATCTCGCCGAGGTTGCCACCGACCAGGATGCTGAGCGCGTGCCGCACCGACGACCACATCGCCCGCCCCTCGATCAGGGTGGCGATGATGGTCTCCAACCGGTCGTCGGTGACCACCAGGTCGGCCGCTGCGCGGGCGGCCGGGGTGCCCCGTTGGCCGAGAGCGATGCCGACGTCGGCCAGCCGGATCGCCGGGGCGTCATTGGCGCCGTCACCGGTCATCGCGACGGTCCGTCCGCGCTTCTGCAACGCCTGGATGATCCGCACCTTGTGCGCCGGGGTGCAGCGGGCCACCACATCGGTGTTGGCCAACCGCTCGGCGAGCGCGTCGTCGTCCAGTTGGTCCAGTTCGCCGGCGGTGACCACCCGCTGTTCGTCGTGCTCGCTGATGGTGGCGGCGATCGCCTCGGCGGTGGCGGGGTGATCGCCGGTGATCATGATGGTGTGTACGCCGGCCTGGCGGATGCGACGCACTGCCGGGGCGGCGCTCTCCCGGACCCCGTCCGCCAGGGCCAGGAAGCCCACGAAGGTCAGCCCTCGGACGTCGTTGTCGGTCACCTTCGGGTCGTTCACCTGGCACTCGGCGACGGCGAGGATCCGGTTTCCCGCTCCGGCCCGATTGGCGAGCATCCGCTCCAGCTCCGCGCGTCCGGCGTCATCGAGCGGCTCCTGCCTGCCGTCGGTGCGCCGGTTCGAACAGCGCGGCAGCACCGTCTCCGGAGCACCCTTCACACTCAGCAAGAGGCGGCCGTCGGTCTCTCCGATGCTTGCGTGATAGCCACGGGACGGTTCGAACGGCAGCCCGCCGGCAGCCCGCCAACCAGTCGCGCCGGACTGCTCCACCACCCCGGCCACGCCCGCGCCCCGCCGCACCGCCCGGTCGGTCTGCAACGCCAACTCCTCCGGGTTGGCCGCGGCGGGGGTGGCGCGCAGCGCGGCGGCCAGCGTCAACTGGAGCCGGTCGTCGAGCCGGTCCACCGGGGCGTACCGATCGCCCACGCCGTCGCCGACCCCGGCGAGCAGCAACTGGCCCTCGGTGAGGGTGCCGGTCTTGTCGAAGCAGAGCACATCCACCCGACCCAGCGCCTCGATGGTGCGCGGGTTGCGGACCAACGCGCCGTGCTCGGCCAACCGCCGGGCGGCGGCCAACTGCGCCGCGCTGACCAGAAACGGCAACCCCTCCGGCACCGACGCCACGGCGAGGTTCGCGGCGGTCGCCGCCGTCTCGGCCAGGGGTACGCCCCGAAGCAGGCCCGCGCCGGCCACCGCCACCGCCGAACCGGCGGCCAACGGGATGGCGGCGCTGGTCAACGAACCGAGGCGGGCTTCCACCCCACTTGTCGGTGGGGCCTGCCGGACGAGCGCCAGGCTGCGGCCGGCTTCGGTGTCCGACCCGGTCGCGACCACGACGGCGGTGCCGTGCCCGGCGGCGACGGTGGTGCCCTCGTAGAGCATCGAGTGTCGATCGGCGATGGCGGCGGCCACCACCGGTCGGTTGGACTTGGCGACCGGCAGCGACTCGCCGGTCAGTGACGACTCGTCCGCCTCCAGGCCCACCGATTCGAGGACGCGGCAGTCGGCGGGCACCGAGTCACCCGGCTCCAGGGCGATGACGTCACCGAGGACCAGGTCCTCGGCGGCGAGAACCTGCTCGCCACCGTCCCGGCGGACCCGCCCGGTCACCGCGGAACGGGACAGCAGTTCCGCGAGTGACCGTTCGGTGTTGCGTTCGTGCACCGCGCCGATCAGGGCGGACCCGCCGACCACGCTGCCCACGAGCGCGGCGTCGACAATCGAGCCGAACGACGCGGACAGCACCGCCCCGGCGGCCAGCACCGGGGTCAGCGGGTTGGACAACTCGTCCACGAAGGCGCGCAGCAGACCGCCGCGTCCCGGTCCGGCGTCGCCGTTCCCGCCACCGTCGTGGTGCCGGCGCTGTGCTTCCGCGGTGGCCAGACCGTCCGGCGTGGTGTGCAGGTGGTCCAGCACGGTACGGACCGGCATCAGGTGCCAGGCGGTCGCCACCGGTGCCGGGCTGTCCGACTGGTCGCGCAGCCGGCGGGCCTGCCAGACCCCGTTCGCGAAGGCCAACCCGGCCGCGCCGTTGACCGCGACGAGCGCCTTGTGCGGCAGTTGGGTCGGCGGAGCGGTGAACGCGCCCAGTGCCCCGAGGCCGGTGCCCGCCATGGCCAGTCGGATGTTCTGTTGGGCCGTCCGTCGGGCTACCCCGGTCGCCTCGACCACGAGGGCCACCACCCGCAGGTCGGCGCCCACCAGCAGGTGTGCGCCCCACGGTGGCAGCGCCTCCGGCGCGGCGAGCCCCAGACCGCAGTCGGACGCGCCGAGCGCCCTGCGGTCCCCCGAAACGAGCATCACCACGGAACCGTCGCGCTGCAACGCGCGTACCGATTCGGTCAGCTGGTCGCCGCCGGGCAGCATCGCGTCGGCGAAGCCGTACCGCTGCTCGTCGCCGCCGGCCACCACCAGCCGCAGGCCAGCCTGCCGGGCGGCGGCCGGGAGGCGGTCGACGCCGGGCGCGGGTTCCGGCTCGACCCGCAGGAGCGCGGCGAGCCGGTCGCCGTGGACGAGACCGAGCAGTTGGCCACCGGCCGAGCGCAGCCGGTCGCCGTCCGGGATGTCACCCGGGTCGGTGCGGGGCAGCTGATCCAGCGGTCCGAGCCGCCAGCCGTCCGCGGTGCGGGAAGCAGCCGGATCCTCCGGGTCGAACAGCGCGAAGGCCCGCTCCGCCACCTGGTCGACGTCCGCGTCGGGCGCCGGCGCCAGATCGGCGAGAACGCCTCGGTCCGAGCCGAGCACGGCGGCGTCCAGCACGAGCGTGTCGATCCGGTCCAACTCCCGTAGCACGCTGCGGTCCATCGCGATCACTCCGCGCCGGGCCAGCATCCAGCCAAGTTGTGCGGCGTACCCTTCGCGTCCGCTGCCGGGCGCCTTCGGCAGCGTCGACAAGCCCACCGCGATGGCCCGTTTCGGCCCGGCGAACGGCATTGCCGCCGCACCGGCCGCCGCACCCGCGGCGAGCATGCGGTTGACGTACCGCTCGACCGGGCCGTCCGGCTTCGGCCGGGGACGCTCGACGACCGGCCAGCGGGCGGTGGCGCGGTCCGCGTCGCCGGTCAGTCGTGGCTCGGCCCGCTCCCAGGCGGCGAGTTGCGCCCGCGCCTCGCCCCACTGCACCACCCGCTGGGCGCCGTCCAGGACGATCCCCGTCCAACGGCCGGTCAGGCCCTGCACCACCGCTTCGGCCAGCGGGAAGAGGATGTCGGCGCGGGGGTCGGAGCGCAGTCGTCTGCCGATCAACTCGTGCAGCTTCGGCTGTAGATCGACCGCGGCGAGCACGCCGGCCACCTCACCGGGCAGCGGCGCGAACGGCAGGATCCGGGTGGCCGCCGAGATGGTCAGGCCCAGCGCGTCGGAGGCGAGCGCGCCAAGGGTACGGGGGGTTCGCGGCCCCTCCTCAGGTGGATGCGGTGGCGGGATCTCCGGGTCGGGTTCGTGGTCACAGGTCCGCTCGACCCGGCTGATCGTGGCGATCAGGTCGCGCAACGCCGGCTCGGGGGTCTCGACGGCAACCACCACCCGCCCGGACGGGGCGTTGACCCGAGCCCAGGCGACGCCGGGTAGACGCTCCAGCGCGCCCTCCACCTGACGGGCCAGCCGGTTGCCGCCGTCCTGGCAGACACCGTGCACCTCGATGTGGTGGCGGCCCGGCCGGGACCAGACCCGCCGCCGCGTCAGCCCGGCCGTGCGGGCCAGCCGGGACGCGGCCGAACCGACAGTTCGGGACGCTTCGCCGACCAGGTGCGGCATGCCGAAGGACGGCAGGATGCGGCCAGCTGCGCGACCCGCCGCCGTCATCGAGGCGTACGGCTGGACGGACGCCGGTCCGACTCCCTGTTGCTGCTGGTCCTGACCTTTGACATTTCGTCCTCCCACCGCACTCACGTCCGGCGGCCTGGCTTCCCGACCTGCCGTCCGTTATGCCCCCCGAGTGGCGGAACTTTGCGTCGTTGCCGGCGCATGGACGGGGTGGGCCGTGGAATCCGACGACCATCACCGGACATGGGGAGGCCGGCATGAGCACGTTGACGCGACATCTGAACGGCTCGCACGAGAACGTCCGGATGTACAAACGGCGGGTGGCGTTACCGATGCTGGGCGAGGTGGCGGTGCCGCCACCGGACAAGGTCGCCTACTACGCGGGGCTCGGTGTGCTCGCCGCACTCCAGGTCATCGAGTGGCCGATCGCCCTGGTGATCACGGCCGGCCACCTGCTGGCGGATCAGCACTTGTCGGGACTGGTGCGTGGGGCCGGGCAGGCCCTACAGGACGCCTGACGAGTGCCGGATCGCCGGTGATTGACCTGAATCCAGGTTGAAGTCGCATGCTCGGGTCATGTCGAGCACAGTCACCACCGGCGCACCGGCCGTACCGGGGATGTTCGCACCCCGGTTGCGCGCCATGACGGTGGGCAGCGTCGCCTTGATCTCGTTGCTCGCGTTCGAGGCGCTGGCGGTCGGTACGGCGATGCCGACCGTCGCCCGCAGCCTCGACGGGGTGGCGCTGTACGGGATCGCGTTCGGTGGCCCGTTCGCCACGGGCGTGCTGGCCATGGTGGTCTCTGGCATCTGGTGTGACGCCAGAGGCCCCCGGGGTCCGATGTGGCACGGGGTCACCTGGTTCGTGGTCGGGTTGCTGATCGCCGGGACCGCCCCCGTGATGAGTGTGCTGGTCGTCGGGCGGGTGGTGCAGGGGTTCGGCTCCGGGCTGCTCTCGGTGGCGCTCTACGTGATCGTCGGGCAGGCGTACCCGCCGGAACTGCACCGGCGGATCTTCGCGGCGTTCGCGGCGGCGTGGGTCGTACCGTCGCTGGTGGGGCCGGCGGTGGCCGGCCTGATCGTGGAGCACCTGGACTGGCGGTGGGTCTTCCTCGCGGTGCCGGCGGTGGCGGTGCCGGCGGTGTTGTTGATCCATCCCGGCCTGCGGTCGCTGGGGCGGAGCGCCGTGACCCGGCCACCGGCCGGCGCGGCGGGACGGATCGGTTGGGCGTGTGGGGCGGCGGTGAGCGCCGCTCTGCTGCACATCGGGGGGCAGCAGCGCGGCGTTCCCGCCCTGACGCTCACCGCGCTTGCCGTGGTCGGCCTGTTGGTCTGTGCCCCGCGCCTGTTGCCGGCCGGGTTCCTGCGGGCGGCCCGGGGGCTTCCCACGGTGGTGGGGCTGCGCGGGCTGGCGTCGGCGGCCTTCGTCGGCGCCGAGGTGGTCATCCCGTTGATGCTCTCCCGGGAGCGGGGCCTCTCGCCGACCGCCGCCGGGCTGGTCCTCACGGTCGGCGCGCTGGCCTGGTCGGCCGGCTCCTGGTTGCAGGGCCGGATCCCGGTGCCGGCGTCGCGGGCCAGTCTGCCGCGCGCCGGGTTGAGCTGCATCACGGTCGGCACGGCCACGGTGGCGCTGGCCGTCCGGCCCGAACTGCCGGTGGCTGTCGCCGTGCTCGGGTGGGCGATGGCCGGCCTCGGCATGGGGCTGCTCTACCCGTCGTTGTCGGTGCTCACCCTGGAGCTGTCCGCCCCCGGTGAACAGGGCCGCAACAGCTCCTCCCTGCAACTGGGCGACTCCCTCTTCGCGGCGACCGTGCTCGCGCTGACCGGTGCCGTCCTGGCCGCGGGGAGCGCGCCCGGCCCGGCCAGTTACACGGCGACTCTTGCGGTGACGGCGGGCCTGGCACTGCTCGGAGCGCTGTTGGCCGGTCGCGTCGTGGTGGCCGGAACCGTCCGACCGGGCGGGTGATCCGGGGATTCGGTCGCGGCCGGCCCGGTTGGGGCCAGGAGGATGGCGGGCGATGAACTTCCTGACGATCCTGCCGCTCGCCGTGGTGATGGTCGCCGGGAGCCAACTTGTCCTTTCAGGCCCGCCGATGTTGTCAGAGTGGGTCCCTGACCGACCGCTGCGGGCGGCGAGGCTGAGTGGGCCAGTTTCTCGCTGGTTCTGTCCGCCAGGTCCGCGACACGTACGGGGGATAGGGGCGGAAATGAGAACAAGAACGGTTCACGTTCGTCTTACGGTGACGCCATGTTCGCTGTCGTCACCACGGTGATCCTCTACGTCTTCGGTTTCGTCTTCCTCTACGGCGTGATCCGGCTGGGTGTCCGGCACGCGTTGGAGGACCTGGAGTTGCAACGGGCCAGGGCTCGGCGCGAGGAGGAGTTGGCGGCCGCCAGGGACCAGTCGTTCCTGCGCGACAACGCGTTCCTCGCCGGCAGTTGAGCACCGGATCGGTTCGGCCCGGGCCGGTGGCGTCCCGAAACGGCCCGGGAGCCGCTGGGCGGTTCAGCGTCGCGGATGCGAGGATCGCACCCGTGATGGGAACGCTGAAGACCGAACCCGCCCGCGCCCGCCTGGACCTGCTCGCCCCGCCGGTGGCGGAGGCCATCGCGCAGTGGCCCGCCGAGGCGCCGGTGGACGTCAACGACGTGCTGGTCGCGCCGATCGACGCCGAACTCGCCGACACCGCGGCGTTCTGTGTGGCGTACGAGGTGGGACTGGACGTGTCGGCCAACTGTGTCGTGGTGGCGGGCAAGCGTGAGGGTGTGGTCCGCTACGCGGCCTGCATCGTCCTGGCCACCACCAGGGCCGACGTGAACGGGGTGGCCCGCCGGGCGCTCGACGTCCGCAAGGCGAGCTTCGCCCCGATGACCGACGCGGTCGAGTTGACCGGGATGGAGTACGGCGGCATCACCCCGATCGGGCTGCCGGCGCAGTGGCCGATCCTGGTGGACGCACGGGTCATCGCCACTCCGCACGTGATCATCGGGTCGGGCGTACGGCACAGCAAGATTGCTCTGCCAGGGCCGGCGTTGGGCGCGCTGCCCGGCGCGCAGGTCGTGGAAGGGCTGGCCAGGCCGGCCTGAACAGGCACCGGCATCGATGTTGTTGCACGTGAAACACGATGATCATCGATGCCGGGTGCCCCGGTGGCTCAGTGTGCCGCAGCCTCGCGCTGCTCGCCCGCCGCAGCCTCGCGCTGCTCGACCTCGCTGAGCGCGGCGAGCAGAGTCTGCACCTCCTGTGCGCCGGTGACCGCGTATTTTCCGGCCAGGACGAAGGTCGGCACGCTGGTGATGCCGAGATCCCGGGCGGTGGCCAACTCGGCCGCGACGTCGGTGACGCGCTCGTCGGAGTCGAGGAAGCGGCGTGCGTCGGCCGCATCCAGACCGACCTCGCCGGCCAGGGTGGCCAGCGCCTCCCGAGAGCCCACGTCGACCCCGTTGTGGAAGTGCGCCTGGTACAACGCCTCCACCATCTCGGCCGCCCGACCGTGGTCGGTGGCGTAGGAGACCAGCCGGTGCGCGTCGAAGGTGTTGGCGATCACCGCGCGGTCGTAGTCCAGTCGAAGCCCGTCCGCGGCCGCGGCCTGGGTCACGTGCGCGACCATCTGCTGGGCGCGCTCCGGCCCGCCGAACTTGCCGGCCAGCGCCTGCACCAGCGGGAGCGGCTCGGCGACCGGCGACGGGTCGAGCTGGAACGGCCGGTAGCGGACCGTCACCTCGCCGGGGTAACTGGCGAGAGCCTCGTCCAGTCGGCGCTTGCCGATGTAGCACCACGGGCAGATGACGTCCGCGTAGATCTCGATCTCCATGATCGGTGGCAACCTCGCGGTCAGCCGAGTTGTTCCCGCACCTGGCGCTTGAGCCGGCCCAGGATCGCCGTGCCGCCGCGTATCCGCAGCGGGCTGATCGCCTGCGCCAGGCCCATCCGCTGGTAGAGGTCGTCCGGCACGTCCAGCACCTGCTCGGCGCTCGCGCCGGCCAGCCCTTCGGCGAGGATCCCGGCGAACGCCCGGGTCGTGGGCGCCTCCGGCGGGCAGTCGAAGACCGTCTCCACGGTGCCCTCCGGGGTCACCCTGGCACGCAGGAAGAACGACGTCTGACACTCGGGCACCTGCTCCATGCCCTCGCGTGCGGCGGAGCCCTCCGGCAGCACCGGGATGACGTCCGCGTACTCCAGGAGCATCTCCAGCACCAGGTCGCGCGGCGCGGCAGCGAACTCGTCGACGATCTCGGCCAGTCGGGCCGGCATGTCAGCCATGCGTCGAGGCTACCGCCGGCCATTCGCGAACAGGTCGGCGGCGCATACCGCGCCCCCGACCCGTTCGTCACACCGTCGGAGACTGTTCGCTGATCTCGCTGAGCGCGCTCGTGGGGTCGAGCTGCATGGCCAGGTCGCCGAGCGAGACGATGCCGACCAGCTTGCGGTCGGTGTCACAGACCAGCACCCGGCGGATGCCCCGGTCTCGCATGAGCGCCGCCGCCTCGCCCGCCGTGCAGTGCTGTTCGATCATGACCACCTCGCGGGTGACGATCGAGCCGATGGTGGTGGCCGCGGGAGAACTGTTCTCCGCCACGGCCCGCACCACGATGTCCCGGTCGGTGAGCATGCCGGCGAGGTTTGCGCCGTCGGTGACCACCACGTCACCGATGTCCGCCTCCTTCATCACCCTGGCCGCCTCGTCCAGTGTGGTTTCGGCGGGCAGGTACACGACCTGTTTGGTCATCACGTCACTGACCCGGTACCCGGTCATGAGAGCCTCCGCAAACGTCTTCGGTCGATCCGACTGCACTACCCCGTGACGCGGCAGCTACACCAGGTTCCCACGTTCCTTGCGTACCTCGTGGACAAGTCGGTCCACCAGACCCTCAAGCGGCAGGTCGCCGCAGCCGCCGTCGGGTCCGGGTCACCGCGCGCTGGGGAGTCGGCCCGCACAGCGGACGTCCGGATCGGCCACCGGCTTTCGGGGCATCATCCAGTCCAGCGCGGTCTCCTCCACCGGCCAACCACGCACCGACACGAGGCTGTACGGCACCGATGTCACCTGTGGGCAGAGGACCTGCGACTCGACCCAACCGTTCGGCACGAACCGCACGGTGGCGGCCCGGTCCAGCACGATCGTCGACGTGTCGGTGACCGCGATGAGCGCGCCGAGCACCACCTCCGGGTCAGCGGCGGCGACGGGTGACGGTCCGGCCCCGCTGCCCTCGGCCGGCGCGCCGTCGTCCGTCGCGGGTGTCGCGGCCGGGCTCGTCCTGGCCGACTCGCTCGGCACCACCTCGATCGCGGCGGTGGGCAACAGCGGCACCCGGAGGAAGACCGCGCCCATCACCACCGGGAGCACGGTGGCGACGGTGAACGCCAGGCCGTGGGTCAGCGCCGGGGCGATCCAGCCGGGGATCGGGCCGGTGAGCAGCACGGTGGCGGCGGGCGGCACCGCCAGCAGCGCGGCGGTGGCCCACTCGCGATGCTGGCAGGCCGTCCAGATCGCCGGCCCCAGCACGCTGTAGGCCAGGACCGCCGCCGCCACGGGCAGCGCCACACTGACCAGCAGGACCCGGGTCGGCTGGTCCGGGTGCAGATAGCGGGTACGCAGCGCGAGCAGCCAGAGGGCGAGCATCAGTAGCGACGGCAGGAAGCGGAGCTGCCAGGTGAGCGCCCCCAGCGCGACCGCCGCGCTGATCACCCAGCCCGGGGTGCGTGCCGTCCCGGAGGCCAGGAGTGACCGTTCCGGGTCGAATCGGTCCGGGGCACTGAGCCGCAGCAGCCGACCGAGCACACCGAAGGCGAGCACGACGACGGGGAACGCCCACACCAGCGCGATCAGCAGGGCGCTGAGCAGACCGAGCGGGCTGACGTACTGCACCAGCAGCAGCATCGTGGACATGTCCTGGTGGCTGAGCTGCCACAGTCGCAGCACCAGGAGCAGGACGGGGAAGGCGGGTAGGAGGGTCAGCAGCCACTGCTGTGCCTGCCGCGCCCCCGCCATCCGGCGCGGGCGGCGGGTCTCGCCGGCGACGGTGACGATCCGGGGTGCGCCGGGGTCGGTAGCGCGATCCTCTCCCACGGCCACTGTCGCACCTCCACCTTCCTCGCCTCGGGTTGCTGCTGTTCCGCGACCGGCTGCGGGAGGTTGTATCCCTGCTGCCAACGGAGGTTGGCGTTGTACGCGTTCTCCCAGGTGGAGTTCTCCTCGTCCTGGGCCGATTCGTAGAGCGCGAGGTCGACCAGGTCGAGCAGGGCCTGATTCGGGCCGACGTTGATGCCCCACTTCTCCTGCGGCGACGAGCCGATGTCCCAGTGCCGGAGCGGTTTCGGGTTGTTGAGGGTCACCGGGAAGCGTTGACCGTCGTCGCCCGGCTGGTCGGCGGTGACGAAGCCGGCGAGGATCGCCGCGTCGGTGGTGACCGCCTGCACCTTGCCGTCGTACAGTTCCTGGACGCACTCGCTGATCCGGTTTCGGCCCACCGGCCTGGCGCCGGCCTCGGCGAGGCGTTGGATGGACGTCGAGGTGGTCAGCGAGCAGACCGTCAGCCCACGGAGATCCTCCAGGCTGCTCACCTGCCCCTCGAAGCTCTTCAGGGTGATCGCCGACTGCTCGGTGTGCAGGTACGAGGCGGAGAAGACGGCGCCCTCCTCCTTGCGCCGCTCGTTGATGCTGTACGAGGCGATGACCAGGTCGACGATGACGAACCCGTCGTTGTCCCGGGCCTGTCGACGGGCCCGGTCCTCACTCTCGATCGGCACGAAGCGCACCTGGGAGTGGTCGAAGCCGAGGTAGCCCGCGATCAGGTAGGCGATGTCGACGTCGAAGCCCTTCCAGACGTTGTTCGAGAGGCGCTGCGAGATGCCCGGCTGGTCGTCCTTCACCCCGATGACGAGTTGCTGCTTTCCCTTGAGGCCGGCCTGCTCCAGCAACTCGTCGCGGGTTGGCGGGCCGGTCGCGAGGACGATCGGGACCAGGGCGGCGGCCAGCACGGCCAGCGCCACGATGAGCCCGACGAGTCGGAGCTGGCGGGCCCGTGCGGTGCGCGTCGAGGTGGCCGTCGCCGGGGTCGGCCCCGGAGGGCTCGGCTCGCTTGCCTGGCTCAACTGGGTCCTCCCCGCTGCTCGGACCGGTGATCGGCCTCTCATTGTGGGTCCTGGGCGCGAGCCACGACACTGCGCCGCCAGCCGGATTGGCGACAGTAGCGCCGGACCGGTCTCCGCTCCGCAGGCCGGACCGATCGGCCGGGCTGCATGACCTCCGCCACGTCGCCCGATCGGGGCACTGTCCACCGCGCCCTCGGTGAAAGACTGGTCGCCGCAGGCAACGAGTGGTGTGAGGGGGCGCGGGTGCGCTGGCGCAGTTTTGTCGCGGTCGGGGACAGTTTCACCGAGGGCATGGATGACGCGTACCCGGACGGCACCTTCCGGGGCTGGGCGGACCTGGTGGCGACCCGGCTCGCCGCCGAGACGGGCCCCGACTTCCGGTACGCGAACCTGGCCATCCGGGGCCGGCTCTTTCCCAGCGTCATTGCCGAGCAGGTGCCGTCGGCGGTGGCGATGAAGCCCGACCTGATCAGCTTCGCGGCCGGCGGCAACGACGTGCTGCGCCGCACCTTCGATCCGGACGCGCTGGTGGCCCGCTTCGACGAGGTGGTCCGGCAACTGCGTTCCGGCGGCGCGGACGTGCTGCTCTTCCGGTTCGCCGACGTGATGGCCCGACTTCCCGGCCAGCGCCTCGTCGCACCCCGGGTGCAGTTGCTCAACCAGGCAGTCGGTGAAACTGCTGAGCGGCACGGCGCGATCATGGTCGACCTGTACGCCGACGACGCCTTCCTCAACCCGATGCTCTGGAGCACCGACCGGTTGCACCTCTCCCCGGCCGGTCACCGGCGGGTCGCGGGGCAGGTGTTGAACGCGCTCGGGGTCGGTTGCGACGAGGAGTGGCTGCTGGTCCCGCCGCACCCAGCGCCGTCGCCGTGGTTGGCTGCCCGTGCCGCCGACGTGCGGTGGGCCGGTCGGCACCTCGCACCCTGGGTGAAGCGGCGGCTGACCGGCCGGTCGTCCGGTGACACCGTGACGGCGAAGCGCCCGCTGCTCGGACCGATCGTCGATTGAGCCTCCGAACAGGGCATCCGGCCCGCCACGTAGACCAGTTATTGGATCACCCGACGTCGTGCCCACCCGATAGTCTCCGTTGCCCCCGTCGATCGAGCACGGGGACAACAGGGGAAGGCGGATGACGGATGACCCTCATATCTGGTACGACGTCGCCCAGATCAACCGGGCGATCCTTGCTGGCCGGCGCACTGTCCACGCTGGTCGCCGCCGGGCTGGTGGTCGTCTCGACCGCCTCGCCGGCCAACGCGAACGACGTGCGCATCGAGAACACCTCCTGGGCCTGGACCGACTCCGAGCGCCCAAAGAAGATCAACATTGATCACGCCGGCGACGTGTCCGTCGGCACCTGGGTCGACAGCAAGCGACGCCCGCACACCGCGCGGGCGTACTTCACCTTCGACATCACCTCTTATCGTGGCGCGGTCATCGAACTCGCGACGCTCAACGCCAAGGAGACCGGGGCCGGCGACTGCGCCAAGCGTCCCGAGGTGGAGTTGTGGCGCACCGAGGCGTACACCTCGCGCTCCAGTTGGGCGAAGCCCCCGGTCGACCTCGCGCGTATCGACACCACCGCGCTGCCTGCGGAGTCCGGGTGCCCGGCTTCCCAGGTCGGTTTCGACGCCACGGAAGGGCTGCGCCAGGCCCTCGCCGAGGGCAGGTCGACGCTCACTCTCTCGCTCCGGCTCCCGGTCAAGGTGGAGAAGAACCCGAAGCTGGCCCGGAAGTACGCGAGCCAGGTGGGCCTCTCGATCGAGCACAACTACCCGCCGGGCGTACCGACCGACCTGCAGACGGCGAACGGCACGAACTGCACTGTCACCGAGCCGTACCAGGTGCTGCCGTTCCGAACCCTGGACCTCTCGGCGGTCGTGCACGACAAGGACCGCACCGACACCGGTGGGACGGACGAGATCACCGCGACGTTCGCACTCTGGCCGGTCGACGAGCCGGACGCCCGGGTGGAACGCATCGACTTCTCCCGCGACGACCAGCGGGCGCTGGGCCGGTTCCGGGATATCCCCTCCCTGTTCGAGCACGACCGGGTCTACGCCTGGCAGGTGCGGGCGGCGGACAGCCGAGCCACCAGTGCGTGGAGTCCGGTCTGCTACTTCCGTACTGACTTCGAGGGGCCGGCCACGGCACCGGCGGTGTCCTCCACCGACTTCCCGGCCGACGGCACGCCGGCACCGGCGCTGTCGGGCAGGTTCACCTTCGATGCCGAGGGCGCGGCGGACGCTGTCGGATTCGTCTACCAGCTCAACTCCGGCGCTCCCGGCCGGGTGACCGCCGATCACCCCGGCGGCTCGGCCACGGTGTCCCTGAACCCCCGCAGCGGCCCGAATTCACTCGACGTGTGGAGCGTGGACGCCCTCGGCAACCAGTCGCCGGTGACCAACTACCGCTTCTCGGGCGCCCTCACCATGCCGACCATCTCCGCGACCGTCTACCAGGAGTTCACCGAGAGCGGCGGACCGGGCGTACCCGGGGTGTTCACCTTCACCCCGGTCCTGCCCGGCACGGTCAGCTACCGCTACTCCTTCAACGAGCAGACCGGCACCGTGCCGGCCAACGCCGATGGCAGCGCGTCGGTGACCTGGGTGCCGACGGAGGCCGGCTGGACGATGCTCGAGGTTGTCGGTGTCAACCAGGACGGCGTCGAGACCGCTGCGGCCATCTGGTTCTTCGGGGTTGCCGAGCAGCCCGCGGGCAGTTAGAGCCGGTGTGCGGCCCGGCCCATCATCCTCCCGGGTGGTGGGCCGGGCGCGTTTCCGGCCACATGTGTCGTTCCCGATCCCTGATGCCGGGCCGTCCGGTCGTGTCGCGGCGTAGTTTGGGATCATGTCTGTGCCGAACGATCCTGATCCCCGCCTCCAGTCGTACGCGGACCCGCAACGGCTGGTCACCACCGAGTGGCTGGCCGAGCACCTGGGTGACGAGGGCCTCGTGGTTGTCGAGTCCGACGAGGACGTGCTGCTCTACGAATCGGGTCACATTCCCGGTGCGGTCAAGGTCGACTGGCACCTGGAGCTGAACGACCAGGTGACCCGCGACTATCTGGATGCCGAGCGATTCGCCGAGTTGTGCGCCGCGAAGGGCATCGGCCGGGGTGACACGGTCGTCTTCTACGGCGACAACTTCAACTGGTGGGCCGCGTACGCCCTCTGGGTGTTCTCGCTATTCGGCCACGCCGACGTGCGGCTGCTCGACGGCGGGCGGCAGAAGTGGATCGCCGAGGGGCGCGAGGTGACCCGCGACAAGCCGGCCCGCCCCCGTGCCGACTATCCGGTGCCGCTACGCGCCGACGCACCGCTGCGGGCCTACCGTGAGCAGGTCATGGCGCACATCGCCGCCGGCCGCCCGCTTGTCGATGTCCGGTCGCCGGGTGAGTACACGGGCGAGACGCTGCACATGCCGGACTACCCGCAGGAGGGCGCGCTGCGGGGCGGCCACATCCCGGGCGCGGTCAGCAAGCCGTGGAAGTCCGCCGCCAACTCCGACGGCACGTTCAAGACGGCCGACGAGCTGAAGGCGATCTACGCCGACCAGCTCGGGCTGAGCCCCGACGACGACGTGATCGCGTACTGCCGGATCGGCGAGCGGTCCAGCCACACCTGGTTCGTGCTGCGGCACCTGCTGGGCTACCCGCAGGTGCGCAACTACGACGGCTCGTGGACCGAGTGGGGCAACCTGGTCCGGGCGCCCGTCGTCAAGGGCGACCAGCCCGGTGGCCTGGCCGCCTGAGCGGCGTCGGTGAGGTGGCCGCCTGAGCGGCCGAAGTGGTGTGGACCGTCCCCGCGCGCTGCCCTGTCGCGCGGGGACGGTCGTTCAACCAGCGACCGCGATCACGCCACGCAGGTCGCGGATGATGCCGGTGACCTCACCGGTCTCCGGGTTCCAGCGAGCCAGCGCGGCCGGTTCCAACCGGAGCAGCACCGATCCCTCGTTGTCCCAGCCCAGCACCTCGCAGCAGCCCTTACTGCGCTCCCGGCCCAGGTCGAGCAGGTGAGCCACGGCACCGGTCCGCGCATCCAGCACCGCCGTACCCTCGGCGCCGTCGATCTCACCGCTGGTGATCCATGCCGCGCTGGCCAGCCGCCCGCCGTGCAGCCAGCCCCGGCCGTAGAACTCGTTGATCCGGTACGGCGAGGGCAGTCCGTCGCTGGTGATCCGCTGTTCGGAACGGATCGTCGCCTCGCGGGCGGTCCGGCTCCGCAGTTCCAAGCCATCTCGTTCGCCGATCAGCTCGATCAGCGGCGCCTCCCGGCCGGCCTCCGGGTCGGGTGCGGCCAGGACCCAGGCCGACACGTCGATCCTGCTCGCCGCCCCGGTGGCCCGGTCCACCGCGTACGTCCGGTCGTCGCCCCCGACCAGCACCCGGTCGTTCGCCCAGATGACCAGCTCCAGATAGCCGTCGAGGGGAATCCGGCGCACCGCTGCGGTGGTGAGGTCGACGATGACCAGTTCCTTGGTCTGCGCGAACGCCGCCGACCGGCCGTCCGGCGACAGCACGCCCGGCTTCACGGCGGTTGCCTCGTTGTAGCCCGCATCCTGCGTGGGTTGCAGCGTCACCACGTCGAGGCTGCGCACCACGCCGTCGTTGCCGAGCACCCGAACCGGGCCGTCCGCGCGATTTTCCTCGTCCGTCGGCTGGAACAGCGCCAGAGCCCGCTCGACCGGTCGCTCGGAGAGCGGCACGGTCGCCGGGCCGCCGAGCCGGGCGAGCGGATCGGGTGCGAAGGTCAGCTCGGCGGGGGGGGTCTGCACGGGATCGGCGTGCGTGGGGACGGGGGTCGGGGTCGGCGCCACCGAGAGATTCGGCGGTGGGTCTGGAGGTCGCAGAACCGCCACCGCGCCACCGCCGACAAGCGTGACGGCCAGAGCGACAATGCCGACGGCCCGTCGGGTTCGTCGCCTGCGCCGAGCCCGGTCCCAACCGGCCGTTGCCGGTTGGCTGGGTAGAACGTCCTCGACGCTGATGGTCAGCAGCCGCCGCAGGTCCTGTTCGTTCACGGGTTCACCTCCAAGCCGGCGGCCAGATCGGCCGAGCCCTGCCGTGGCCGGGCGTCCCGGGCGAGGTCCGGGGCGACCTCGCGGAGGCGGCGCAGCGCCGCATGACACTGGCTCTTCACGGTGCCGACGGTCACCCCGAGTGCCTCGGCGGTGGCGACCTCGGTCAGATCCTCGTAGTAGCGCAACACCAGGACGGCCCGTTGCCGGGGTGGTAGCAGGCTCAGTGCGTCGTGCATGGTCAGCCGTAGCGCGCCGTCCCGGTCGTGGGTCACCCGGTCCGGTGGTGTGGCGCTCAGCCATTCCCGCCGTCGGCGACGCCACCACGACACGGCATCCCGGTAGAGGATGGTCCGCACGTACGCGGAGGGGTCACCCTTCTGGACTGACGCCCAGCGCAGCGCGAGCTTGAGCAGGGCGTCCTGGAGCAGATCCTCGGCCTGATGCTGGTTGCCGCAGATCAGATAGGCCGCACGCAGCAGCCGGTGTTGGTGGTTTTCCACGAAGGCGAGGTAGCCGTCCCGGCCGTCGTGTCCCGTCGGTGCCATCCGCCCCCTTCCCGGCCGTCGCGTTGCGCGTCACCTGCCAGACGCACGGGGAGGGGTAAAAGGTTGGGTCAGTTTTCCGGCATCCCGGTCAGGTAGCGCTGCAGAGTCGGCGCGACCCAGGGGACCAGCTCCTCGGCTGGCGCGTCCACCATGGGTGGCAGGCGGACGATGTAACGGGTGAAGGCCAGGCCGAGGATCTGGCTGGCCACCAGACCGGCACGGCGGGCGGTCGTCGCGGGATCGGTGCCGAACCTGGCCACGGCGGCGGTGAGCTGGTCGGCGAAGATGCCCCGCATGCGCTCGGCGGCGCCCGGGTTGGTGCTGGCGGCCCGCAGGAGCGCCACGAGTGTCTCGTCGCCCTCCCAGCGGGCGAGGAAGTGCCGGATCAGCACCTCGCCGAGGTGCGCGGGCGGCACCGGGGCCAGATCGGGCAGGCGCAGGTCGAACTCGGCCGCCGCCGCGAAGAGCCCCTCCTTGCTGCCGTAGTAGCGCATGACCATCGACGGGTCGATCTGGGCGTCGGCGGCGATGGCCCGGATCGTGGCGCGCTCGTATCCGTCCGCCGCGAAGCGTTCCCGGGCCGCCCGCAGGATCGCCGCCCGGGTGGCGTCGGAGCGGCGGGGGTGGGTCGGCTGGGCGGACGCTGTCATGCCCACGACCGTATGCCAACAACTGTTGACACACAATCAGCAGCGCCCTAGCGTTGCCAACAAGCGTTTGCCAACGCCCGTTGGCAACAGTTTCCGGAGGTGGCCATGCTGCCCGAGAGCACGGATGTGCTGGTGGTCGGCGCCGGCCCCACCGGTCTCGCCACCGCGCTGACGCTGGCCCGGCGCGGGATCGTGGTGACCGTGCTGGACCAACTGGCCGCGCCGCCGACGACCTCCCGTGCGGCGGTCGTGCACGCGTACACCCTGGAGGTGCTGGACCGGATCGACGCGGCGGCGCCGCTCGTCGCCCAGGGCATCCGGTCGCCGCGCTTCACCGTCCGTGACCGGGACCGGGTGTTGCTGACGGTGCCGTTCCACGAGTTGCCGTCCCGCTTCCCCTACGCGCTGCTGGTCTCGCAGTCGGTCACCGAGGAGGTCCTCACCGCGCAGTTGGCCGCCCTCGGCGTCCGGGTACGACGGCCGTCCCGGCTGACCGGCCTGAGCCCGACCGACGACGGGGTGCTCGCGCAGGTCGACGGGGCGGCGGTGCGCGCCCGGTACGTGGTCGGTGCCGACGGTCTGCACAGCACCGTCCGGCAGGCAGCCGGGATCGGCCTCACCGGCCCCCGCGACGAGGAATCCTTCGTGCTCGCCGACGTGCGGGTGGACAGCGTCCTGCCCGGCGACGAGGTGGCGCTCTTCCTGGCCCGTTCCGGTCCGCTGATCTGGGCGCCGCTGCCGGACGGAGTGGTCCGGTTGGTGGCCGCGGTGGCGACGGCTCCGGCGGATCCGGATGCCGCGTACCTGCAGAGGTTGCTCGACGAGCGCGGCCCGGCGCGACGACCCGACCGGGTGACCGAGGTGCTCTGGGGCTCCCGGTTCCGGGTGCACCACCTGATCGCCGACACCTTCCGGGCCGGGCCGGTGCTGCTGGCCGGGGACGCCGGGCACGTGCACAGCCCGGCCGGCGGTCAGGGCATGAACCTCGGCATCTGCGACGCGGTCGCCCTCGGCACCGCGGTGGCGGACGTGCTCGACGGAGGCCCCGAATCGCTGCTCGACGAATACAGTGCCCGGCAGCGGCCGATGGCCGAGGACGTGCTGAGTTTCGCCGCCGGGCTGACCCGACTGGCGACCGTCTCCCCGGCCCGCCGTCCCGCCCGGGACGTGCTGATCCGGCTGCTCGGCGCGCTGCCGCCGGCCCGCCGGAAGGTCGCGCTACGCCTGTCCGGGTTGTCCCACCGGCAGCCGGCGTCCGGCTAGGCGGCCCCGCTGGGGCTCAGCACGCTGGGCGCGGTCCGCAGTGTCCGCCACGCGGCCAGGGTGACAAGCGCGAACGTCAGTGCCGCCGCGCCGACCACCGGCACCGTGCCGTACGCCGCGGCAGCCAGACCGGCGAGCACCGCCCCGACCGGTGCGGTGAGCAGACCAACCATCCGCTGGGCCGCACCGACCCGGCCGAGCAGCCCGGCCGGCACGTACCGCTGCCCGTACGACGCCGACAGGCTGTTCCACACCACGGTCCCGGCGGCGAAGACGGCCAACGCGAGGCCACCGAGCACCGGATCGCGGGCCAGCGCGAACCCGGTCAACGCCACGGTCTGCGCGGCGAGCACCGCACGCAGCGTCGACACCGTGCCGACCCGGGCGGCGAGCCGACCCGCCCCGAGCGCCCCCGTCACACCGCCGACGATGGCGGCGGCGGCGAACACGCCGTACCCGGCCGGTGGCACCCGTAGCACGTCGAGCGCGTAGAGCACCTGCACCGCCATGATCCCGCTGATCGCCAGGTTGCTGGCGGCGGCGAGCACGGTGACCCGCCACAGTGTTCGGTGGCCGCGTAGCCAGCGCACCCCCTCGGCGATCTCGCTCGCCACGGACCGGCGTCGAGTGCTCGCGCGGGGAACCGCGACCGGAAGCGGCGCCAGGGCCAGCACGAGCAGGGCGGCGGCGGCGAAGGTGACGGCGTCGAGGGCGAACGGCACGGCCGGGGCGACGGCGAACAGGACACCGGCGGCGGGCGCGCCGAGGAAGCCGCCGGCCACCGCTGACCCCGCCTGAAGCCGACCGTTCGCCCGGGGTAGCGCGTCCGGGGGCACCAGCGCCGGAAGCAGGGCGAATGACGCCGAGTCGAAGAGCGTGCCCAGCGCGGCGAGGAGGAACGCGGCCAGCAGCAGCACCGCGACGCCGACCCGGTCGAGGGCGACCGCCACGGCCAGCGCCGCCACCACGATGGCGCGTACCCCGTCGACCAGAGCCATCGTCCGACGTTGGTCCCAGCGGTCCGCGTACACGCCCCCGAGCAGGCCGAACAGCAGCGGCGGCAACTGACCGGCCACGGTGACCGCCGCGATGATCCGCGGGTCGCGGGTCACGGTCGCGGCCAGTAGGGCCAGTGCCGGCGTACGCAGCGCGTCCCCGAGCCTCGACGAGACGGCGGCGGACCAGAGCAGCCGGAAGTTTCGACCGAGAGCAGGAGAGGTCATCCGGTGACCGTGCGGGTTCGACCGGGTCGAGGGTCAAGCCGCCGGACGAAAGAGGGACGCGCCGGTCGGTGATCATCGGTACGGTGGGCGCCGGCATTGGACCGGGGAGAAATCAGGCGTGGACCACTCTTTCCAGGTTGACCTACGTGGCGTGGTCGATCTGCTCAGCCATCATCTCTACGGCAGCCCGCGGGTCTACGTCCGCGAGCTGCTCCAGAACGCGGTGGACGCGATCACCGCCCGACGTGCGGTCGAGCCCGACGCGCCGGCGTTGGTCCGCATCGAGACACCGGACCGCACCGGGGACGGCACGCTGCGGGTACACGACACCGGCATCGGCCTGACCGAGGCGCAGGTGCACGAGTTGTTGGCCACCATCGGCCGCAGCTCGAAGCGCGACGAGCTGGGGTTCTCCCGGCACGAGTTTCTCGGCCAGTTCGGCATCGGCCTGCTTTCCTGCTTCCTGGTGGCCGACGAGATCCAGGTGCTCACCCGGCAGGGCGACGGTCCGACCGTTCGCTGGACCGGGTACGCCGACGGTCGCTACGCGGTGACGCTGGCCCCGCCGGAGGCCGCCCGCGCCGAGCCGGGGACCACTGTGACGTTGGTGCCCCGCCGCGACGCCGACCAGTGGTTCACCACCCCGACCGTCACCGACCTGGCCCGACTCTTCGGGGCGCTGCTGCCGGTCACCGTGCGCGTCGGCGACGTCGTCACCACCACCGGGGCACCGCCGTGGCCGACCACGCCGGGTGCGCCGCTGGACCGCGCGGCGTTGGTCCGGTACGCGCGGGAGACGCTCGGCGTCGACCCGTTCGACGTCCTGCCGCTGGCCGTGCCGGAGGCCGGGCTGACCGGCGTCGCCGTCATCCTGCCCACCCCGGTGAACCCGGCGGCCCGGGCCGGGCACCGCGTCTACCTCAAACGGATGCTGCTCACCGAGAACGCCGACGGGCTGCTGCCCGAGTGGGCGTTCTTCGCGCACTGCGTGGTGGACGCGACCGAGCTGCGCCCGACCGCCAGCCGGGAGGCCCTCTACGAGGACACGCTGCTGACGGCGACCCGCGAGGCGCTCGGCGACCAGGTGCGCGGTTGGCTGGTCCGGCTGGCGCGGCATGACCCGCACCGGCTGGCGCAGTTCCTCCAGGTGCACCACCTCGGTGTGAAGGCCCTGGCGTTGCACGACGACGAGATGCTCCGGCTGGTCGACAGGTGGTGGCCCATGGACAGCAACGTCGGCACGCTCACCCTCGCCGAGTTCCGCGAGCGCTACGGCGTGGTCCGCTACGCGGCCAGCCTCGACGAGTTCCGTCAGCTCGCCGCCGTGGCCGCCGCGCAGGACCTGGCGGTGGTCAACGCCGGCTACACGTACGACACCGAGCTGATCGAGCGGCTGCCGGTGGTGGACCGGTCGGTGCTGATCGAGCGGCTGGAACCGAGCGACCTCACCACCCGCTTCGACGCACTCGACCCGCAGGTCGAACTGATGCTGCGCCCGTTCCTCACCGCGGCGCAACGGGCCGTCGAACGGTCCGGCTGCGAGGTGGTCATCCGGGCGTACGAGCCGGTCTCGCTGCCCGCGCTCTACCTGGTGAGCCGCACGGCCGCGTTCAACGACCAGCTCGCGGCCAGCCGCGACCGGGCCGACGACCTGTGGGGCGGGGTGCTCGACGCGCTCGCCGCCACCGCCCCGCCGGACCGCCCGCAGTTGGTGCTCAACCACCGCAACCCGCTGGTACGACGGGTGGCCTCGCTGAGCGACCCGGAGTTGGTCGGTCTCGCCGTCGAGGCCCTGTACGGGCAGGCGCTGCTGCTCGGCCACCATCCGATCCGCGCGGCCGACGCCGCGCTGCTGAATGATTCCTTCCTCGGCCTGCTCGGCCGGGCTGTTCCGGGACGGGAGTGAGCATGAGCGACGAGGATCTGTGGCGGGTGCTGCGCGGGGTCGTCGACATGCCCTACGGGGCGGGTCAGATCGCCGCGCTGGAGCAACTGCTGCGCCGGGTGGACGCCGCCGACGACCGGCATCTCGCGTTCGTCACCCGGATGCAGGCCACCACCGGCTTCATCTACGGCGGTGAGCCGGCGAAGTCCTTCGTGACCTTCTCCTGGTGCCTGTCCGAGTTCGACGGTGACCCGCAGCCCTACCACCAGGGTCACCTGCACAATCTGCTCTGGCACTTCAAGTACATGGTCAACGGCCTGCTGAACTTCCCGGAGGTGCCGCTCGACCGCACGTACGCCGTGCTCGACGACATGGAACGCCGCTACCGGGCCGGCGGGCACAGCCTGCAGGCCGTCCACAAGCACCGGTTCCGGGTCGCCGACCACGTGGGCGACGCCGAGGCGGCCGCGCACTGGTACCGGCTCTGGCAGACCACCCCGCGCGACGAACTCTCCGACTGCGCCGGCTGCGACCCGACGAGTCAGGTGGGCTACCTCGCCGACACCGGACGGGACGCCGAGGCGGTGGAGCTGGCCGAGCCGGTGCTCGCCGGTCGGCTCAACTGCAACGAGCAGCCGCAGTCGATCCTCACCGCGCTGCTCCTGCCGTACCTGCGGACCGGGCGGGGCGACGAGGCGCGGGACGCGCACCGGGAGGCGTACCGCCGGCTGCGCGGCAACCTCGCCAACCTGTGGGACATCGGGGACCACGTCGAGTTCTGCACCGTGACCGGCAACGAGGCGCGGGCGGTCGAGCTGGTCGAGCGGCACCTGGACTGGCTGGACCGGGCGCCGTCGCCGGCCGCCGCCATGCACTTCGCGGCGGTCGCCGCCGCGGCACTGCGTCAGGCCGGCGGGTCGACCGTGTACCGCCGGGCCGCCGAGGGCCGCCCGGCCGCCGAGGTGTCCGCGGCGGCGCTGGCGGACGAGTTGGCCGAGACCGCGACCGGTCTGGCCGTCCGCTTCGACGCCCGTAACGGCACCTCCCACCAGTCGGAGTGGGTCGCCCGTCGGCTGGCGGTGCGGGCGAGCGGGGAGCATCTGCCGCTGTCGGCGAGCGTCCGCCGCCCGGTCGGTCGGACCGCCGAGCGGGCGGAGCGGGTGCGGTCCGGCAAGGGTGGACGACCCACCGTCGACCTGCCCACCGACGCCGGCCCCGACGAACTGCTGGACCTGGCGGTCCAGAGCGGGGGTCGACACGACCAGGCCACCTTCCGGGCGGCGCTTGTCGCCTTCGACGAACGGTTCGGCTCCGCCGAGTTGCCCGCACGTACGTCCGCGCAGCGGTTGGCGCTGCGGGCGGGCGAGCGTGCCGACGAGGAAGACTTCGAGAGCGCCGTCGAGCTGAACCGGGCGGCGCTGAAGCTGTACTGGGAGGTGGGCGAGGACGTGCCCGCCCAGGTGGTCGCCGGGCGGCTCGGCGTGCTGTTGGCCCGGTCCGACGAGGGCGCCGAGGAGGGGCTGATGCTGGCCCGCGAGGCGGCCGAGGCCCTGGACCGGTCCGGCGACGCCCGGGAGCGGGCGGGCGGACACGTCCGGATGGCGTCGGCGCTGCTGCAGCGGGAACGCTGGGCGGACGCGCTCGCCGCGCTCGACCGGGTACCTGCCGACGCGGGCGGCGACCGGCATCTGCTGGCCCGGATCGCGATGTACCGGGCGCACCTGCTGGAGCAGTCGGACCGTGTCGACGAGGCCCGCGCCGCCGTCGACGAGGCTCGCCAGCTCGGCCGTGAGCTGGGTGTCGGCGAGGTGATCGTGACCGCCTGCCTGGCCCATGCGCGGATGGCGGACGATTCGGCGGACGCCGTGGCTGCCTGCGACGAGGCGTTGGAGGCGGCATCGGCGGACGCGGAGCTGCCGGTCCGAGTCGCCCGCGCTCGGGCGTTGCAGTCGGCCGGCCGGGCCGTCGACGCGGTGGACGACTTCGTCGAGGCGGTGACGCTGTGCGTGGAGCAGGGCGCCGGCGGGGATGCGTTCCTGCGGTGGGAGTTGGCGAACGCGTACCAGGTGGTGGGTCGGCTCGCCGAGGCCGCCGAGGTCGCCGAGGAGGCCGTGCTCGGTCTGGACCGGATGGGCGCCCAGGCCGAGGCCGACCGCTGCCGACACCTGTTGGCCGGCGTCTATGCCGGGCTCGGCGAGGTTGACCCGGCGTTGGCACTGCTGGAGCAGTTGGCCGTCAACCTGGACGGACCGGACAACCTTTCCTACCGGGCGCAGGTGCTGGAGGAGGCCGGCGGGATCCTCTTCGAGGCCGACCGGGACGCGGTGGCGGGTGAGCGGTTCGCCGCGGCGGCCGAGGAGTACCGGCGTGGCGAACTGCCACTGGACGAACTGCGCGCCCGGCGACGGGAGGCGTACGCCTGGCTCTGGGCCGACGACCGGGACGCGGCGTTGCGGGCCGTCGAGGTGGTCGACGCGGTGGCGGGGACGTTGGCCGGGCAGGCCGAGCCATCGGTGACGTACGAGCTGGCGATGGCAGCCGAGGTCGGAGCACGGGTGCTCACCGGGGAGGGTCGACTGGACGAGGCGTTGGGCCGGCTCGACGGGGTGCCCGACCGGTTGCGGTCGATCGAGGCGTTCAGTGAGGCCGCCATGGCCGAGCGCCTCGCCGGTGAGCTGCTGCTACGCCTGGACCGCCCGGCCGAGGCGGAGGTGCTCCTGCGCCGGGTGCTCGGTGGGTTGCCGGCCGACGCGCAGCCGGTCCGCCAGACGGCCTGGCTGCTGGCTCGTGCGCTGGATCTGCTCGATCGGCCCGCGGAGGCCGCCGCACTGCGTGCGGAGCACGACCTGGACGACGACGACTGACCCGGAACGGGCCGCCCCCCGGCCAGGTCAGGGGCGGCCCGACCCGGTGCGGGCGAAACTCACCGGCAACCACCACTGCCGGTTCGCGGTCTAGGCTTGCCCGGTGACGGTGGAGCAGCAGGCACGGGGCGCGGCGGGTGCGGGCCGGCGCAGGTCCCGCAAGGACGAGATTCTGGAGATCGCGGTTGGTCTGTTCGCCGCCCGTGGCTACCACGGTGTGTCGATGGATGACATCGGCGCGGCCGCTGGGGTCACCGGTCCGGCGCTCTACCACCACTTCGCCGGCAAGGAGGCGATGCTGGCCGCCGCGCTCATCCCGGTGTGTGAGGGGCTGCTGGTCGGCGGGCGGGAACGCGCGGCCGGGCACCCGGACGCTTCGCGCGAGGTGCTGGAGTCGCTGATCGACTTCCACGTCGAGTTCGCGCTGGCCAACCCTGCGGTGATCGCGTTGCACCTGCACGAGTTGGACCGCCTGCCGGAGGAGCCGCGGCGGCGCATCCGCCGCCTGCAACGGCTCTATGTCGAGGAGTGGGTGACAGTGCTCACCGCGCTGCACCCGGGCATGCCCGACGGGGAGGCGCGGGTGCTCGCGCACGCGGCGTTCGGTCTGATGAACTCGACCCCGTTCCTCGGTGGTGAGGTGGACCGGCGGCGTCGCGCCGAGCTGCTGCGCGGGGCGGCCCTCGCCGCGCTGCTCGCCTGAGCCGACTCGTCAGAAGCAGGCCGGTCATGATTCCCTGACATTCGTCCCACCATCCGGACGCCGGGAGGAAACATGATCGAGTCACTGTTGGTCGCCAATCGGGGCGAGATCGCCCGTCGGATCATCCGTACCGCCAAGCGCCTCGGCATCCGCGCGACAGCGGTGTACTCGGAGGCGGACGCCGACCTGCCGTTCGTCGTCGAGGCCGACGAGGCGGTCCTCATCGGCCCGCCGAACCCGGCGCAGAGCTACCGAAACACCGAGGCGATCCTGGCCGCCGCGAAGTCGACGGGCGCCCAGGCCATCCACCCCGGGTACGGCTTCCTGTCGGAGAACGCCGAGTTCGCCCGTACCGTCGAGGCGAGCGGCCTGATCTGGGTCGGGCCCGGCGCGGACGCGATCACCGCGATGGGCGACAAGATCAATGCTCGGAACCTGATGGCGGCGGCCGGCGTCCCGGTCGCGCCCGGCACCACCGAACCGGCGGCCGACCTCGACGCGGCCGTGACGGCGGCGGCCGAGATCGGTTACCCGGTGATGGTCAAGGCCGCGGCCGGCGGTGGCGGCATGGGCATGGGCGTGGCCGTCGACGAGGCCGCGCTGCGCACCGAGTACGACAAGGTACGCGCGTTCGCCGAGCGGATGTTCGGCGACGGTTCGGTGCTGATCGAGCGGTACTTCCCCCGGGTACGGCACGTCGAGGTGCAGATCCTCGGCCTGGCCGACGGCCGGGTGGTGGCGCTCGGTGAGCGGGAGTGCTCGGTGCAGCGGCGTAACCAGAAGCTGGTCGAGGAGTCGCCGTCGCCGGCGGTCTCGCCGGAGCTGCGGGAGCGTTTCCTGGCGGCGGCGGTGCGCGCGGGTGAGGCGGTCGGCTACCGCAACGCGGGGACGGTGGAGTGCCTGCTCGACCCGACTACCGGCGACTTCTTCTTCCTGGAGATGAACACCCGGCTTCAGGTGGAGCACCCGGTGACCGAGTACGTCTACGGCATCGACCTGGTCGAGGAGCAGTTGCGGGTGGCGTCCGGGCTGGCGCCGACGTTCGACCCGGACGCGTTGACCCCGCGTGGCCATGCCATCGAGATGCGGATCAACGCGGAGGACCCGAAGCGCTTCCTGCCCGGCCCCGGCGTGATCAGGACGTGGGTGGAGCCGACGGGCGAGGGGGTCCGAGTGGACTCCGGCTACACCGAGGGCAATACCGTCACCCCGTTCTACGACAGCCTGCTGGCCAAGCTGATCGTCACCGGCGCGACCCGGGACGAGGTGCTCGAACGGGCGAAGACGGCGGTCGCGGCCTTCCACATCGAGGGGCCGAAGAACAACGTCCCCTTCTTCAGCGAGCTGCTGGAGAATGCGGAGTTCCGCTCCGGCGCCTACGACACCGGCATCGTCTCCCGTATGCGCTGAGCCGGGCGGTCCGTTGTCCGGCCGCGCGGCAAGACTGGTTCGCCCGCCCTCTGCTCTGCCCCGATTCCACGTCACAGCGAGGTGACCGATGAGCGATTTTCCAGATTCCGTCTCGATCCGTGAGGTCGGGCCACGGGACGGGTTGCAGAACGAGGACCCGATCCCGACCGATGCCAAGGTGCGGCTACTCGACGCGCTCTCTGCCACCGGCGTCCGCCGGATCGAGGCGGTGTCGTTCGTGCACCCGTTGGCGATCCCGCAGATGGCCGACGCCGACCAGGTGTGGCAGCGGGCGGTGAAGGTCGACGGGGTGCGTTACTCGGCGCTGGTGCCGAACACCCGGGGCGCCCAGCGGGCCCTCGCGGCCGGCTTCACCGAGATCGAGGTGGTGGTCTCGGCCAGTGACACCCACAACCGGCGCAACGTCAACCGATCCACTGACGAGTCGCTTGACGACATCGCCGAGTTGATCGACCTGCTGCACGGGGCGTCCGCGCGGGTCGAGGTGATCGTGGCGACCAGCTTCGGCTGCCCGTACGAGGGGGACATCGACCCGCGGCGGGTGGCCGGCATCGTCGACCGGGTGGTCCGCGACGGCGCGGACCGGGTGGCGTTCGGTGACACCACCGGAATGGGCACGCCGCGTCGGGTTCGCGAGCTGCTCACCGCCGTACGCGACCGCAACGCGCACGTGCCGGTGCTGCTGCACTTCCACAACACCCGGGGTACCGCCCTGGCCAACCTGTTGACCGCCCTGGAGCTGGGGGTGACCGAGTTCGACGCCAGTGTCGGTGGCCTCGGTGGTTGCCCGTACGCGCCGGGGGCGAGCGGCAACCTGGCCACCGAGGAGGCCGTGCACATGCTGCACGACATGGGCATCGACACCGGCATCGACCTGGCCGCCCTGATCGAGGTGGCGGAGTTGGCCGAGGAGTTGCTCGGCAAGAAGCTGCCGTCCGGTGTGCTGCGGGCCGGTCCGCGTACCCGGCTGACGCCGCTGCCGAGCTGACCGCCCGGAAACGCGGAGAGGGGCCGGCCCCGAGGCCGGCCCCTCTGACGTGCCTGGTCGATCAGCTCACCGGGGTGAGCACGCTCGGCCAACTGTCCCGGAAGATGTCCGCCCCGGCGCTGTCCGTGCTGCGCTCGGTGGCGATGCGGGTGCCGGCGAACAGGTTGCTGACCCGGTTCGCCTCGGCGCTGCTCGGGTACGGGTTGGTGCAGCCGGTGCCGGCGCTGCCGCCGGACATCAGGAGGGCGCAGTTGCCGTTGTAGTTGTCCGGCAGGCCGAGGATGTGCCCGATCTCGTGGGTCATGATCCGCAGTGGGCTGTACTGCGCGGCCTGCTGGGTGTCGATGTAGACCCGGCCGTTGCCGAGGCTGGTCCGCACGGCGTACGAGCCGCCGCCGGTGATCCGGTAGATCCGCAGGTTGGAGCCGCAGTTCGCGGAGAGCGTCAGGTTGACGGTGGCGTTGTTCCAGATCGAGGCTGCCTGGTTGGCGGTGCCGGCGTAGTTGCCTGCCTGGCTGGTGTTGTAGCAGATGGTCATCGCGGCCGACGCGGGTGCCGGGTTGGCGACCGTGACGGCGAGGGTGGCACCTGCGGTCGCGAGCATCGCTACCGCGATTCGACTGAGTCGTGAGGTCATCGCTGACTCCGATCTGGAAGGGGGTGCCAGGAGCCTAGCCATAGACATCTGTAAATATCAATGCCTATTTCGCCGACGCCTGGTCACCGCCCATCCGAATCAGTGCCGCTACTGCGACCACCAGGTCGGCTGACGGGACCAGCGGTGCCGACGCAGCGTCGCCAGCACCTCCGGCTCCAGCGGTTTCCCGTCACTCACCGCGATGTTGCTCTCGACGTGCGCGATCCGCCGCATCCCGGGGATGGTGGTGCAGACCCGGGGGTCCGCCAGGATGAAGCGCAGCGCCGCCTCCGGCATCGGCATCCCGGGCGGCAGGTCCTCGCTCAGCACCTGCGCTCGGGCGACGCTCTCGGCCAGGTTCTCCGGCACGAAGTACGAGTTGCGCCAGTCCCCCTCCGGCCACGTCGACTCCAGGGTCAACGTGCCGGTCAGGGTGCCCTCGTCGAACGGAACCCGGGCGATGACCGCGACGTCCTGTGCCGTGGCCGCCGGAAACAACTCGTCCTCGGGATCCTGGTCGAAGATGTTGTAGATGACCTGGACGGCATCGATCAGCCCGGTCTCGATCGCCCGTACGCCGTTCCACGCCTCCCAACGGTTGACCGAGATGCCGATCCCGCCGATCAGGCCCGCGTCCCGCAGCCCGGTGAGCGTGTCCCGCCAGCGCGGGTCGTCCGTCCAGGAATCCTCCCAGACGTGCAGTTGCAGCAGGTCGATCGACTCCAGCCCGAGATTGTCCAGGCTCTTGTGCACGTACTCCTCGATGTGCTCCGGAGGGAAGACGTCATCGAGGGTGGAGTCCCGGGTCGACGGCCACCGCATGTCCTTCGGCGGCACCTTCGTGGTCACGTACAGCCGGGTGCCGGGGTTGGCCCGCACCAGGTCGCCGAGCACCTGCTCGCTGTGCCCGCGGCCGTACACCCAGGCCGTGTCGAAGAAGTTGCAGCCCAGGTCGACGGCCCGCTGGAGGGCGGCGAACTTCTCGTCGTCCTCGACACCGGTCCAGCCGTGGAGGCCGCCGCCGACCCCCCACATGCCGTACGAGATCTCACTGACCTGCCAGCCCAGCCGACCGAACCTGCGATAGTGCATGGTCACCTTCCTGCTGTGAGGGGATGGTGGGGACGGGACCGCCCCAGGTGCGCACCGCCTGCCGGTAGTCCGAGCCGTCGATCGCGAAGGCGCGCGTCAGCTCGTCGGGGATGTCCACCGGAGGTCGGACCAGGCTTGCCGTCCACCTCGGCTCGGCACCCCGGGCGCGCTTGGCGCCGTAGGTGCCGGCACCGAGGTGCACCAGGGGCAGGCCGCGCTCCGTGGCCAGACCCCGCGGGCGGTACATGGTCAGGTTGAAGTACGAGTACGCCGCCGCCAGCTGGTCGAAGCCGGCCGCGCGGACGTACACCCCGTCGGGCCACAGGTAGTTGAGGCTGAACCCGACCACGTCGTCGCCGGCGAATTCCAGGAGTACCAGGCTGTACGCGTCCAGCGCCGGCACCTGGGACGCGAGGTAGCGGTGCATGTCGGCGTCGGTGTCCGGGCCGCCGTACTTGCGCTGGGTCGCGCCGAGCAGCGGCCCGATCACGTCCACGCACTCGGAGAGCCGGACCGTCTCCATCCGGTCCACGGCGTCGTCGTACCGTCGGCGTTCGCGTCGCCACTCCCGCCGGTCCGCCGCCTCGGCGGCCCGATCGGAGACCTCGCCGCCCGCGGCGGGCAACACCGCCTCGGCCGACAGCATCGTCGCCACCGGACCGCGGCCGGCCGGGCCGACCGCCCGATGCCAGGCCGCCTGGTACGCGGCCACGTGCTCGGCAGGGGTGTAGAGCAGCGCGACACTGGCCGCCCCGAGCCGCCCGGCGAGCGCCTCCACCGCGGTGAAGAGCGCGGTCAGCACGGCGTCCCGCCGGTCGCCGGGCAACTCCTTGGAGATCGCGACAGCGCCGTGATAGCCGGCCCGCGAACCCACGAGCAACACGGGCAGGAACGCCGCGTGTTCCTCGGGCGACAGCGGCCGTTCCAGATTCTCCTCGGCGATGTGACCCGGGCTGTACGCCAGGTTCATCGACGGCACGCTCGCGCCGGCCCAGAGATAGGTCGCCACCGCCGCCACGGTGGCACCCCTGGCGTCCCGGGCCACCAGATAGGTGGTGACGAACGACGGGTCGGTCTCGGCCCAGGCCATCCACGGGTAACCGAGGTAGAACCCCTCACCCTCGGCGAGGCCGTTCCACACCTGCTCGCCGATCTCGCGGACTGACCGCAAAGCCGTGACCGACACGTCGTTGCTCATCAGCCGTCCCGGTCGCTACCGTCGTCGAGCAGCTCCAGCGCCACCAGGTCGTCGTATGTCTCCCGCCGACGGATCAACGAGACCTGGTCGCCGTGCACCAGCACCTCGGCGGGGCGCAACTGGCTGTTGTAGTTGCTGGTCATCGACATGCCGTAGGCGCCAGCCGTGAAGATGGCGAAGTGGTCCCCGGCCGTCAACGCCGGCAACGACCGGCCCCGGGCCAGGTAGTCGCTCGACTCGCAGATCGGGCCCACCACGTCGTACGTCGTCAGACCCTCGATGCCGGACACGTCGCGAGAACTGGGGATCGCCTCCGCGGATGGCTGCACCGGCCACATGAAGTGGTAACTGTCGTACATCGCCGCGCGGGCGATGTGCGTCATGCCGGCGTCGATCACGGCGAGTTGCTGGTCACCGGCCTGCTTGAGATAGCGGACCGTGCTGAGCAGGATTCCGGCATTGGCGGCGATGGTGCGGCCCGGCTCGAATATGACCTGACCGCCCTGCCGGCTGAACGCGGTGAGCCGGTGCACGATCACTTCGGCGAAATCGTCCCAGCTCGGTGCGGTGCGATCGATGTATTCGGCCGGAAAACCGCCACCCAGGTTGAGCGTCGTGATCCGGTGCCCGGCCGCCTCCAGCCGGACGACCAGGGCGAGCAGCCGATCCAGGGCGATGGCGTAGACCTGCGGGTCGAAGATCGGGCTGCCCAGGTGAATGTGGAAGCCCTCGATCCGCAGCGCGTCGTCGGCGGCGGCACGTGCGAACAGCGCCCCGGCCCGCTCGATGTCGACACCGAACTTGCCGCCCCGGGTGCCGGTGGTCGTCCGGGCCGGGGTGCGCTGGTCAGGCGCGACGTCGGGGTTGACCCGGATCGCCAGCCGAGGACGTACGCCCTCCTCACGGGCGATCCGTGACAGCAGCTCGACCTCCGCCTCGGACTCGGCGTTGATGCAGCGGATGTTGCGGCGGACCGCCTCCCGAAGCTCGGCCTCGGACTTGCCCACCCCGGCCAGCACCGTCCGCTCCGGGTCGATCCCCGCCACCACCGCCCGGTGCAGCTCGCCCCCGCTGACCGCGTCGATGCCGGCGCCCTCCCGGCCCAGCAGCCTGAGCAGGTGGACGTTGCCCAGCGCTTTAGCGGAGAAGCAGACCAATGGGCTGACCGCGTCGAAGGCCTTGGCGAATCGGCGGTAGTGATCAATCAGGGTGCTCGCGGAGTAGACGTATGTGGGTGTGCCGTACCGCTCGGCCACCGAGGTCAACGACACCCCTTCACACCAGAGGGAACCGTCGCGATAGGTGAACTCATCCATAAAATCCTCATTCGGGAGATCAGCGCTCAGGATATCGCCCACCCAACGAAGATCTACCCCTTATCTGTACTCGTACAGGTCCGTCTGTTCGAGGGCACGAATCCGCTGGTAGTCGTCCTCCAGCTGGCTCGGCTCCTCCGCGATCAGGTAGAGGTGGCCGGGCGAGGTGAAGAGGTCGATGGTCCGGTGCACCGGGGTGCCGGGCAGCAGATCCAACGCCGACCCGCAGAAGACCGAGGGAATCT
The DNA here is from genome assembly GCF_042872705.1 of Micromonospora sp. NPDC005203. Classification (NCBI taxonomy): domain Bacteria; kingdom Bacillati; phylum Actinomycetota; class Actinomycetes; order Micromonosporales; family Micromonosporaceae; genus Micromonospora; species Micromonospora sp. NPDC005203. Next base: position 102,039 of record NZ_JBIAKV010000005.1, on the reverse strand, counting down.
CGGCCAGCCGCTGCGCCGCGCCCTCGGCGACCGTGCCGTCGTAGGGCGCCACCAGACAGACGACCATCAGGGCGCGCTGCCGCTGGTAGCCGGCGCCGATCCGCCGGGCGAAGCGGTCCGGGTCGGTGTACCGCTCGACGGTCAGCGACAACTGACTCACCCCGGTCGCCCGCTCCGGCCCGGCCGGGGTGACGCCACCCTCCAGCCGCGCCCCGGACTCGATCAGGACCGGCCCCCGGTCGTCGACCAGCAGTTCCGTGTGCGCCGGGCCGGTACGCACACCGAGCGCGTCCAGCACCCCCTCGACGAACGGGCGGAGCACAACTTCGACCGCACCGGTCCCGTCCAGCAGGACCTGCCTGTCGTACACCGGACGGCCGTCGATGAAGAAGCGGTCGTCGCGCCAGATCTCGTGGATGTGGTGGCGGCCGTCGAGGCTCACGCTGTTGACGAAGTACTGCTGGCCGACGAGTTGCTCCTGCACCAGCAACGAGTCGTTCGGCTGGCCCATGGCGTTCGTCGCGCCGAGCAACTTCGCGGTCGCCGCCCGCGCCTGGGCCTCGTCCGTGCAGAAGTACACCCCTTCCGAGCCGGCGCTGGCGGCCGGCTTGACGACCACCGGCAACACCCGGCTGGCCGCGAGCCAGTCGTTCAGCTCCTCGACGCTGCCCACCTTCGCGCCGAGCGGCACCCGCAACCCCGCGCCGGCGACCGCGTTCATCATCGCGGGCTTCTCCCGCCGGGGACGGTCGGCCGAGCGGACGTTGCCGGGCAGCCCCAGCAGCTCCGCGAGGTCGTCGGCCACGTTGACGCCCCACTCGCTGCCCGCGATCACCTCGACCGGACGCATCGGTGTGAGCATCTCGGCGGCCGCGCCGAGGGCCTGCGGGGATTCGCCACGCACGGTCAACACGGTCCGGAAGTCGTCGCGGCGCAGACCGGCGGCGTACCGCTCGTTGATGGTGCCGGTGAGGACCGCGACGCAGCGCCGACCCTGCCGGCTGAAGGCGGGTGCCAGCAGCGCGCCGGTCGAGAACGGGTCGACGATCACGACCACCTCGCCCTCGGCCGCCCCGGCGCCCGGTGGAGTCACGACGGTCTCCGTGACGAAGGAGGCCCGGTACGGGCGCAGGTCGAGGCCGTGCGCAGGGCTGAGTACGTCGAGCCGCATGGGCAGCGGATCCGCCCAGGTGCCCCTCCGATCCGGTGGCCGGGCGTAACAGAGGCTCAACGCCGGCTCGCTGAGCCGTTCGGTGTTGAGCACCAACTCGGCCTCGTCGCAGCCGTCGTCGTTGGGGTCGAGGTGGTGCAGCGGCACCGGCACGAACCCGAGTCGGCTCTTGAAGGTGAACAGTCCGGCCTGGGCGATGTGGCCGTACAGGGTGGGGTCGGTGCCGAGCGAGATCCAGGCGAAGTCACGCCGGCGGGCCTCCTCGAACGCGGCCAGGTAGAGCGCCCGACTGATCATCGCCTGGCGGACCTGCGGCCGTGCGGCGGAGAAGGCGATCCGCATGGCCAGGTCGGACGCGGCGACGCGGCAGACGACACCGGCGATCAACTCGTTACCGGCGCGCGCCGCGACGAGGAAGAAGTCGGCGAGCCCGGCCTTGGTGGCGTCGACCCCGTGCGCCGCCGGCAGACCGTGCGGCATGGCGGCGATCTGCGCGTCGTAGACGGCGAGGAACTCGGCGAACAATTCCGGGGTGAGCCGGGCGTGCACCTCGATGGTGAGCCCCTGCGTGTCGACGTACCGGCGCACGTCCCGGAAGTTGCGGCGCTCCGCCTTGGAGAGCCCGGCGAGGAAGTCCTCCGCGCGGGCCGGGGTGGGTCGCCCCCAGGTCACCCACCCTGGCTTGATCCGGAAGCCGGCGGCCTGAAGGCTCGCCCAGTGCTCCCGGGGTGGGTCGGGCACGACGACCACGTCCGCGTCGTCCGCCCACCGTCGGTCCAGTGCCTCCTGCGCCGTCACGATGCATCTGCGCAGGCCGTAGTAATCCTCCGCGCCGTTTCCGGACACGTGTCCCCCCGCCTTTGCGATCCCCACCCCCCGGGCGTTCTTCGACCTCGCTGTCCCGTCACGCTCCGCTGTCGGCAGTGACCATTGAATCGACGCTGCTCAGCGTAGCCCGCATCGACAAGACGGCCGCCAACGCGATCAGGGCGGCCATCGGGGACAGCAGCCGCGCCTCGGTGGGGCCGAGCCAGCCCAGGATTGCGCCCGCCGCAAGCGTCCCGGCCGCGCTGCCCACCGCCATCATCGTGGCCGCCAGGGCGAACGACTCGTTGATCACTGTCTTGGGCACCAGGCTGCCGAGCAGCCCGAACTCCTCCGAGCTGAGCGCCGCCAGGGGAAGACCCGCGAGGAACAGGCACACCGCGAGCACCGGGACCGACGTGGCGAAGACCAGCGGCACCATGCACGCGAACGCCACCGCCAGCAGCACGAGGTAGCGGTTGACCGGCAGCCGGGTGTGGTGCCGCGCGCCGTAGACCAGCCCGCCGAGGACGCTGGCCGCCGGGGGCAGGGACAGCAGTGCCACGCCGGTCGCCGCGGCGTCGCCGTGCGCCGACACGGTCGCCGGCACGGTGACCTCGAGTACGGCGAACGCCGCGGCCGCCCCGCCGGCAGCCACCAGGATCGCCACCACGCCGGGAATGCGCCACGGCCTCCGCCCGCCCCGGGCCGCGCCGCGCGCAGCGGCGGGTGCGGCCGGGTCGGTGTCGTCGGTCTCCCTACGCATCGTCGAGACGGCCGGTGCGGTGCCGTACAGGAGGGAGCCGACAACGAGCATTGCGCCGGCCAGCAGCGTCGTGGTGAGTGCGCTGAACACGCCGGTCAACAGGCCGGTCAGGGCGGGGCCGATCACGAAGAAGACCTCGATCAGCACCGCCTCCAGGGCGTTGGCGGTGTTCAGTGCCGGTCCGGGCGGCAGGATCAGCGCCCAGGCCGCGCGGACGGTCGAGCCCACCGGTGCCATGGTGAGCGCGACGGGCGCGACGGAGGCCACCAGCAACCAGGTCGGGCCGCTGCTCGCGACGAGGAAGACGGCCAGCGCCACCGCGTGCAGCGCCGCCAGTGTCAGCAGCACAACCCGCAGCCCGCGTCGGTCGATCAGCCGGCCGTGCAGCGGCCAGGCGACGGCCAACGCGGCCGAGAAGACGCCGAGGGCCGTCGCGCCGGACGTGTAGGAACCGGTTTTGGCGCTGATGTGCAGGAATATCGCGAGCGGTTCGATGGCCACCGGTAGCCGGGCGAGCATCGCGGGCAACATCACCCGGGGAACGCCGGGCGTACGCCACAGTGCGGCGTAACGCCCGACGGCCTCACCCAGCGACATCAGTCACCAGTTCAGACAACGGGGACGGACTCCTTCTGCGTGCGCGGCCGGTAGATGCCGTCGTACTGGTCGATCAGCGAGCCGTTCAACGCCTCGGTAAGTCGCAGGCGTTGCTCGAACAGCTCGTAGTAGGAGAGGTGGTTCGACGGCATCGGCGAGAGGTAGACGCTTATCACTTCCGGCGTCTCCTCGATGTCGAACGATAGTCGGTCCGCCTTCTTTCGGAAGTCCGCGGTACCCGGTAGTAGAGTCCGGTTGAAGACATTGAAGTAGTTGGTCGCCTCGGTGCTCGCCTCGTTGAGCCGGGCCTTCAGCTGCAGGCACCGGTCGAGGTACATGTCGATCATCGCCTGGTCGTCGTCGTCATGCCCGATCAGCATGTTGAAGGTCAGGTACCGGACGCCGAGGTCCAGCATCGACGTGACGATCTGCAGCTGCTCCTGGAAGGGGCGCAGCTTGTTGAACTTCTTGGTGGGCTCGTCACCGAGGTACTCGAGCGGGATCTGCACCCGGTAGCAGCCGACCCAGCGGTCCCCGCTGGTGTCGTTCCAGAACAGGGTCTCCATCAGCTCCCGGTCGACCTCACCCAGGTCGAGGAACTTGCCGAACTCCAGCCCGTTGGCGAACTCCCAGGAGAATTCCATCTCGCGGGCGATCCGGAAGATCTCCAGAGTGTCCTCCCGCCCGCTGTCGTGCAGCAGCGTCCCGCGCCCCGAGCGCTGGATCCGGGACAGCGTGTTGTCCTCCTGGAACAGGATGTTCGAGATCCCCATCGACTTCAGGTACTCGAAGTGCCGCCGCACCACGTCCGGCTTCATGTAGCGGTAGTGCCCACGCATCGGGGTCGCACAGAACGAGCAGGTCCGGTAGCAGCCGCGCGAGGTCTCGAAACAGGTGAACGGCGCCCGCACGGTCATCGGCGGCTGGCCCTCGCCGGTGTCGTCGTACACCGACAGGTCGTCGATCAGGTCGAGCGCCATCGGCGGCAGTTCGGCCAGGTTGAGCTGGGCGCCACCCATGATGACGAGCCCGTCGCCGACCCGCCGCGTCATCACCATCCCCTCGATGGGCTGGCCGGTCGCCCGGGCCTGGATCAGCTTGGCGAAGGTGAGCTCACCCTCGAGCTGGATCACCACGTCGAAGCCGTTGGCCAGATACCAGTCCGGTCGGGCGGTGACGTCCATCCCCCCGCCGACGATAAGCGCGTTCGGGTTCACCTGCTTGAGGAAGGTGGCGAACTCGGCCACCACCCGGGCCGAGTTGGTGAAGTTGTTGGAGATCCCGATGATGTCGGCGGCACGCGCCTCGTCCGCGTACGCCTCGAACGGGCCGCCGTAGCGATGGCAGTCGATGGTGCGCGGCCCGTACTGGAACGAGGCGTAGTGCAGCGGCTCGCCGTCGTCCACCTGGGTGTCGACGATCTTGAACTCCGCGTCGACCCCCCACTCGCGCAGGTAGGCGCGAGCACCGGCCGCCAACGTGACGAGCGCGCTCTTGGGGTTGCGGACCCGCACCGGGCTGATGGTGGTGTCCTCGTCGCGGAACGACTGCCCGGGGTACGGGGCGTACAACAGGGTGACACGCATGGCCCTAACCTCCTGGTCAGCCCGCGTAGATGCCGTCGTAGAGACGGTGCATCTCGCGATCGTTGAGCATGGTCGTCATCTCGAGACGCTTCTGGTAGATGTCCCAGTAGGTGAAGTGGTCGGTGTTGATCGCCGACAGGAAGATCCCGATGACCTCCGGGTTCTCGTCGATGTCGAACTGGAGCAGGGAGTGCAGGGTGGTCCAGTCCCGGGCTCCCGGCAGCAACGACAGGTTGAACACGTTGAAGTACGGCTTGTACTTCCCCTGCCCGACGGCCGTGAGCTCCTCCTTCAAGCGCAGGCAGTAGTCGGTGAACATGTCGATGCCCTCGCGGTCGTGCTCGGGATAGCCGATGAACAGGTCGTACGTCTGGTGGCCGACGCCGTGGTCGGTGAGCATCGTGGCCAGGACGTCCACCTGCTCGTCGAAGCCGAGCAGCTTGGGGAACCGGCGCTTCTTGACGTTCATGTTGTCCAGCGGGATCTGCACCCGGTAGCAACCGACCCACTGGCCGTCGACCATCTTGCTGCCGAGCAGCGCGTCGGCGAGTTCGTGGTCGAATCTGCCGTTCTGCATGAACTTGCCGAACTCGATGCCGTTGGCGAACTCCCAGGCGAAGCCGTAGTCCCGGAACATGTGGAACATCGCGAGCACGTCTTCGCGCCCGGAGTCGTACAGGTAGCGACCGGTGCCGTTCTGTTGGATCCGGGACAGCGGGTTGTCCTCCTGCCACACGATCGTCTTGATGCCGTACTCCTGGAACGTCTTGAGGTGCTTCTCCATCGTCGGCAGGCTCATGTAGCGGTACCCGCCGCGCGACGGGGCCGTGCAGAACGAGCACCGCCACGCGCAGCCGCGGGACGTCTCCCAGCAGATGAAGCTGCCCTGCACGCCCTCCGGCGGCGGACCTTCCGCCGTGTCCGTGTAGACCGCCAGATCGGGGATCAGGTCGAGGGCCATCGGCTCGATCGAATCCATCGGTATGGTCTCGCCGGTGTCGACCTTCGTGGGGATCAACCGGCCCTGCAGCGAGATGTTCGGCACGGTGCCCAGGTCCTGCTTGCGGTTGAGCGCGTCGATGATCCGGGCGAAGGTCAGCTCGCCCTCACCGCGCACCACCACGTCCGCGCCCCGGGACAGGTAGTACTGCGGACGGGCGGTGCAGTCGACACCGCCCACGACGACGACGGCTTTCGGGTTGACCCGCTTGATGTGCTGCGCGAGGTCGCTGACGATGTGCGCGCTGTTGGTGAAGTTGCAGGTGATCCCGTGCACCTCGGCCGAGCGGATCTTCTCGTCGGCCTCCTCGAACGGGGTGCCGTACCGGTAACAGTCCATGATCCGGGGGCCGTACGGCAGGGACTTGTACTTGACCCGCTGCCCACCGAGCTGGAGGTCGATGATCTCGATGTCGCAGGAGTAGCCAAAGTGCGGTGCGTACGCCCGCAGCCCGGCGGCGATGGTGGTCAGTGCGCTCTTCGGGTTGAGTGGCCGCTCGGTGTTGATCGGCTCGCCCTCCCCCTGGAAGATCTGCGAGGGGAACGGGGCGTAGTAGAGGTTCACCTTCATGGCGTCTCCTGGGCCGTTGGGTCGCGGTTCACTGGACTGTCGCGGTGAACAGGTGCGGACGGTGCACTGACAGGTTGGTCCTCGCGAGACGGTCGACCATCGTGTCGACCCCCACGTCCCGACTCGTGCCCCAGTTGAGGCCGAGGTCCCGAGCCAGCCGGGCGGCGCGGACCGTGTCGGTGCCGACCAGGGCGTCGTGGCACACCCCGGTCAGGGCGTCGGTCGCCGCGGCGCTGCGGGGCCGAAGAACGGCGAGACAGCGGGCTGTCTCGTCATCGCCGACCAGGTCGGCGGCCCGGTCGAGGAACCGGTCGTACGGGACCTCCGGCAGCGCGCCCGCCTCGGCGCGGAGCAGGGACAGCAGCTCGGTCACCGGCACCGATGTCGGCGCCACCACGTTCAGCACGGTGCCCGGCGGCACCGGGTGGTGCGGGTCGGTCAGCGCGGCGACCACCCGGGCGACCAGGTCGACCGGGGTCCAGTCCACGTGCAGGCGGGTCGGCGGCCGTACGCCGAGCCGTAGACATAGCCGCAGGATCATGGTGACCGAGGACCGGGGGTTGGCGTGCCCGGTCCGGGAGTGGGCGGCGACCTCCCCGAGCCGGACGACGGCGGCAGGGACACCCTGCTCGCTGGCCGCCCGCAGCAGTTGCTCACCGACCCACTTGGACTGGCTGTAACCGTCGGGTGGCAACGTCGACCAGGGCGGCAGGAACGACTCGGTGAGCGGTGTGCCGGGGGCGTGCCGCACGGTGGTCGTCGACAGCGAGATGATCCGCTTGCGGATGTGGGTGCCCGCGAGGTGGATGAGGGTACGCAGGCCGTGCACGTTGGTGGCCCGTAGGTCGACGTAGTCGCGGAGGGTGTCGACCCGACCGCCGGCGTCGACGATGGTGCCGACCTGTCGACAGAGCCGTCGCCAGTCGGCGGCCACCAACCCGAGGTGGGGTTTGTCGAGGTCACCGGCGAGGGCCGACCACCCGGTCAGCTCCGCCGGCCCGTAGCCGCCGGCCGACAGCGCGGAACTGACCCGGTGCCGGGCCGCCTCGTCGTCGGTGGCGCGGACCAGGCAGACGACCGGTCGACCACCCTGCGCCGTGAGGGCGGCCAGCACGTGTGAACCGATGAAGCCGGTCGCGCCGACCAGCAGGATCGCCCCCGGGTCGTCGGGCCGCCGGACCCGCACCCGGCCCAGCTCACCGAGGCGCAGGTCGTCGGCCAGTTCGTGTGGCGTGACAACGGGCGGGGGCAGCGGGCTGCCCCGGCGGACCAGTTCGGCCTGTGCCGCGATGGTGGTGGAACGGATCAGGTCGCGTACGTCCAACCGGATCGCGAAGGCGCGTTCGAACTCCACCGCGAGCCGGGCGGCGCCGAGTGACGTTCCGCCGAGGCAGTAGAAGTCGTCGTCGTTGGCGTTGAAGCCCAGCACCCGCGTCCAGATCTCGGCGATCCGCGCCTCGACGCTGTCCGCCGGGTAGGCGGTGTCGGTGTCAGTGGCTTTCGGTGCGGCGCCGGCCAGTCGGCGGCGCAGTCGCTCCTGGTCGACCTTGCCGTTGGAGAGCAGCGGCAGGGTGGCGAGGCGGACGAATCTGCCGGGCACCAACGCGGCGGGCAGCGCGGTCCGGGCGTGCTCGCGCAGCGCCTCCTCGGTCACGGCCCGCTCGGCCGAGTAGAAGCAGACCATCGTGGCCGCCGCGCCGGCCTCGTCGACGATCACCTTCACCTGGTGCACGTCGGGCAGCGTGGTGAGCGCGTGCTCGATCTCGCCCAGGTCGACACGTATCCCAGCGATCTGGACCTGGGCGTCCCGGCGGCCGCTGAACATCAGCAGGCCGTCCTCGCGCACCCAGCCGAAGTCCCCGGTGCGGTAGAGCAGGTCGCCTTCGACCTCGTCGTACGGGTTCGGGACGAACACCTGCCGGGTGCGCTCCGCGTCGCCGTGGTATCCCGCGCCCAGGCAGATGCCGGCGAGGTGAATCTCGCCGATCTCGCCCCGGGGTGTCGGCTGACCGTCCTCGTCGAGGAGCAGCACCGAGGTGTTGGGCAGGGGTAGACCGAGGGGGATGACCTGGCGGTCGTCGTCGTGCACGGCGTGGAAGACCGAGCCGATCGACGCCTCGGTCGGACCGTAGGTGTTGGTCACCCGGATGTCGGCGAACATCCGTCGGAAGGCCTGGACCGTGTGCGGTTTCGCGGCTTCGCCACCGATGAAGACCTGGCGCATGGACGCCAGCAGGTGCCGGTCCTGTGGCCGGTGCTCGAGGCGTTCGACGAGCAGGTCGAAGATGCTGGGGACGAAGTCCGTCATGGTGACGCCGTGCCGGTGGATCTGGGCCAGCGTCGCGTCGAAGTCGAGGATGCCGGCGCGGTCCGGGATGACCACGGTGCCGCCGCGGGTCAGCGGCCACAGCAGCTGCCAGATCGACGAGTCGAAGGTGTGCGCGGAGTTCTGGAGCACCACCGCACCGTCGGCGGCGAACCGCTCGGTCATGGACAGGAAGCGGTTGACCAGCCCGTGGTGCAGGTTGACCGCACACTTGGGCAGACCGGTTGAACCACTTGTGAAGAAGGCGTAGATCGGGTCTTCCGGCCGGGGACGGTCGGTGGCGGGCGCGGGGCTCCGGTGTGTGGTCGGCTGCGTCCGCACGTCGATCACCGGCAGGGCGGGTGCGCCGTCCGGTGGCGACCCGACGGTGGCGACCGGGCTGAGACCGTCGAGCATCCGGATCTGGCGCAGCGCCGGCCAGGCGCGGTCGAACGGCACGAACGCGGCACCTGACCGCATGGTGCCCAGCATGGCGACGAGGAGCCCGACCCGGTCGTCGAGCAGGAGCGCGACGAAGTCACCCCGCCGGGCGCCGACGGCGAGCAGATCGGTGGTGACCGCGTTGGCCAGCCGATCCACGTCCCGATAGGTGAGCGTGCCGGTGGGATGGACGATCGCGGTGGCGTCGGGATGCCGGCGGATCGTCTCGTCGATGAGGTCGGCGACTGTCTGGTGGATCGGACGTGGCCGGACCGGCCCGTTGAGGAGAGCGCCGGCCTGGGCAGGACTGGGGCGCAGGCGCTCTGTTCTGGTGACGGTCAAGGTGTTTCTGAGGACACCACGGAGGCACCTCTCCCGAGCAGTTCACAATATGCCGTTGCGGCGGCACCGTGGACAGGGTGGATAGTCCCCGTTGACTGCATCGCATCGTAACTGCGAACTTTTGAAATTGTCCATGCATCGACAGCGGTAATTTACCGCCGACGAACAGGGCGAAGCGTCGAAATCGGTCAGCGTCAAAATGATCTCTGGTCGGCCGCGACGGCGGTTCCGCGAGCCGGGGTGCGGGCCGACCCGCTGCCGTCCGGCAGCTAGCAGGGAAATCCCAGCGCCGTCAACGATTCTCACGACTCGGGATCGACGACTTCGGGGTGTCACCGCCTCGTGTGAGCGGACCCACCTGCTCGGTGCTCTGGATCTAGTCGGCAATCCGGGTAATCAGGTACGGTCCCTCTGCCATCACCCTGTCCTGCCGTTACTTTGGGGAAACAAAGGGGCATAGCTGTGAATATCTATAAGCCGGTCCGAACCATCGGTCTTGTTGTTACTGTCGGTGCACTTGTCCTCAGTGCCGGATGTGCCAAAAAGGATCAGGGCGAGGTCCAGACCAGCGGGGTCAAGCTCATCAAGGCGGGCACCCTGACCATCTGCACCCACCTGCCGTACCCGCCGTTCCAGTCCAAGGACGCCAGCGGCAAGGTGGTGGGGTTCGACGTCGACGTGATGGATCTCGTCGCCAAGAAGTTGGGCGTCGAGCAGGCGATCGTCGACACGCCGTTCGAGGGGATCAAGTCCGGTCAGGATCTCAACACGGGCAAGTGTGACGCCGCCGCCGCGGGCATGACGATCACCGAGGAGCGGCAGAAGGTGATGGACTTCTCCGCCCCGTACTTCGATGCGACGCAGGCGATGCTGGTCAAGACCGGCAAGTCGTACAAGTCGCTGGATGACCTGAAAGGCCGGAAGGTTGGCGTGCAGGCGGCGACCACGGGCCGTGACTACGCCCGCAGGTTCGAGAAGGAGAAGAGCCTCCAACTCGTCGAGTTCGAGGACCTCGCCGCCGAGCAGCAGGCTCTGGCCACCGGGCAGATCGAGGCCGCCATCAACGACCTGCCGGTCTGGGCCGAGTACATCAAGGAGAACCCGGGCGGCTTCGAGGTGGCGGCCGAGTTCGACACCGGCGAGCAGTACGGAATCTCGGTGAAGAAGGACGGCAACCCGGAACTGCTCAAGACGATCAACGAGGAGCTGGCCAAGGCGAAGCAGGACGGTACGTACGACGCGCTCTACGAGAAGTGGATCGGTCAGAAACCGCGCGTCTGACCCGATCCCCGTCCGCTCGGCCCCCTGGTTGGCGCTCCACCTCCGGCCTGTCGTAACCGGCGGTTGGGTCGCCGCGACCCGTCCGGGTACGTTAGCCTAACGATCGTTTAGGTCGGTAGGTGTGCCCGGACGGGGCAGCCGGCCGGGGTGGCGGCAGTAGGGGGTCGGCGTGACGCTCGACGGTGAGGCACTGGAGCAGCTGCGCAAGCGGGCCCGGTCCGGTGGTGCGGACAAGTACCACGCGGCCAACGCGGCCAAGGGCAAACTCTTCGCCCGGGAGCGGGTCGCGCTCCTGGTCGACGACGGCTCGTTCGTCGAGGACGGCCTCTACGCCAACGCGCTCGCCGAGGGGTTGCCCGCCGACGGCGTGGTCACCGGCACGGCCACCATCGACGGCCGGCAGGTCTGCCTGATGGCCAACGACTCCACCGTCAAGGCCGGCAGTTGGGGCGCCCGCACCGTCGAGAAGATCATCAGGATCATCGAGCGGGCGTACGGCGCCGGGGTGCCGATGGTCTACCTGGTCGACTCGGCCGGTGCCCGGATCACCGACCAGGTCGATCTCTTCCCCGGCCGGCGTGGCGCCGGCAAGATCTTCTGGAACCAGGTCCGCGCCTCCGGCTCGATCCCGCAGGTCTGCGCGCTGTTCGGCCCGAGCGCCGCCGGAGGGGCGTACATCCCGGCGTTCTGTGACGTGGTCGCCCTGGTCGACGGCAACGCCAGCATGTATCTCGGCTCCGACCGGATGGTCGAGATGGTCACCGGGGAGAAGACCACCCTGGAGGCGATGGGTGGGGCCAAGGTGCACACCACCGAGTCCGGCGTCGGGCACTTCCTCTGCAAGACCGAGGCGGACGCGCTCGATGTGGTGAAGACCTACCTGTCGTACCTCCCGGCGAACTGGACGCAAGCGCCGCCGGCCGCGCCGGCCGTCGCCGCCCCCGCCAAGGCCGACCTGGCCGCGCTGGTGCCGGCAAGCGAGCGGCAGGCGTTCGACATGCGGCGCTACGTCAAGGGCCTGCTCGACGAGGGCTCCTTCTTCGAGATCCAGGCGCTCTGGGCCAAGGAGCTGACCATCGGGTTCGGCCGGCTCGACGGTCAGGTCGTCGGGGTGGTCGGCAACAACTCGATGTTCAAGGGCGGCGTGCTCTTCGTCGACTCGGCCGACAAGGCCACCCGGTTCGTGCAGCTCTGCGACGCGTTCAACGTGCCGCTGCTGTTCCTCAGCGACGTACCCGGGTTCATGGTCGGCAGCGTGGTGGAGAAGCAGGGCATCATCCGGCACGGCGCCAAGATGATCACCGCGATCTCCGAGGCGACGGTGCCGAAGATCTGCGTGGTGGTGCGCAAGGCGTACGGCGCCGGCCTCTACGCGATGGCGGGCCCCGGGTTCGAGCCGGACGCCACCATCGCGCTCCCCAGCGCGAAGATCGCGGTCATGGGCGCCGAGGCCGCCGTGAACGCGGTCTACGCCAACAAGATCGCGGCGATCGAGGACGAGGCCGAGCGGGCCGCCTTCGTCGCGGCCAAACGCGCCGAGTACGAGCAGGACATCGACGTCGTCCGACTCGCCAGCGAGCTGGTGGTGGACGCCATCGTCGAGCCGCACGACCTGCGCACCGAGCTGGTCCGTCGCTTCGCGGCGGCGCGTACGAAGGATCGGCACTTCTCCCGCCGTCGGCATGGCGTCACCCCGGTCTGATCACCCACTCAGACCCGCACAGCGATCCGCTCTCGGCGTCACGAGCGCCGGGACGGCCCGTCCTTACAGGAGGATGAGATGGACTTCCGGCTCACCGACGACCAAGCGGCGCTGCGCGAGAGCGTGCGGGATTTCGCGCGCCAGGTGGTCGCCCCGATCATCGCCGAGCACTACGAGCAGCACACGTTCCCGTACGAGGTGATCCGGCAGATGGGCAAGATGGGCCTGTTCGGCCTGCCCTTCGGCGAGGAGCACGGCGGCATGGGCGGCGACTACTTCGCGCTCTGCCTGGCCCTGGAGGAGTTGGCCCGGGTCGACTCGAGCGTGGCCATCACGCTGGAGGCGGCGGTTTCGCTGGGCGCGATGCCGATCTACCGCTTCGGCACCGCGGAGCAGAAGGCGACGTGGCTGCCCCGGCTGCTCAGCGGCGAGGCGCTGGCCGGGTTCGGGCTCACCGAGCCGGGCACCGGCTCGGACGCCGCCGGCACCCAGACGCGAGCCGTGCTGGACGGCGACGAGTGGGTGATCAACGGCTCGAAGGCGTTCATCACCAACTCGGGCACCGACATCACGGCCATGGTGACCGTCACCGCGGTGACCGGCACGAACCCGGACGGCTCCAAGGAGCTGTCGACGATCATCGTGCCGACCGGCACGCCCGGGTTCACCGTGGCGCCGGGCTACTCGAAGGTGGGATGGACGGCCTCGGACACCCACGAGCTGACGTTCGACGACTGCCGGGTACCGGCGGCCAACCTGCTCGGCGAGCGGGGCCGGGGTTTCGCCCAGTTCCTGCGAATCCTCGACGAGGGCCGGATCGCCATCGCCGCGCTGGCCGTCGGCCTCGCGCAGGGCTGCGTCGACGAGTCGATCAGGTACGCGAAGGAGCGGCACGCCTTCGGCCAGCCGATCGGCGCCAACCAGGCCATCCAGTTCAAGATTGCCGACATGGAGCTGAAGGCGCACACCGCTCGCCTGGCTTACTACGACGCCGCCGCGCGGATGCTCGCCGGTGAACCGTTCAAGCGGCAGGCCGCCATCGCCAAGCTGCACGCCAGCACGATCGCCGTGGACAACGCCCGGGAGGCCACCCAGATCCACGGCGGGTACGGCTTCATGAACGAGTACCCGGTGGCCCGTTTCTGGCGGGACTCCAAGATTCTGGAAATCGGCGAGGGCACCAGCGAGGTGCAGCGCATGATCATCGCTCGCGACCTGGGTCTCTGAAGGCCCGCCGCGCAGGCCTACCGATCGGCCCGGCAATGTTGCCCGTAGGGCTGTCGGATTGTCGGCGAACGGGCGTCGGCAGCCCGACGTTCGGCTGCCGACGGTCGTAGTTCATCCGTACTCTTCGTGGCCATGACTCCGGATCATGAAGGGTCACGGAGCCCGGCTGGTCGTACCCCCCTGCCGGAGCTGCTCCGCGGGCACCGACGCGCCGCCGGCCTGACCCAGGCCGAGCTGGCGTCCCGGGCCGGGGTGGGCGTGCGGACGGTGCGTGACCTGGAGCGCGGCCGGTCGGTCCGGCCGCAACGCACCACTGTCGAGTTGCTCGCCACGGCGTTGGCGCTGACCGGTGCCAGCCGGGCGGCGTTCCTGGCCGCCGCCCGCGGGCACTCCGGCGTCGAGTCACCCGGGCCGGACGCCACCCCGACGGCGCTCGGGACCGGCGACCGGACGACGTCCCAGTCGCTCTCCACCAATCCACCGGCCACCCTCCCGCCGCCGGTCGCGCTTGTCGGCCGTGATCGTGACCTCACCGAGCTGGCCGAGATGCTGACCGCGGAGCGCGGGCCTCGGCTGGTGAGCCTGGTCGGGTTGGCCGGGGTCGGCAAGACCGCCCTGGCAACGGCGGTGGCACATCTGGTGGCCGTCGACCACCCGGGAGGTGTGGCCGGAGTTCTTGTCGCTGAGGGCTCGGACGGGCCGGAGGTGTTCGCCGCCGCGATGGCGGCGCTGGGCGTGGCCCGGCTGCCGGACCTCGTGGCCCGGCTTCGCGGGCAGCCGGCGCTGCTGGTGCTGGACGCGGTGGAGCACGCGCCGGACCCGGTGGCCACGACGCTGCACCGGCTGATCGGTGCGGTGCCGTCACTGCGGGTGCTGGTCACCGGGCGGCATCCGGTCGGACTGCCCGGCGAGAGGGTCTGGCCGGTCGCGCCGCTCGACGTGCCGCCACCGGGCACCGGACGCGCTGGAGCGACCACGCTCGAATCGTGGCCGGCGGTCGCGTTGTTCACCACCCGGCTGGCTCAGGTTCGTCGGGAGCCGCCCACTCCCGACGAGCTGCCCGCCCTTGTCGCGCTGGTCCGCCGGCTGGGAGGGCTGCCGTTGGCCATCGAGCTGATGGCCGCCCGGGGTCGACTGCTCGACCTCACCGAGCTGCTGGACCGGTACGGCGACCGCGTGCTCGACCTTGCCACTCCCGCCGATCCGGTGGTCCACCCCGGCTCTGCGGCGGCGGTGTCGGTCACCCTGCGCGACGCGGTGGCGACCAGCTACCGACTGCTGGCACCCGACGAGCGGGCCGCGCTGCGGCAGCTCGCCGTGTTCGGCGACCGCTGGTCGGTGGAGTTGGCCGAGGAGATGCTCGGCGACAAGGCCGACCGGGACGGCACGGTGGCGATCGACCCGGTTCCACTGCTGGACCGGCTCGTCGAGCTGGGGTTGCTGGGCGTCCGCGGCACCGGGCCGTTCCGGTTCCGGCTGTTCGACGCGGTCCGCGACTACGCCATCGAGCAGGCGGCCGGCGCGGGTGAGCTGACCTGCATCCGACGTCGGCACGCCGAGGTGATCGCGCGCCTGGTGGCGCGGATCGCGAGCGACCTGGTCGGTCCCCGGCTGGCCGAAGCGGTGCACCGGCTGGACGAGATGAGCAGTGACATCAGCTCGTCGCTGGCCCACGCGACCACGGACGACCCGCTCACCGCGCTGCGGCTGGCGGCGTGCCTGACCGGCTGGTGGCGGTTCCGCGGGCGCGACGTCGCCGGGCGACAGTGGCTGCGGCGGTTGCTGGCGGACCCCCGGACCGCCGACGCCGATCCGATCCTGCGTGGCTGGGCCGCGGTCGGGGTTGCCCAGCTCGCGGCCGAGCACGGTGCGGGCGCCGAGGAACTGTCGACGGCGCGTACGGCGTTGGACATCTTCCGACAGGCCGGCGACGTCACCGGGGAGCTGGAGGCGCGAAACATCCTCGGCACCCTGCTGAGCTCCGTCGGCGGGCAGGACGAGGCTCGCGAGCAGGCCGAGACGGCGCTGCGGTTGGCCGCCCGTAATGGACGTACCCGGGATCTGGCGGTGGCCCAGAACAGCCTTGCCTGGCACGAGATCCGGACCGGCGACCTGGCCGCCGCCCGTCGCAGGCTCGCGGCGGTGGACCGGCTCGCCGCCGAGAGTGGGGAGCAGCGCCTTCGGGTGCTGGCCTGGGCCAATCGAGCCGAGGTCGCCCGCCTGGAGGGCTGGTACGCGGACGCCGTCGACCAGGGCCGGCGGGCGCTCGCGGCGTTGTCCGAGCTGGGTGATCCGAGACGCCGTCGTCGGGTGCTCGGGAAGATCGGGTTGGCGCTCGCTCAGGACGGGCGTGCCGCGGAAGCGACAGAGGTGCTCACCGAGTTGCGCGCGGGGACCGAGGCGGTGGCGGCCGAATCGCCGCGAGCGCCGGCTCGCCGGGCCGTGGTGCCTAGGCAACGCTCGGGGGAGGCGGCGCTGCCCGCAGGCGGGCCGGAGGTGGGGCTCGGCGCGTTGATCGAAGGGAATCTGGCGCTGCACCGGGGTGACCGGGAGTTGGCCGCCGAGTGGTTCGCAGCGGCCGCCGACGCCAAGGGTCAGGAGCGCCGAGACGTGGTGGAGGCGCTTGTGGGACTGGCTGCGAGCACCGCGGACCCGGCGGTCCTAAAGCGGCTCGGTCGGGTCTGCGAGGAGAGCGGCATTCGGCTGTTGCCGCAGGAGTCGGGACTGCTCTACGCGCTGACGGCCACCCGCAGTGGGCCGGAAGCACCGTAGGTGCCCGCTCGCGGGCGGGGAGAGTGGCGCGGACGAAGAGCCCCCTTGGTGCTACCCCTCGCTGTTCGTCCGCGCCGTCACCCCCCGGTGATCCCCGGTGCAGGAAGCCTGCCACCGCCGGCAGAGCGAAAAGTCGGATTAGCTGGAATTCTTCGGCTTGGCTGGCTCAGTTCTGCCGGTCTTTCTGCCGGTGCGGAATGCCGGTGCTCAGGGCTGGGTGGCGGCGGACTCCTGCTCGGGGCTGACGTCGTCGCTGCCGGCGGTGGCGCACGGGTGTGCGGCGTCGCGCACTCGGCGCAGCCCGTCGAGCAGGGCGGTCAGCGCCTCCGGGTCGAGTTGGCCGGTGAACCACTGCTCGATCATTTGGAGATGCCCGGGTAGCGTCTCGTTCAGGCGTTGCATCCCGGCGGCGGTGACCACCGCGTACGAGCTGCGCCTGTCGTTCGGGCAGGCCCGCCGGGTCAGCAACCCGTCGCGTTCCATCCGGTCCACCACACGGGTCACGCCGCTCGTCGACAACGAGGTCTGCGCGGCGAGGTCGGTCATGCGTAGTTGGTTGCCCGGCGAGCGGGCCAGTCGGGTGATGACCTCGAACTCGACCGAGGACAGGCCGTGCTCCTCCAGTTGAGCGTTGAACCGGGCTGACAGCCCGGCGTGTGCCTCGAAGAGCAGGCCGACGGCGGTGATCCGGGGATCGTCGAAGACGTTGGTCACTCGTTAATCCTAGCAGTACTTGACAGGAGGAATATTGTTGGGGTTATATTTGCTCCAGCAGTCGTTGGGCTACTAAACAATCTCCTGGAGGACAGCAGTATGACCAGCAGCATCGATGCCGTTACCCGCGAATGGGACGGCCTCACCATCCCGGCGGCTGGCACCTACGTCCTCGACGTGGCGCACAAGCGCGTGGGCTTCGTGGCCCGGCACATGATGGTGAGCAAGGTTCGCGGTGAGTTCAAGGACGCGACCGCCACCATCACCATCGCCGAGGACCCGCTGCAGACGTCGGTCGTCGCGACCATCCAGGCGGCCAGCATCGACACCACCCAGACCGACCGGGACGCACACCTGCGCAGCCCCGAGTTCCTGGACGCCGAGAAGTTCCCGACGCTCGAGTTCCGCAGCACCGGGGTCAAGTCCCGTAGTGGCAGCGAGTTCGTGCTCACCGGTGAGCTGAGCATCAAGGGCGTCACCCGGCCGGTCGAGCTTGAGGTGGAGTTCGAGGGTGTCGGCCGCAGCCCGTTCGGTCAGGACATCTTCGGGTTCTCCGCGAGCACCGAGATCGACCGCGAGGAGTTCGGCCTGACCTGGAACGTCGCCCTGGAGACCGGTGGCGTGCTGGTCAGCCGCAAGATCAAGATTGAGATCGAGGGCGAGGCTGTCCGCCAGGCCTGATCTTCCCCGCATCGCCGGTACACCGGGCCCACGCCGCACGTCGGCGTGGGCCCGGTGTCGTCTCCACCTCCGACGCCGATGTCGTGGTATTTGTCACGAGCGGCTCGCGCCGCCATCGCGTCCGGTCGCTCGGTGAACGGGGTACAGATGGCGCCACGAGCGCGCCCGCTCCGGTCGATGTCGGATCACCGCCGTCGGCCTCTGGCTCCGGGCAGGTGGGCGCTCTTACCGTGGAGGGTTCACAATGCGCTTTCCGGGACGGACGAATCCCGACCGCGCCGGCTGTCGGGAGGACACATGGGCAGGGACGTCGCACAGGGCGCCTTCACCCGGGATGACCGCGTCCGCTACCGGCAGAAGGTACGACGCTGCCTGGACGTCTTCGCCCTCATGTTGGACGACTTCGGGTTCGACGCCGACCGGCCGATGACCGGCCTGGAGATCGAGCTCAACCTGGTCGACTCGGCGGCCGAGCCGGCGATGCGCAACGAGGAGATCCTCGCCGACATCGCCGACCCGCTGTTCCAGACCGAGTTGGGGCAGTTCAACCTGGAACTCAACGCCGAACCCCGACTGATCGAGGGCACCGGCTTCGCCGACTACGAGCACGACCTGCGCGGCAGCCTCTCCAGGGCCGACGAACGCGCGGCCAAGTCCGACGCGAAGATCGTCCTGGTCGGCATCCTGCCCACCCTCACCGAGGGGCACCTGGTCGAGGACAACCTCTCCACCAACGAGCGCTATCGGGTGCTCAACGACCAGATCGTCGGCGCCCGTGGCGAGGACATCGAGTTGGACATCCGCGGCGTCGAGCAGTTACGGACGCACACCGACTCCATCGCCCCCGAGGCTGCCTGCACCAGCCTCCAGTTCCACCTCCAGGTCGCACCGGACAGCTTCGCCGACTACTGGAACGCCTCCCAGGCCATCGCCGGGGTCCAGGTGGCGATCGGAGCGAACAGCCCCTACCTGTACGGGCGCCACCTGTGGGCCGAAACCCGGATCGCACTGTTCCAGCAGGCCACCGACACGCGTCCCGACGAGCTCAAGGCCCAGGGCGTACGGCCCCGGGTGTGGTTCGGTGAACGCTGGATCACCTCGATCTTCGATCTCTTCGAGGAGAACGTCAGGTACTTCCCGCCGCTGCTGCCGATCTGCGAGGACGAGGACCCGGTGGAGGTGCTGCACGCCGGTGGCGTCCCGCAACTCGGGGAGTTGAGGCTGCACAACGGCACGGTCTACCGGTGGAACCGCCCGGTCTACGACATCATGAACGGCCGGCCGCACCTGCGGGTGGAGAACCGGGTGTTGCCGGCCGGCCCGACGGTGGTGGACATGCTCGCCAATGCGGCCTTCTACTTCGGACTGGCGCGGGGTCTGGCCGAGGCGGACCGCCCGATCTGGAGCCAACTCACCTTCAGTTCCGCCGAGGAGAACTTCCAAGCCGCCGCCCGACGTGGCCTCGACGCCGTGCTGCACTGGCCCGCGCTCGGCGACGTACCAGTCACCAAGCTGGTGCTGGAGCAGTTGCTGCCCACCGCCGCGGCCGGCCTGGACGGCTTCGGCGTTCCTCCGGCGCAGCGGGACCGGCTGCTCGGCATCATCGAGCAACGCTGCCGCACCGGCCGCAACGGTGCCGTCTGGCAGACCGAGGCGGTGTGGGCGGCGCAGCGGCGGCACGGCATGGACCGGGCGGCCGCGCTGCACCACATGGTCCAGCGCTACGCGGAACTCCAGCGCGCCAACGAGCCAGTCCACACCTGGCCGGTCGCCTAACCCCACCCCACCTCCATCCCCCAGATCGCGTTGATCATGGGGTTATCGCCGCGACGCGTGCCGGATGGCAACATCCTCATGATCAACGCGGCGGGCCGGGGGTGGAGGCCGAGGGGCCAGGGCCGGGGGTGGGTTAGTCGGAGGTGGGGCGGCGAGTTGCGCGGGTGCGGCGGACGCTTGGTGTCGGATCCTCTGCGGGGGCGGAGATGGATGGTTCGGTGCGCGGCGCGGGCACCCTCGGCGCGGGTACCCCTGGCGTGGCATCCGCACCTGGCGTGGCATCCGCACCAGGTGCGGCGCCTGTCGTGGTTGTCCGGGGTGCGGCGTCGGTCCTGCCGCGTCGGCCCGTGGTGGTGATGGACGAGCGGGAAGTCGACGGCTCGGAGTCGGGCTGGGCGTTCGGAGCCGGATCGGTCCGAGGGGTCGGCCCGTCGACGGTGATCTGCGTTGAGTCGACCTGGTCTGCCGGGTGCGGCTCGGGTTTCGGGGCCGCGACTGAGGCGCTCCGGTGGCTCGCCCGACTCCGCTCCACGCGATCGGCGAGGACAGCGGCGAGTACGGAGCCGCCGATCCCGGCGATCACCGCGTACGGGGCGATCAGTTGGGTGGAGAGCTGCGCGGGACCCAGCGTCGACCAGTGCGGCAGGGTGGTCAGGTAGGCGAGCGCGACGAGCACCGGACCAGCGGCCCCGGAGGCTGCGGCCCCGACGCGGTGCCCGGCCGATCGGGCCGTCCGCCGAGCGGCCAGCACGCCGATCAGCAGCGCCGGCACGAGTGCCAACAGCGCACCGGGCCAGTAGAGCTGGTCGGAGATCCAGTACCGCGGGTGGTCCGGATCAAGCTGCCAGGTGCCGAGCTGGGCTCCGGTCAGCCCTCGTCCGACGCGTACCCCGTCGATCACCGAGACCACCGCGAGCAGCCAGAGCCAGGCGGCCGTCGCGGTCACGTTGATCGCGGCGGCCCGGGAGCGAAGCGCCCAGCCGGCGACGAGCACGCCGATCAGGATGCCCAGCATCGCCTGCACGGCGGCGGTCCGTTGCGGTGCCCCGGTGTCGGCGCCGGTGGCGACCCGCGCGGGAACGGCGATCAGCAGCACGGTGACCAGCCCGCCGATCCCGGCGCCGAGCGCCAGGACCACCCGTCGCAGCAGGCCCGCCCGGTCGGCGGACGGCACCTCGGCCACCTGCGGTGATCGGCTGTCCGTCGGCTCCGGGTCGGGCCTGTCTGCGGCAGGTGGATCCATGGCGGTGGCCCGGTCGGACTCCTCGGTCGCTGCCGGGTCGGTCGCCGGCGGCGTGGCCGTCACCGGTGCGCCGCCGCGCTGGTGGAGCCGCTGCGCGCAGACCGCGCCGAGGACCGTCGAGCTGGCGGCGAGCCAGGTGGCCCAGGCGAGGCCGTCGGCCCAGGCCGTGTCGCTGGCGCCGGCATCGCTGGGCGTCCAGGTGATGACGCCGAGCCCGTAGCCGAAGCCCAGTTGCGCGGCACCCGCGCCGGCAGCGACCCCGATCGCGGTCGCGATCGACACTCCCCAGCCCTGTCTGGCCATGCCGGGCAGCGTAACGTCCCGTCGTCGGCGCGGCGAGTCGCAACGATCCGCTGGTGTGGACCGACCGTCGATGCGGAGGATTGGGCGGCGGGCGGTACGGTCGCCGGTGATGAGGCGGTGGACAGTATGACGGACACGAGCACGAACCCGCAGGATGCCGCAGGCGGCGGTGCGAGCCGGGCCAGTATGTGGCTGGGTGGTGGGTTGGCCGCTGTGCTGCTCGCCGCGATCGGCGCGACCGGTGGTTGGCTGCTGGCCGGCGACGGCGAGAAATCCCCGGGGGACCCACTGGCCGCCGCGACCACGACCAACCCGCCGAGCAGCCGGGCCACCTCGGCTCGACCGAGCACCGGTCGGGCCACGCCGTCGGCCGTCCGGACCTCCGCCACTGCGACCAAGGGCACCGGCCTGACCGTGCCACCGGTGATCGGCGTCGAGTTCGTGCAGGCGCGGGACATGCTGCGCGAGCATCGGCTGGGCTGGCGGCTGGTCTTCGGCGGCGGAGCCGGTAGCACTGTCGAGAGCGTCGTACCCGCTGTGGGCACCGAGGTTGCCCGGGGCACGACCGTGCAACTCCAGGTGACGGGGCCAGCGCCAGCGGCCGAGGTGCCGGACGTGGTCGGCAAAGACTGCGCCAAGGCCGTCGACGAGCTGATCGACGAGGGCCTCTACCCGCGTTACATCAGCGGTCGCAACGGAAAGGTCGCCCGGCAGGAGCCGGTCGAGGACGGCTCGGCCCGGTGGAACGACGAGGTCAGCATCTGGTGCGGGGCGGGCGCCCCCGAACAACCGCCGGCGAAACCCACTCCCTGAGCTGAGGCCCGTCCGGCGATCGTCGACGCGGCCGAGGCGGAGCGACGTACCCGCGAACGGCGCGGCACGGCACGCTGATCCCCACCGATGGCAGTTTGGGCGACTAGGTTGACGGTCGAGGGCCATGCTGCCCGTCCGGTTCGGGAAAGGACGTGCGATGAGCGACGACCGCCAGGAGCCTCCCGCCGGCGAGCACGAGGACGACCGGACCCGCCCACTGCCACCGTCCGCCGACCGGGCGGAGCCACCGCAACCGACCCGACCCACCGGCGAGCCGGACGAGACGGCGCCGATCGACCGGACGGTCCCGGCTCGTCCCACCGAGTCGCCCGACCAGACCATGCCGATCGACCGCGCCGCCGCCACCGGGCCGCCCAGCCCGGGTACGCCGCCCAGTCCGACCGCGCCGTCGTGGGCCGGGCGGGCCGAGGTCCGGCCGCCCCGGCCGGATGAGGCCGTCGGGGAGTGGTACGTCGAGGAGCAGGGCGGCCGGCGCTGGTGGCTGCCGATCCTGTGGGGTGTTCTCGCGCTGCTGCTTGCCGGCCTGCTCGGCGGGGCGCTCTGGTTGGTGCTCGCCAAGCAGGATGACGACCGGGACGATCCCGACCCCACCCCGTCGGCCAGTGCCACAAGTGCCGCACCGACCAGCGCATCGCCCACCTCGGCCGCGCCGACGAGCGAGGCACCGAGCAGCCCGCCGGCCACCAGCGCGCCGGTCCAGGTGCCCGTGCCGCCGCTCGCCGGCCTGCCGCAGGCGACCGCCGAGGGGTTACTGGGCCGACTCGGCCTTGCCTACCAGGTGGTGTACCGGTCCTCGGAGCTGCCGCCCGGGACGGTGGTGGGCACCGAGCCGGGCACGGGCACGCCGGTGTCGACCGACGACGAGGTGCTATTGATCATCTCTCAGGCCCGGCCCTCGACCGGGGTGAGTCCGACCCTGCCGAGTCCGTCCGCGCCGATCCCGACGGTGACCAGTACGCCCTGACCGGTGGTCACCACATTCGCCGGCGGGTGCCGACCAGGCCGAGGCCGGCCAGTGCGATGGCGAGGCCGAAGATCCCGGACCAGAACAGGGAGCGGCGGGTGTCCGCCGCGGTGCGCCCGGCCGGAGCCGCTTCGGTGACCTGCGGACGGTCGTCGGACTGGCCGCCGGCGCCGCGGCCGGCCGCTGACCCGGTCGCAGTGGTGACGCCGGCATGGCTGCCCGGGGCATCCCCGCCGATCCAGTCGGATTCCCCGGCTGCCGGTGGCGGGTCCTCCGTCGGTGGGTGGTCGTCGACCACGGTGATCTCCGGTGCGGGCACCGGCGCGGTCAGCCGGGTGGACGACATCGCTGGGTCGCGGACGAGGACCAAAGCTGTGACCATCGCCCCGAGGAGGACGAGCAGTCCACAGGCATAGGCGATACGGGAGCGGCGGTGCCGCCGCAGGGCGGGCTGATTGACCATGACCATCCCAGGGTCAGGGTCCTGGACGCGCGGGTGGAACGGTGCCGGGGTGGGCGTACCGATTCTATGGCGGCGGCACGCCCACCGGCGGCGGATCGGGTCGGTCAGCCGACCCGGAGCGGAGTACGGGTGACCGGTCGCCGGGCCCGTACGGTGTGCGGGCGGGGCTCGGGGGCGGCCTGTAGTTGCTCCAGCCCGTCGCGTTGGACGAAGATCGATCGTCGGTTGACCGCGTCGCCCGCGGCGTTCAGCTCATAGCCGTCGAGCCAGAGCCAACCGTCGTAGGTGGGCCAGTCCAGCACCCGGATCACCCGGAACTTGATGGGCTTGAGGAACTGGACACTCGCCGCGCGAGTCACGAGCAGTACGTCACCGGTGCGGGGAAGCACATGGGCTCCTGGGGAGGATGGCCGGCAACTGTGCCGGCGGTGCCTGATCGGGGGACGTCTCGGCCGGTGACGGGGTCGTGCCTCGTGAACCGGTGGTGCGGATGGTGGTGGCCGGGCCGTACCTCGCTGGTGGCGTGCCGCCACCCGACCATCACCCGGATGCTTCCGGGAACCGCGCCCGCCGCCGCAGCTTGCCGGCTTGCAGCGGCGGGGTCATTACCCCGGAGCGCGTCTTGGTTGTGCCGGACGGGTCCGCGCCGCGTCGGGCTTCCCCGCCTCAGTGGGTTCACCACTGCGAGGGAGCGGATCGAGACGCTGAGTAACCCGTGCCATACGGACAGAGTGCATGAGGGACGTGCTGCATGCAAGTTGCACGTCGACTTTTGCCGATACGTGAGCGAGTCCCGCGAAAGGCCTATTGAAGCCTTCCACGTACGGGCGGCACACTGGGAGCCGGTTTCGCCCGTCGCGGCCGGCCGAGGACCGGCACCACCCCCTTCGTCGCGAACGTTCGCCGGACGACGGTCGCGCCCCCGGCGGGTGTCAGCCAGTGGCGCGTCGACCGGAGGTAGCCCGAGTGGGGCCGAGCAGCCAGCCGCGGGGATCAGCGACTCACGGGTTGCGCGATGAGTGAGCGGCGCAGTCCCACCATCAGAAGGCGGCGGCTCGGTGCCGAGCTGCGGCGCCAGCGGGAGTCCGCCGGGATCACCATCGAGATGGTCGCCGAGCAGTTGGAGTGCTCGGCGTCGAAGGTCTCCCGGATCGAGACCGGGCACACCACCGCCACCCCTCGCGACGTCCGGGACATGCTGCGGATCTACGGGGTGGTCGGTGCCGAGAGCGACGAGCTGGTGCAGATCGCCAGGGAGGCCCGGCAAAAAGGTTGGTGGCATCCGTACAGCACGGTGCTCGTCGGCGCGTACGTCGGGCTGGAGGCGGCGGCGAGCTCGATCCGGGCGTACGAACAGCAGGTCGTACCGGGTCTTCTGGAGACCGAGGAGTACGCCGGGGCGATGATCCGCGCGGCTCGGCCAGACTTCACCGCCGATCAGGTCCACCAGAGGGTGCGTGTCCGTCTGGGCCGTCAGTCGTTATTGACCCAGGACGATCCGGTCGATCTGTGGGTGGTACTCGATGAGGCGGTGGTACGTCGGCCGGTAGGCGGGGACGAGGTGATGCGTGGCCAACTCAAGCGGTTGGTCGAGGTTGCCGAGTTGCCGAACGTGACGCTGCAGATCCTGCCCTTCGAGGTGGGCGCGCACGCCGGCATGGACGGCACCTTCACGATCCTCAGCTTCCCTGAGCCCGGTGATCCTGATGTTGTGTACGCGGAGAACGCCACGGGTGGGCTTTTCCTCGAGAAGAGCGACGAACTGCAGAAGTACAGCTTCATCTTCGATCACATCCGCGCTGCGGCCATACGTCCTGAGGAGTCCGTCGCACACATCGCAAAACTGGCAGAGGAGCCCTTGTGGAAATGGCGACCAAAAGGTTCCCCATGGACCTGACGCAGGCAGCATGGTTCAAGAGCTCGAAGAGCGGGCCGAACTGTGACAACTGCGTGGAGGTGGCGTACGTGACGGGGGCGGTCGGAGTGCGGGACTCGAAGGACAAGACAGGCCCGGCCCTGGTTTTCGCACCGAGTGACTGGCACGCCTTCGTCGGCGGCACCCGAGGCGGTGCGTTCGGCGCGGTCTGACCGAGTGGTCAACCGAGGCCCCCGTCCGGATTCGGATCCGGACGGGGGCCTTGCCGTGTCCGGGGAGGGCCGGGCGGCCGGAACAGTCGGCGAGGTTCCGCCGGGATTCCCGTCGCCGCAGGCCGTCCGTCTCGTTGAACTGGTCGGTACGGCGCAGGTCGACGACCCGTCGCACCGACCGGCAACCGAGCGAGGTAGGCGAGACGGATGACGACGATCGGGTCAGACAATCTCACCAGCGGTGCGGCCAAACCTGAGCGGTTCGGTGGTAAGTACCGCGGGGCGCGTCGGGACAGCGTACTGACCGAGGTGGTGTCGACCGACCAGGAGATGGGCGGGCGGGACACGTCGGCCTCCGAGCCGGCGGACCTGCCTCTCTCGCTGCCGTCGCTGGACCCGAACCCACTTGTGGAGCCGTCGTTTCCGCCCACCGGCTGGCCGATGGAGCCAAGCGGGTCTCTGGCCGACCATCCGCTGCTTCGCGGTCTGCTGATGGAGCTGCCGCCGAAGGGCAGCCTGCCGCCCTCGGAGTGGCTGGACCGCTGGTTCGAGGCGACCAGGGCGATCCTGGAGCTGCTATACGTGCAGGGGGCCGGTCGTCCGCGCTGATCGCGGAACGGCGGGCTGTGCCCGCTCGGCGAACCGGCTGTGCCGTAGCGCGTGCCGGACTCCGATGGCGATCACCGCGAGCGCGCCCACGGTGATCGCCGGTCCGGTGACACCCGGGTTGGCGCTCAGGTCGGTGCCGACCGCCTCGATCACCGCCGGCACCGTGGCCAGGGCGGTCACCTGTAGCGGCAGGCCGACGAGTGGGTGCGCCGCGGCGGCGCGCAGCCCGTGGGGCGCAGGCGTGCCGGGGGCGTTGGCGAACGCGCCGGCCCCGGCCCGCAGCCGGCGGATTCGCCGTAGGGAGCAGACCATCGCCACCAGCGCCGGACCGGCGGCCAGGGTGAGCCCGGCGGCGGCCCGGTCGACGGGCGCGGTGCCGGCACTGAGCAGGCCGCCACCGACCACGGCCGCGGTGAGCGCCATGCCGATGAAGGACAGCACCAGCAACCATCCGGTACGCCGGCGCAGCATGCGGGTGTTACGCAGCCGGGGAAGCCCGTCGGCGACAACGCCGGCGGCCAGCCAGACAGCGGCGATCGGAAGCAGGATGGTGAGGTGACTCTCCATATTCGAGAGTCTTTCCCGAATCACGGTGGGGCGAATCCGGGCCGGTCCCCCGTTCGCCCCGGACGACCGGCCCGTAGGGGTCATCGCACGGAGATATGGACGTTCCGGCATGTCCAACAGCCCGCTCACTGACCTACTCTCAGCTAGATCGGCAAGCGTCGATTGATGTTGGGACCGGTGGTCACGTTCCGCCGCCGGTCGGAGGGAGGTAGTAATGGGTCTTCCACGAAGGTCCGTACTGGTCGGGGTGGCCGCGGCGACGGTGCTGGCCGTCGGCACGCCGGCCCTGGCCGCCGAACCTGCCGGTGTGGTCAGGGCGGCCGGCGGAGCCACCGCCGTGCCGGACAGCTACATCGTCGTTCTCAAGGACAGCGCCGTGGCCCGCGACCGCGTCGGCGACACCGCGAAGCGGCTCTCCGGCCGCCACGGCGGCACGGTGGCCCGCACGTACGGCGCGGCGCTGCGCGGTTTCGAGGTCACGGTGAGCGCGAGCGCGGCGGCGCGGATCGCGGCCGACCCGGCGGTGGCGTACGTCGAGCAGAACCACACGGTGTCCATCTCCGGCACGCAGGCCAACCCGCCCTCCTGGGGCCTGGACCGGATCGACCAGCGCAACCTGCCGCTGGACAGCTCCTACACCTACCCCAACACGGCGAGCAACGTGCACGCCTACATCATCGACACCGGCATCCGGTTCTCCCACAACGACTTCGGCGGCCGGGCCACCTCCGGTTACGACGCGGTCGACGGCGGGTCGGCCGACGACTGCAACGGGCACGGCACGCACGTCGCCGGCACCGTCGGCGGGTCCGCGTACGGGGTGGCCAAGGCCGTCCAACTCGTCGGCGTACGGGTCCTCAACTGCTCCGGCAGCGGCACCAACGCCGGTGTGATCGCCGGCGTCGACTGGGTCACCGCGAACGCGATCAAGCCGGCGGTGGCGAACATGAGCCTCGGCGGCGGCGCGAACACCTCACTCGACAACGCGGTCCGCAACTCGATCGCCTCGGGCGTCACGTACGGCCTGGCGGCCGGCAACGACAACGGCGCGAACGCGTGCAACACCTCGCCGGCACGGACCACCGAGGCCATCACGGTGGGCTCGACGACCAGCTCGGATGCCCGCTCGTCGTTCTCCAACGTCGGCACCTGCCTGGACATCTTCGCGCCCGGCTCGTCGATCACCTCGGCCTGGTACAACAGCAACACCGCGACCAACACGATCAGCGGCACCTCGATGGCCACACCGCACGTGGTCGGAGCGGCGGCCCTGGTGGCCAGCGCCAACCCGAGCTGGACGCCCGCGCAGGTCCGCAACCAACTGGTGTCCAACGCGACACCCAACGTGGTGAGCAACCCCGGCTCGGGCTCACCGAACCTGCTGCTCTACGTGGGCTCCGGCGGCACCACCCCACCACCGACCGGCTGCACCGGCACCAACGGCACAGACGTGTCGATCCCGGACGCCGGCTCGGCGGTGACCAGCTCCATCACCATCTCCGGCTGTGGCCGCAACGCCTCGTCGACCTCCACCGTCGCGGTGAACATCGTCCACACCTACCGGGGTGACCTGGTCATCGACCTGCTCGCGCCGGACGGCAGCGCGTACCGGCTGAAGAACAGCAGTACCTCGGACAGCGCCGACAACGTGAACGCCACGTACACGGTGAACGTCTCCGGTGAGGCTGCCGACGGCATCTGGCGGCTTCAGGTGCGGGACACCTACTCGGCCGACACCGGCTACATCAACACCTGGACCCTGACCGTCTGACGGTTTCTGACGGCCGAGGCCCCATCCGGTGGACCGGGTGGGGCCCCGTGCCGTACGGATCGATCAGACCGAGAAGGTCGCCGGCTGCTCGCTGGCCGGCGCCGGCGGCCGGGCCTTCCACAGGCCGAGCTTCTGGGCGGCGAGCCGGCTCAGGTAGGCCGGGTTGAGGATGACGTAGCGCCGCCAGAGCCGCTTCGGCTCCAGACCGAGACGCCAGAACCACTCCAGACCGGCACGCTGCATCCAGCGCGGGGGCTGACGGAGCAACCCGGCGTGGTAGTCGAAGGCAGCGCCGACCGCCATCAACGGCATGTCCAGCAGCGGTCGCATGGCGTACGCGAAGACCTCCTGGCGCGGGCAGCCCAGCCCGACCAGGACCAGCCGGGCACCGCTGGATCGGATGCGGTCGGCGATCTCGGCGTCCTCGCCCGGCTGGGCGGCCCGGAACTTGGACGGCTCCACCCCGGCGATCTTCAGGGCCGGGAACATCCGCTCCAGCGCCGGAATCAACCGGGAGAGGGTTTCCTCGGTCGACCCGTACAGGTAGATCGGCAGCCCCTCGTCGGCGAAACGCGACAGCACGTGCAGGGTCAACGTCGGCCCGTAGACCCGTTCGGAGAGCCCGGCATGGTGCAGCAGGTTGAGCGCCCACCGCACCGGCTGCCCGTCCGGGGTGACCACGTCGAAGGAGTTGAGCCGCGCGTTGTGCGCCGGATCGAGCACCCCGGTCATCACGCCGTGCACGGCCAACGCGGTGAGCGCGAGCGGACGCCGCTCATGTGCCGCGGTCACCACCGCATCGGTCGCCGTCGCGTAGTCGGTGGCGTCGACCAGGACGCCGAGTACGTTGCGCTTGGTCCGCGCGGTCATGCCTTGAATACCCACTTACCCACGTTGGCCTCGTAGATCTCCCGCAGGATCATCGGCACGTCGTAAGTGATCTTCCAGTCCGGGTAGTGCTCCTCGAACCGGGCCATGCTGCTGACATACCACTGGTGGTCGCCGGTGCGGGCCTGCTCGACGTAGTTGATCCGCGCCTCGCGGCCGGTGATCTCCTCCGCGATGCGGAACGCCTCGATGTGGGAGGTGTTGGAGTGCCGGCCGCCGCCGAGGTTGTAGACCTCCGCGGAGCGCGGGGACCGGAAGAACGCCTCGAACGCGGTCAGTACGTCCCGGGAGTGGATCGCGTCCCGGACCATCTTGCCCTTGTAACCGAACAGGTTGTATGTCCGGCCCTCCATCACGCAGCGCATCAGGTACGCCAGGAACCCGTGCAACTCGGCCGCCGAGTGCGCCGGACCGGTGAGCGTGCCACCCCGGAAGCAGGCGGTCTTCATGTCGAAGTAGCGCCCGTACTCCTGGACCATCACGTCCGCCGCGACCTTCGAGGCGCCGAAGACCGAGTGCAGCGAGTGGTCGATCGACATCTCTTCGGTGATGCCCTGGTACCAGCGGTGGTCCTCGGGCAGCTCGTACCGTGATTCCATCTCGACGAGCGGCAGGGTGTTGGGCCGGTCGCCGTAGACCTTGTTCGTCGAGCAGTGGATGAACGGCGCGTCGATCGCGTGCCGACGGGTGTTCTCCAGGATGTTGAGCGTGCCGCCGGCGTTCACGTCGAAGTCCGTGTACGGCTCCTTGGCGGCCCAGTCGTGGCTCGGCTGAGCCGCGCTGTGGATCACCACGGCGATGTCCGAGCCGTACTTCTTGAACACCTGCTCCAGGCCGTCCCGGTCCCGGATGTCCACCGCGAAATGGGTGTACGCGTCGCCCAGGTCACGGGCGAGCCGATCCAGGCTCCAGGATGTGGAGCCGTCCTCGCCGAAGAAATACCGGCGCATGTCGTTGTCGATGCCGACGACGTCCAGACCGAGGCCGGCGAAGTGCCGGACCGCCTCGGAGCCGATCAGGCCACCCGACCCTGTCACCAACGCGACACTCACACGCCACTCCTGGTCCATCGGAGACAGAATCCATCGCAGCATAGCCTGGCGTCCGACGCGCCCCGATATGACGGAAGGGCCCCGCGGTATGCGGAGCCCTCGTCGCTGGTGGGGATGGGGGGAGTTGAACCCCCACGCCCTTTCGGGCACACGGACCTGAACCGTGCGCGTCTGCCATTCCGCCACATCCCCGTGGCACAACCCGGAACACTGTAACCGCCCCGGCCCCGCTGTCTCCAACGGCCTCGGGAATACTACGCTGTCCCAGGTGCTCGCCACGAGCGGTTACCGTTCGTGGCGGACGAAAGATTAGCACGGCAGTCCCGACCCTTCCGAACGGGTCGGGAGCAGGTGGCCGAGCGGCGTGTGAGCTGCGCGCGCGCCGGCCGGATACCATCATGTCCTCGGGACCCGAGGAGGAGCCGGTGAGCGTGCTGCAACGCTTCGAGAAGCGTCTGGAAGGCCTGGTCGAAGGGGCCTTCGCCAAGGTCTTCAAAGGGGTGGTCCACCCCGTGGAGATCCTCAACGCCATGCAGCGGGAGGCCGAGGCGCACAAGGCGATCCTGGCCGGTGGGCGCACGTTGGTGCCCAACCGCTACGTGATCGATCTCTCGCCGTTCGACCACAGTCGGCTGGCGCCGTACGCCGCTGCGCTGGCCCAGGAGTTGGCCCAGTCGCAGGCGGAGTTCATCGGCGAGCAGGCCTGGACTGTCTACGGCGACGTGATCGTCGAGATCGAGCGAGGCGAGGGTCTGGACACGGGCATGTTCCGTGTCACAGCCGAGGTCTACACCGGCGGCGAGGTCGCCCCGGTGTCGGCGCCCGGCTATGACGCCGGCCCGCCCGCCTACCCGGCGTACGACCAGGGTGGTGGCTACGGCCCTCCGCCCGGGCACGGTGGCGGTCGCAACGTTCGGCTGGTCTCCGGTGACGGTCGCACCTACCCCCTTCAGATGGGGTCGACGGTGATCGGTCGCGGCGATCAGGCCAACCTGCGTCTGCCCGACGTCGGCATCTCCCGGCGACACGCCCGGTTGGATTTCGACGGGGGCCAGGTCGTGCTGACCGATCTGGGGTCGACCAACGGCACCATGGTCAACGGGCAGCGGGTCTCCGCTGTCGCGCTGAACCCTGGTGACATGGTCCAGCTCGGCACGACGACGCTGACCTTCCGCGTGGACGGCTGACCCGCCTTGCCGGAACTGGTCATCACCGTTGCCCGGTTCGGGTTCCTGATCCTGCTGTGGATCTTCGTGTTCACCGTGGTGGGCGTGATCCGAAGGGATCTCTTCGCGGGCGCCCGCTCCGGTCGTCTGGTGGCCGCGCCACGCGCGGTCGGCGCCTCGACGGGGCAGGCGGCGAAGCCGGCGAAGGTGAAACGGGGCAGGGCGGCGCACCAGCTAGTAGTGACAGCCGGTCAGCTGGCCGGCACCAGGATCACTCTCGGTGACGCGCAGATCACCATTGGGCGAGCTGAGGACTCCACCCTGGTCATCACCGACGACTACGCCTCCGCGCGACACGCCCGGCTCATGGCGCGGGACGGGCAGTGGTTCGTCGAGGACCTTGGCTCGACTAACGGCACGTACCTCGATCGCGCTAAGGTCACCGGACCAACCCCCGTCCCCCTCGGCGTGCCGATCCGGATCGGCCGCACTTCCCTCGAATTACGGCCATGACTCTGACCCTGCGCTATGCGGCCCACAGCGACCGCGGTCTGATCCGAGACGGCAATCAAGATTCCGTCTACGCCGGACCGCGGCTACTCGCCGTTGCCGACGGCATGGGCGGCATGGCCGCCGGTGACGTCGCCAGCAACATCGTCATCGGTGCCATGGCGCCGCTCGACGAGGACGTCCCCGGGGACGCTCTCGTCGATGCGTTGCGTTCGGCCGTCGGCACCGCCAACCAACAACTCCGCGACACGGTGGACGCCAACCCGCAGTTGGAGGGGATGGGCACCACGCTGACGGCGACCCTCTTCACCGGCAGCAAGCTGGGGATGGTCCACATCGGCGACTCGCGGGCCTACCTCCTGCGCAACGGTGATTTCGCGCAGATCACCAAGGACGACACGTACGTCCAGATGCTCGTCGACGAGGGTCGGATCAGCGCCGAGGAGGCGAGCAGCCACCCGCAACGATCGTTGCTCACCCGCGCCCTCGACGGTCGGGACATCGACCCGGAATACTCGGTGCGCCAGGTGCTGCCCGGCGACCGTTACCTGATCTGCAGCGACGGCCTGTCGGGTGTGGTCAGCGCCGAGACCATCGGCGAGGCCCTGCGGGAGTACACCGACCCGCAGAAGTGCGTCGAGCGGCTGGTGCAGCTCGCGCTGCGCGGCGGCGGCCCGGACAACATCACCGTGATCATCGCCGATGCCACGGATCAGGACATCGTCGAGGCGAGCCCGATCGTCGGCGGTGCCGCCGCTCGGGACCGGGGTATGGCGACCTCGGCGGACGACTCCACTCCGGCCGCCCGAGCCTCGGCGCTCGCCGCGCCGCGTCCGGCCGCCCCTGAGGAGCCGGCGGCCTCGGACGACGAACCGGACCGGCCGAAGCGCCGCCCGGTGCGGACCGCCGCCATGGCGCTCGCCCTGCTGGTGATCCTCGGCGGCGCGGCGTTCGGGGGCTGGACATACACCCAGCGGCAGTACTACGTGGGAGCCACCGAGGAGGGCCAGGTCGCCGTCTTCCGTGGCGTCCAGGGTCAGATCGCCGGGATGGACCTCTCCACCGTGCACCGCCGCAGCGGCACCCGGTTGGACGACCTCACGGTCGCGGCGCAGGACACCGTCAAGGTCGGCATCCGGGCCAAGAGCGAGCCGGACGCCGAACGCCAGCTCGCCGAGCTGACCAGCGACACCCCGAGCAACCCCAACCTGAAGCCGCTCTGCGCGCTCGATCCGACCGCCGCGGCGAGCGGTACGCCGACACCGGCCGATCCGTCGCCGAGCCCGAACGGCAGTCCGAGCACCATCGCGTCGCCAACCTCCAACGGGGTTGCCAGCGCGAGCCCGACCGTCGGTGCCACCGCCGCTGTCGGTGCGACCGGTTCGTCCACCACGCCCGACAACACGCCCTCCGACTCGGCCACGCCGGCGCTCGACCCGGCCACCTGCCGGTCTCCTGAGTGAGCGTCGGCTGAGATCCCAAGGACTCCACCTGTGACCGTAGCGGCCACACCGGCACCCTCGCCCGCCACCGCGGGCGAGCAGTCCGGCGTACGCCTGGCGCGGTCGCGCCGCAACGCCGAGCTGTCCCTGCTGCTGCTCGCCATGGCGTTGGTGGCCGCGTACGGGGCGACCGTCGAGGCGAACCTGCTGGACACCGTCACCCCGGACTTCTGGATACCCGCGGCCGTGCTCGGCGCGGTCTTCCTCGGTCTGCATCTGGTCATCCGATTCCTCGCCCCGTTCGCCGATCCGGCACTGTTGCCGGCGGTGGCCCTGCTCAACGGGCTCGGGGTGGGCTTCCTCCGCCGGATCGACCTGGGCGACGCCCCGGTGGCCGAGCGGGAGAGCCTGGCCGTCTTCGCGGGGCAGGGCGGGCGCCAGTTGGCCTGGACGCTCGGTGCGGTGATCCTCGCCGCCAGCCTGCTCGCCATCATGCGCGACCACCGGTCGATCTCGCGATACTCGTACACCCTGGGGTTGGCCGGCATCGTGCTGGTGATGCTCCCGGCGGTACTGCCGGCGAGCATCTCGGAGAGAAACGGCGCGAAGCTGTGGATCGATCTCGGCACCTTCTCCATCCAGCCGGGTGAGTTCGCCAAGCTGGCGCTGCTCGTCTTCTTCGCCTACTACCTGGTCCGCAAGCGCGAGGTGCTCTCACTGGCGAGCCGACGCTTCCTCGGCATCGACTTCCCGCGCGGGCGCGACCTCGGCCCGGTGGTCGGCGTCTGGCTGGTCAGCCTCCTGGTGCTCGTGTTCGAGAAGGATCTGGGCACCTCGCTGCTGTACTTCGGCATGTTCGTGGTGACTCTCTACATCGCCACCGAACGGGTCAGCTGGCTGCTGATCGGTCTCGTCCTCTTCTTCGGCGGGGCCTACCTCGCCTACGTCCTCGGCTCGACGGTCGGCGGCCCGTTCGCCAACTTCTACGTCCGGGCGGAGATCTGGCTCGACCCGTTCGCCGACCCGACCGACAAGGGCTACCAACTCGTCCAGGGCCTGCTCGCCCTGGGCACGGGCGGGCTCTTCGGCGCCGGGCCGGGCGGCGGTCAGCCGGACATCCTGCCCGAGGTGCAGAACGACTTCATCTTCGCCGGCATGGGCGAGGAGCTCGGCCTCTTCGGTCTCTCCGCCCTGCTCGTCGTCTACCTGTTGATCGTGGAGCGCGGGCTGCGGGCCGCGCTCGCGGTCCGGGACTCGTTCGGCAAGCTCCTCGCCGGTGGTCTCGCGTTCACTCTGGGCCTCCAGGTCTTCGTGATCGTCGGCGGGATCAGCAAGCTCATCCCGCTGACCGGTCAGACCACCCCGTTCCTGTCCGCCGGTGGCTCGTCGTTGATGGCCAACTGGTTGCTCATCGCGGTGCTGCTGCGGGTCTCCGACGGCGCCCGCCGGCCGGTCGGCGGGAGCGTCAGCAAGGCCGCCCGACCCGCCGGTGGTGCCCCGGAGCAACTGCACGGTGCTCCCACGGAGGTGATCAAGCCGTGAACGCACCACTGCGCCGCGTCGGCGTCGTCGTCATGGTTCTGTTCGGTCTGCTCTTCGCCAACCTCAACTGGGTGCAGTTCCAGAAGGCCGACGAGTACCGCACCAGCGACTACAACGGTCGGGTCCAGGTCGCCGACTACAAGCGCAAGCGCGGCAACATCGAGGCTGGCGGCACGGCGGTGGCGACCAGCAAGGAGACCACCGGCAGGCTGAAGTTCCAGCGCACCTACCCGGGCGGCGCGGAATACGCTCACGTGCTCGGCTACAAGCCGGTCAGCCTGGCCGACACGGGCATCGAGCGGGTGGAGAACGACTTCCTGGCCGGCAACAGCGACCAGCTGATCGGCGACCGGATCAAGGACATGTTCACCGGCGACGAGAGCGGTGGCGGCAACGTGCTGCTCAGCCTCTCCAAGAAGGCCCAGGACGCGGCCTACAATCAGCTGCGCAACAACCAGGTGGGGGCGAAGCGGGGCGCGGCCATCGCCATCGACCCGCGTACCGGGGCGGTGCAGGCGCTTGTCTCCATGCCCAGCTTCGACCCGAACCCGCTGGCCAACCACACCGACAAGGAGGCGGCCGCGGCGTTCAACAAGCTGGATCAGGACCCGGCGGGTCCGTTGAAGAACCGGGCGCTCTCCGAGACGCTGCCGCCGGGCTCCACGTTCAAGATCGTGGTCGCCGCGGCGGCGCTGGAGAACGGCGTCACCAAGACCACCCAGATCCCGGCCGGCCCCAGTTGGACGCCGCCCACCTCCGGCACCCCGATCCGCAACGCCGACCCGTCGATCTGCCCGCAGCCGAAGGTCACCCTGCTCGACGCGGTCACCGAGTCGTGCAACACCGGCTTCGCCCAGCTCGGCGTCCGGCTCGGCGCCGAAACGCTCAAGGAGAAGGCCCGCCAGTTCGGGTTCGAGCAGGAGGACCTCACCGTCGGTCACCTCGGCGAGGACGGTCTGCCCACGGCGGCCAGCCGGACCGGAGACATCCAGAACCCGGACGGCACCCCCGACCAGGCCGCACTGGCCCAGTCCTCGATCGGCCAGAACAACGTCCGGATGACTCCGCTCGAAGGCGCCATGATCGTCGGCGCGATCGCCAACAACGGCAGCCAGATGCGGCCGTACCTGGTGCAGCAGTTGCTCGCCCCGGACCGCACCACCAGTTACTACACGGCGAAGCCGCGCGAGCTGCGTCAGCCCGTCGAGCCACAGGTCGCCGCCGACCTGCGCGAGATGATGGTCAGCGTCGTCCAGAACGGCACCGGAGGGAAGGCCGCGATCCCCGGCTACACGGTCGGTGGCAAGACCGGCACCGCCCAGTCCGCGCCGGACCGGCCCGACCACGGCTGGTTCATCGGCTTCGCGCTGGACAAGAACGGCACCCCGGTCTCCGCGGTCTGCGTGATGCTCGAGCAGGCCGGCGGCGGTGGCAGCGGCGAGGCGGCGCGGATCGCCGGCCTGATCATGCGGGCCGCGATCGCCGATCCCGGGGGTCGCTGACATGCTCAGCCCCGGCGTCCAGCTCGGCAACCGCTACCGCCTCGACGAGCGGATCGCCAGCGGCGGCATGGGCGATGTGTGGCGCGGCACCGACCAGGTGCTCGGCCGGACGGTCGCGGTCAAGAGCCTGCTCCCCGCCCTGCTCGACGACCCGGACTTCGCCGAGCGGTTCCGTGGTGAGGCCCGCACCATGGCCACGATCAACCATCCGGGCGTGGTGGACGTCTACGACTTCGGCAACGACCAGCAGATCGCGTTCCTGGTCATGGAGTACGTCGAGGGCGACGCCCTGTCGTCCACGCTGAGCCGGGTCGGCCGGCTCACCCCGGCCCGGACGATGGCCCTCGTCGCGCAGGCCGCGGAGGCGTTGCACGCGGCGCACGAGAAGGGCATCGTGCATCGCGACGTGAAGCCGGGCAACCTGCTCGTCCGACCGAACGGCACGCTGGTTCTCACCGACTTCGGCATCGCCCGATCCGACCTGGTCGGCCAGCTCACCGCTGCTGGTTCGGTGCTCGGCACCGCCTCGTACATCTCACCCGAGCAGGCCACCGGAGGGGTGGCCACCCCGGCCTCGGACGTGTATGCGCTCGGCGTGGTCGCCTACCAGTGTCTTGCCGGGCGGCGTCCGTTCGAGGGTGACAACCCGCTCGACATCGCGATGCGGCACGTGCGGGAGATGCCCCGGCCGCTGCCCGCCGACATCCCCCCACAGGTCCGCTCCTTGGTGGAACGGGCGTTGGCCAAGGACCCGGCCGCCCGTTGGCCGAGCGCCGCCGCTCTCGCCGGGGTCGCCCGTCAGCTCAAGGCCGCGCTCTCCCAGCAGGCCCGGGCCGGTGCCAACTCCGGGCCGGTCTCCGCGGCGCCCGCCTCACCGGCCGCGCCGGGCCGGGCCCAGGTGCCGCAGGCACACCAGATGCGTCCGCCGACTGCCCGCCCGCCGGTGGCCGGGCCGAGGCCGACAGCGATCGCACCCGTCCAACACCCACGCCCCAGCGCCGTCGCGCCGTCCGTCCCGTCCGCCCGGCCGCCGGCCGCACCGAACGGTTACCCGCGCGGTGCCGCGGCGGTGCCGTCGGCACCGCCCCGGCAGCAGCAACCGGCGGCGTACGCCCGGCAGGCCGTACCGTCGGCGCCGTCCCCCGAGCCCCGGCGGTCCCGGCCCGGCCTGGTGCTCCTCGCCATCTTCCTGGCCGTGCTGGTCCTGCTCTGCTCCGGCGTGATTTCCTACAACCTGAAGAAGCAGTCGCAGGCCGGCGAACCCGTCGGGACGAGTGTGCGCACCGCCGCGTCCGGCACCCTGCGGCTCGACGGACGCGACGATCCGACCCAGACGTCGTACCGTCGGGAGATACGACTCCAGCCGGGCGACGGCGGGACGACGACGAGCGAAGGACGACAGACGCGATGACAGCGCAGGCCCGCCTGCTCGGTGGCAGGTATCAGGTCGGCGAGCTGCTCGGCTACGGCGGCATGGCCGAGGTGCACCGCGGTCGCGATCTCCGGCTTGGTCGGGACGTCGCGATCAAGATGCTCCGGACCGATCTCGCCCGGGACGCGACGTTCCAGATGCGGTTCCGCCGGGAGGCGCAGAACGCCGCCTCGCTCAACCACCCGGCGATCGTGGCGGTCTACGACACCGGTGAGGAGACCGCGCCGACCGGCGAGACACTGCCGTTCATCGTGATGGAGTTCGTCAACGGTCGGACCCTGAAGGAGGTCCTCGGCGCCGAGGGTCGGCTGCAGCCGCGCCGGGCGCTGGAGATCTGCGCCGACATGTGCGCCGCGCTGGAGTTCAGCCACCGGCACGGGATCATCCACCGGGACATCAAGCCCGGCAACGTGATGCTCACCCAGACCGGCCAGGTCAAGGTGATGGACTTCGGCATCGCCCGCGCGTTGGCCAGCGGCGCGACAACCATGACGCAGACCAGCGCGGTGATCGGGACGGCGCAGTACCTGTCCCCGGAGCAGGCGCGGGGCGAGGCTGTCGACGCCCGATCGGATGTGTACGCGGCCGGCTGCGTGCTCTTCGAGTTGGTGTGTGGGCACCCGCCGTTCGTCGGGGACAGCCCGGTCAGCGTTGCCTACCAGCACGTACGGGAGACGCCGCCGACGCCGAGCGACATCAACCCGGACGTCACCCCGGCGGTCGACGCGATCGTGTTGAAGGCGTTGTCGAAGAATCCGCTCAACCGCTACCAGAGCGCCGGCGAGATGCGTGCCGACCTGCTCCGCGCCGCCGCCGGCCGGCCCGTGCTGGCCACCCCGGTGCTGCGCGAGGCGGAGACGGTGGCGATGGCCCCGGCCGGCGGCCGGGGCGGTTACCCGGCCGCCGCCGGTGGGCCGCAGACCGGTCAGATGGCCCGGGTGGGCGATCCGCGCCAGCGCAAGGCGTCCTCCTGGTTGATCGCGACGTTCAGCGCGGTCGGCGTGCTGGCGGTGATCGCCCTGGTCGTCGCCCTCCTCTGGAACCAGCAGCAGGAGAAGGCCAACACGGCGGTGCCGAACCTCACCGGTAAGGCCCAGGCGGTCGCGGTCGCCGAGATCCAGAAAGCCAACCTGCAGCCGAAGGTGGGCGAACCGGTCCTGGACAACGACTGCACGAAGGGCACGGTCGCCAGGCAGGATCCGGCGCCGAACACTCGGCTGGCGAAGTCCGCGACGGTGACCATTCAGCTCTGCGACGGCAAGCCCGACGTGAAGATCCCCCCCAACCTGGTCAACTCCCAGTACGAGCTGGTCAAGTCCCAGCTTGAGGCCCAGGGGTTGAATGTCCAGGACAAGCAGGTGGAAAATGCCGCGACGAAGGGCACCGTGCTCAAGTTGACTCCGGCGTCGGGCACCACCGTCGCGCAGGGCAGCACGGTGGTCGTCGACGTCTCCAGGGGCAACGTCGGCAAGGTGCCGAATGTGCTCAACTCGACGCGCGACGAGGCCGCCGCGGAGCTTCGCGAGGCGGGTTACAACGTCGACTTCCGCGACGGTGACGAGGTGCCGGCGGATCGGGCCGGTCGGGTCGAGAAGCAGAGTCCGAGCGCGGGCACCGCACTGGCCAAGGACAGAACCGTGACCATCGAGATCGGCGTACCGGAGAAGGTCGTCGAACCGCCGCCCAGCGGCACACCGACCAGCACGCCGTCGGCCACGCCGACCACGCCCGGCACCGGGGGCGGAGTCGGCCTGCCGTTCCCACCCCCGCCGAGCCGGCTTCCCGAGGACTAGGGCATGTGTGAAAGCCCCTGGCCGGCCGTTGGCCGCCCCAGGGGGCGGTGTGAGTGACGCCGAGGTGGCCGGCGGCGGGTCGGTGGTGCGTCGACGTCCTCGACGCCGCAGACGTCTGGTCATCCTCGGGGTCGTCGTGCTGCTGCTCGCCAGTCTTCCGTGGCTGTGGACGACGCTCGCCGCACGCGGCCACGTGTACGCCGAGGCCGACGCGCCGGCCGCCGACGTGGTGATCGTCCTCGGTACCGCCGTGGCGACCGATCGGCAGCGGCCCGGTGAACGGCTCGCCGGCCGCCTGGAGACCGCCGCCGAGTTGGTGACCAGCGGGCGGGCCAAGGTCGTGCTCGTGTCGGGTGACGGGGGCGGCACGTCGGGTGACGAGCCCGCGGTGATGACGGCCTATCTCACCGGGCTCGGTGTCGACTCGCGTCGCGTGGTGGCCGACCCGTTCGGCCTGGACACGTACGACAGTTGCGCCCGAGCGCGCGAGGTGTACGGCGTCCAGCGGGCACTGATCGTGACCCAGTCCTACCATCTGTCCCGGGCGGTGACGCTGTGCCGGCATCTCGGCCTCGACGTCGACGGGGTCACCGCACGGTGTGACGACTGCGGCCCGTTCCTGCTGGCCGAGAAGTCGGTCCGGGACTACTTCGCCAGCGGTAAGGCGGCGTGGGACGCGGTCCGTGGTCGCCCGCCCGCGGTCCGCTCGCCCGCGGATCCGGCGGTGCGGGACGCGCTGCGCGGCTGATCCGGCCAACGTGCCGTCCACCGGCCCGCTGATCCAGTGGCGCGGCCTCAGGTGGTGACGAAGGCCGACCGGCGGCGGGCGTCGACCTCGGCGGCCAGTGCGGGCGCGCGCTCCAACGCCTCCTGGTGACCGCAGCCGGCCAGCCAGTTGGCCAACATCAGGTGACCACCCTCGGTGAGCACCGACTCCGGGTGGAACTGGACACCCTCGATGGGAAGGGTCCGGTG
Organism: Micromonospora sp. NPDC005203; assembly: GCF_042872705.1. Classification (NCBI taxonomy): domain Bacteria; kingdom Bacillati; phylum Actinomycetota; class Actinomycetes; order Micromonosporales; family Micromonosporaceae; genus Micromonospora; species Micromonospora sp. NPDC005203. Next base: position 61,160 of record NZ_JBIAKV010000005.1, on the reverse strand, counting down.
CCGCATCGCCATCACCACGCCGGAGCCGGTCCAGCCGGTGACCTCCAGCTCGTCCGGAAGCGTGTCGGGCAGCACGGCGAGGGAGTGGTACCGGGTGGCGGTGAACGGGTCGGGCAGGCCGGCGAGTACGCCCACCGACTGGTGCCGTACCTCGGAGGTCTTGCCGTGCAGCAGCTCGGGCGCTCGCGTCACGGTCGCCCCGAACGCCTCGCCGATCGCCTGGTGACCGAGGCAGACACCGAAGATCGGCAGCTCGCCCGCGTACTGCCGGATGACGTCCAGGCAGATGCCGGCCCGGTCCGGGCTGCCCGGCCCCGGGGAGAGCAGGATGCCGGCCGCGCCCACCCTGCCCACCGCGTCGACGTCGATCTCGTCGTTGCGGCGGACCTCGCAGGTCACGCCGAGCTGACCCAGATACTGCACGAGGTTGAAGACGAACGAGTCGTAGTTGTCGATCACCAGGATGCGCATTGTCACCTGCTTGGGGAGGGTGGCGCGGGGTTGTTCTGATCGGTGTCGTACGGAAGTTCGTGCTCGTCGCCGGCCGGGGCGTCGCCGGTCGCCGGGCCGCCGCCGCCCGAGTCGGCGGGGGACTCGACCTGCACGTCGTCGAAGGGCAGCAGGGGCTCGGCCCAGGGGAAGGCGACATACCAGAGCAGGGCCACCGTGGCGGCCACCAGCAGCACCGAGCCGATCAGCTTCCCGGCCGGGCCGAAGGGCAGCCTGCGCCAGATGAACGCGTACATCGGGTCAGCCTCCCAGCTCCGCCGGGCGGCCCGCCGTCTTGGGTTGGGTGCGGTCCAGCTCGGCGTGGATGATCAGGCGTTGGTAGTTGTCGAACTTCGGGTTGCACGTGGTCAGGGTGAGCATCCGCTTGGTCGGCTTCTTGTTCGGCTCGCCGGGCACCGGTGCCACCACCTCGACCTGGGTGGGCCGGACGATCTGTGACCGCGACACCAGGTAGACGTACCAGTCGGTCTTGCTCTCGACCACGATCGCGTCGCCCTCGTCGAGCTCGTCCAGCCGCCAGAAGGTCGCCCGGTTGCGGTGGCCGGCGACGGAGAAGTTGCCCACCTGGCCGGGCAGGGCGCTAGCCGGGTAGTGGCCCGGGGCGTAGCGGATGTCCTGCTGGGTGACCCCTTCGACCACGACCCAGTTCTTGTCGAGCTTGGGGATGTAGAGGCCGGCGAGCGGCTTGCCGCGTACCGGGGGCGTCGGTTTGACGCTCGGGCCGGCCGACGGAGCGACAGTCGGGTCGTCGGACGGCCCCCACTCCTGGGTCAGGGCCTTGTTGAGGTCGTTCTGGTGGGCGTCGACGATGGCCGACTTGCCCCACACCTCGTAGCCGGCGAAGAGCAGCACCACCAGGCCGAAGGTGATCAGTATTTCGCCGGTGACGCGGACACCGGTGCGGATTCGGGAGCCGAGCGACGGGCGGGTCAGCTCGGAGTAGACGCTCTTGTAGCCCTCGCCGGTCTGGTGGGGCCGGAGTTGGACCACGCGCTCGCCGCGCCGGGGCCGGGGCGGCTCGCCGGGGTTGTCGCCGCCACCGGTCGGCTCCTGGGGGCCTGCCGTGCGGGGGACGGCACCCATCAGCGCGGTCGAGTCCAGGGTTGGTGGCCGGGTGGCGGGGGTGGCGGGCACGGCGGGAATCAACGCGGTGGCGGCCGGGTCGGCGATGCGATCCGGACCGGTGGGCGGGACACGGGTCGGTCCGGTGGGCGGGACACGGGTCGGTCCGGCGGGCGGGACACGGCCCGGCCCGGCGGAAGTGGAGGCATCCGGGCCAGGGCCGGGCGCGGATGAAGCGACCGGGGAGCCGGTCGGGCGCGTGGGCCGGGCGGCGATCTGGGGGATGAACGCGGTCGGTGAGTCGGCCACCGGTGGAGTGGGCGGGCCGGACGGGGCCTGCTGACCCGGTGTGCCGGAGGTCGTCGCCCGGGTCGGGGCGTCGCCCGGGGCAGCGGGCCGTATCGGGCCCGGATTGGTCACGGCCGGCTGGCCGGGAGTGGTCGGACCGGCGGACCCTGGGTGCGGGCCGGATCGGGAGGCGGTGCTGCTGCCTGGCCACGGCGGCGGCGCGTCGACACCCCGGGGGCCGGGGGTCGGGTCGGCCGGACGGGACGGCTCCGGCGTGGCCGGCGGGCGTGCCGGGCCGGGCCGGGCGGGCAGCATCGGCTCGGGCCAGTTGCCGGCCGGGGTCGGGCGGACCGGCGCCGGCTCGGGCCGGTCGACCTTCGGCAGGAAGGCGGTCGGATCGTCGGTCTGGTCGCGGTGTCGCCCGTCCCGAGGCTCGTCCGGCGCGCTCACTTAGGCACCGTGGCCGAGCGTAGGGAGGTCGAATCTTCGAATGCCGGGACTCGCACCGTGGAAGCCGTTTCGTTGTAGCCGAGTTGGTAGTCGTCGACCGCGTCCTTGAACCACTGGACTCCCTCAGAGCTGGCGAGGGCCTGCTGGAGGGCAGCGGGATCGCCGATCGCTACGATCTTGAACGGTGGGGAGTACACCCGGCCGTGGAGCAGCAGGGTGTTACCGACGCAGCGTACCGCGCTGGTTGCGAGGACGCGGACGTTCATGATTGACATGGCCTCCGCTCCGCCGGCCCAGAGCGCGTTGACCACGGCCTGCACATCCGCCTGGTGCACCACCAGGTCGTCGTTGTCGGCGTCCGACTGGGTCTGGTCGAGCTGTGGCGCGTCGTTCAGCTCGACCGTGACCCCGGGTCCGCCGAGGGCGGTGAATCCGGCGGCCTGGAGGCTGCCCTGGGCGCGATCCTGCTGATCCTTGATCGGGGCGTCCGAGCCGGCCAGCATGTTGGTGCGTTGCTGGACCTCGTCGCGCAGCGTGGCGGCCCGGCGTTCGCTCGCCGCCACCTGCTCGCGCCGGTCCTCGATGAACTGGTTGAGCTGGGGCCGTCGGTCCTCACGCAGCGCGGTGCCACCGGCGGTGGTCGCGGTGGTGGTGAAGAGCAGCCCCGCCGCGGCGGCGATCAGGGGCACCCCGATTGACCAGCCCGGTCGGCGTTGACGCGGTCGCCGGGGCAGTAGCCCGGCGGCGGCCCGTCGGAGGACCTTCTGCCACGAGGTTGCGCCGGATGTGTACTCCACCGAGCGTTCCTTCCGCGTGTCGGGGATCGGCCCACCCCGGCCGGGCCGGTGATGCGAGCAGTCCCGCCTTTTTCGGTCACTCCGTGCACCGGCCTGACCCCATTCATGGTCCGGACGGGCAATCGGGACTACGCTAGCTGTCGAACATTATTGGCCATGGACCGTCGCCCCCGCGCCCGGTTGTCAGGCCGGACGAGGTCGTCACCCCTCTGGAGAGCGTCGTGCCCAAGTCTCAGGTCCGCAAGAAGAAGGTGTACACCCCGCCGACGGACGTTCGTCCGACGACGGCGGCGTCGACGAGCAAGCCTAGCCCGGTGTGGTTGCCGATCACCGCGGTCGCCCTGATCGTCGTCGGCATCGGCTGGCTGGTGCTCTATTACCTGTCCGAGCAGGAGTACCCGGTCGCCGCCTGGGGTTATTGGAACCTCGCGGTCGGCTTCGGCGCGATGGTCGCCTCGCTGGGGCTGCTCTCCCGCTGGCGCTGAGCCGGCTCGGGGCCGTCGCGTCGGCGGTCCCACGTCAACCCCCGCGCCCCTGCCCGGCAGGCACGGGTGGGGACCCCTATGGTGTCCGCAGGCAGCGTGGCCTACTGCGAGATGACTCACGTTACCGCTGGGTAACCTTCGCGTAGGCTGCACTGCATGACCGAGCGAAGCGAGGTCATCAGGCAGCAGACCGGGGAGGCCAACTCGATGGGCAGCGTCCAGATCGTCACCACGATCCTCGCGGCCGCCAGCACCGCCGTAGCGGTGTGGCTTGCGGTGCGTGCGGTCCTGAAGATGGTGGCAGTCATCCGGCTCGGGCAGCCGGCACCGGAACGGTTCACCGACAAGGTTTCCCGCGCCAGGACCATGCTGGTCGAGACGGCCGGCCACACCCGGATGCTCAAGTGGGGCGTGGTGGGTGCGGCGCACTGGTTCGTGATGGTCGGCTTCGTCGTGCTGTCGCTGCTTGTGCTCGAGGCGTACTTCGAGGTGGTCACCACTGACGGTGGCCTGCCGATCATCGGGCACTGGACGATCTTCGGCCTGGTCACCGAGATCATCGGGGTGCTGGGCCTGGTCGGCATCCTGGTGCTGATGGCGATCCGGCTGCGCAACCGGCCGACGCGGCCGGGCGGGCGGTCCCGGTTCACCGGCTCGACCATGTGGCAGGGCTACTTCGTCGAGTGGATCGTGCTGCTGGTCCTGATCTTCGGGTTCGTGATCCGGGGCTTCAAGGTGGCCACCGACCACTTCGAGTTCCCGTTCTGGGCCACCCCGGTCAGTCACGCGGTCGGCGCGGTGCTTCCCGACTGGGCGGACGGCGTCAGTGTCGCCGCCGCCATCAAGATCATCATTTCGATGACCTGGCTGATCGTCATCTCGCTGAACGTCACCATGGGTGTCGCCTGGCACCGCTTCCTGGCGTTCCCCAACATCTTCTTCAAGCGTGAGCCGGCCCGGCCGGCCGGCTCCGGCCTCGGCGCGCTGCGCCCGATGACGAGCCAGGGCAAGCCGCTCGACTTCGAGGAGGCCGACCCGGAGAAGGACCAGTTCGGCGTCGCCCAGGTCGAGCAGTTCAGCTGGAAGGGTCTGCTGGACTTCAGCACCTGCACCGAGTGCGGCCGCTGCCAGTCGCAGTGCCCGGCCTGGAACACCGGCAAGCCCCTGTCGCCCAAGCTGCTCATCCTGAGCCTGCGCGACCACGCGTACGCCAAGGCGCCCTACCTGCTGGCCGGCGGTGGCAAGGACCTGACCGGCGAGGAGAAGGCCACCCAGGCGCAGTTGGCCCACCTGGACGTGCTCTCCCTCGCCGAGGCGGACAAGCCGTTGATCGGCACCGCCGAGGAGGGCGGTGTCATCGACCCGGACGTGCTCTGGTCCTGCACCACCTGCGGCGCCTGCGTCGAGCAGTGCCCGGTGGACATCGAGCACGTCGACCACATCGTCGACATGCGCCGCTACCAGGTGCTGATCGAGTCGAGTTTCCCCTCCGAGGCCGGCGTGATGCTGCGCAACCTGGAGAACAAGGGCAACCCGTGGGGCGCCCCGCAGAACACCCGCGAGGACTGGACGAAGGGTCTCGACTTCGAGGTGCCCCGGGTCGGCGAGGTGGACGACTTCGAGTACCTGTTCTGGGTCGGCTGCGCCGGCGCGTTCGAGGACCGGGCCAAGAAGACCACCCGCGCGGTGGCCACGCTGCTCAACGAGGCCGGGGTGTCGTTCGCGATCCTGGGCGAGGGCGAGACCTGCTCCGGCGATCCGGCGCGGCGGATCGGCAACGAGTTCGTGTTCCAGATGCTCGCCCAGCAGAACGTGGAGACGCTGAACGAGGCGTTCGAGGGTCGGGAGCAGGCCAAGCGGAAGATCGTCGCGACCTGCCCGCACTGCTTCAACACCCTGGGCAACGAGTACGGCCAACTCGGCGGCGAGTTCGAGGTGGTCCACCACACCCAGTTGCTGGCCCACCTGGTCGCCACCGGCAAGCTCACCCCGGTGCAGCCGGTCGACGGTGGGGTCACCTACCACGACCCCTGCTACCTGGGCCGGCACAACCGGGTCTTCGCGGCCCCCCGGGAGGTCCTCGGGAGTGCCATCGCAGGCGGAGCCGGAGATGGCCAGGGTGGCGCAGCCATCGGTTCCGGTGCGGGCCGCGACAGCGGCCTGGTCGAGATGCCGCGCAACAGCGAGCGTTCCTTCTGCTGCGGCGCTGGCGGCGCCCGGATGTGGATGGAAGAGAAGATCGGCAAGCGGATCAACGTGGACCGGGTCGAGGAGGCCATGGCCACCGGGGCGAAGACGGTCGCGGTCGGCTGCCCGTTCTGCTCGACGATGCTCAGCGACGGCGTCAACGGCAAGGGTGCCGGCGAGCAGGTCGAGGTCATCGACGTGGCGAGCGTGCTGCTCCGTTCGGTCAAGCCCGAGCAGCCGCAGGGCGGCAAGGAGACGGCACCGGTCGGCGGCTGAGGCCGTACCCCCCCGCGTTGCGCAGACCGACGGCGGCGGCCCTCAGGGTCCGCCGCCGTCGTGCAAGAATCTCGCCGAGGTGAGGCGACATCGACGGCCTGCTCTTGATGACGCTGTTGCCCCTGGTCGGCTTCGTTGCGCTGACCGCGGGCAACGCGTTCTTCGTCGCGGCCGAGTTCGCTCTGGTCACGGTCGACCGCGCGGAGATCGACAGGCGGGCCGCCGACGGCGACGAGGCCGCCCTGAAGGTACGCGCGGCGCTGCGCGAACTCTCCTTCCAGCTCTCCGGCGCGCAGCTCGGCATCACCATCACCGCGCTGCTCACCGGCTACCTGGCCGAGCCGGCCCTGGCGCGGATCTTCACCCCGCTGCTGCGCCCGGTGGCCGGGGAGAGCACCGGGCGCTACACCCCGTTCCTGGCGTTGGCCCTGGCCACGCTGCTCTCCATGCTCTTCGGTGAGTTGGTGCCGAAGAACGCGGCGCTGGCCCGCCCCATGCCGGCGGCGCTGGCCACGGCTGGTCCGATGCACACCTTCTCCCGGACGTTCGGCTGGCTGATTCGGGGCTTGAACGGCTCCGCGAACCGGCTGGTCCGGGCGCTCGGTGTCGAGCCGCAGGAGGAGCTGGCCAGCGCCCGCTCGCCGGAGGAACTGGGCCTGCTGGCGGCCATCTCGGCTCGGGCCGGCGCGCTGCCGAGCGACACCGCGATGCTGCTGCGCCGGACCATCCGCTTCGGCGACAAGCGGGCCGCCGAGGCGATGACCCCCCGGGTGGACGTGGTCGCGCTGCGCGCCACGGCCACCGTGGCCGAGCTGCTCGAACAGTCCCGGCAGACCGGGCGGACCCGGTTCCCGGTGTACGAGGAGACCCTGGACCTGGTGACCGGTGTGGCCGGGGTGCCCGACGCGCTGGGCGTGCCGCTCGCCGACCGGGCGTCGACCGTGGTCGGCTCGGTGGCCCGGGAGCCGGTGTACGTGCCGGAGAGCCTCAACCTGGACGGCGTGCTGGCCGCGTTGAAGGCGGCCGGCGCCGACCTGGCCATCGTGGTCGACGAGTACGGCGGCACGGACGGCGTGGTGACGATCGAGGACCTCGTCGAGGAGCTGGTCGGAGAGATCGCCGACGAGTTCGACCCGGCGAGTGTGGACGACGCCGACCCGGTCGAGTTGACCGTGCCCGGTGGTGAGCGCACCGTGCTCGTCGACGGGGTGCTCCGCTCCGACGAGGTGGCCGAGCAGACCGGCTTCCGGCTGCCCGAGGGCCCCTACGAGACGTTGGCCGGGTTCCTGATGGCCCAGCTCGGGCACATCCCGCTGGCCGGCGAGACGGTCGAGGCGGACGGCTGGGAGTTCACTGTGATCGAGGTGGAGCGGCACCGGATCGAGCAGGTCCGGGTGTTGCGCCCGGCGGAACCGGACGACGATGACTGAGCTGCTGGTGACCGTCCTGCTGCTCCTCGGCAACGGGTTCTTCGTGGGTAGTGAGTTCGCGCTCATCGCGTCCCGCCGGACGGTGATCGAGCCGCTGGCCGCCGGGTCGAAGCGCGCCCGGTGGGCGTTGTCGGCGATGAACCAGATCCCGTTGATGATCGCCGGCGCGCAGCTCGGCATCACGGTCTGCTCGCTGGGCCTGGGCGCGATCGCCGAGCCGGCGTTGGCACACCTGCTGGAGCCACCGTTCCACGCGGCCGGCCTGCCCGAGCGGGCGGTGCACCCGGTGGCCTTCGTGCTGGCCCTGGGCGTGGTGGTCTTCCTACACACGGTCGTCGGTGAGATGGTGCCGAAGAACATCACGCTGGCCGGTCCGGAGGTCTCCGCGCTGTGGCTCGGCCCGGCGATGCTGGCGTTCTGTGTGGCCACGAAACCGCTGCTCCTGGCGATGAAGTGGGCGGCCCGCCGGGTGCTCGCGATCTGGCGGATCGAGGCGTCCGAGGCGGTGAAGACGGTGTTCACCGCCGAGGAGCTGGCCGGGCTCGTCGCACAGGCACGCACCGAGGGGTTGCTCGACGAGGAGCAGCACGTCCGGATCACCGGTGCCCTGGCCCTGCACAGCCGTACGGCGGCGGACGCCCTGCAGCCGTGGTCGACTGTGGTGACGGTGGCCGAGGACGTCTCGCCGGCGTCGTTGGAGGTGTTGGCGACCCGGACCGGCCGGTCCCGGTTCCCGGTGGTGCAGCGGTCGACCCGGCGGGTGCTCGGCTTCGTACACGTCAAGGACGTGCTCGGATACGCGGGGCAGGGTCGCCGGTCGCCGGTGCCGGCCCAGGTCTACCGGCCGCTGGCGGTGGTGCCACCGGAGCGTACGCTGGCGGACCTGCTGCTGGCCATGCGCCGCGAACGGCGGCACATGGTGCTCGTCAGCGACGGCCGGCGCCCGCTCGGTGTCGTCACCCTCGATGATGTATTGACGGCAATCGTTGGTTGACGTCCCAATACCCATGGTGTGCAAGCGGTTGCACGACAGTGACGGTTACTCCACTCGCCTTGATTACCGCCCCGCGCTTCCCTAATGTGAGGCACCGACCGCTGTGGGTCGTCTGCCTCGGCCCTTCCCTCACGCGAGGCGCCCGGCGGTCGGTTGCAAAGGAGTCGGTGCCGGTGGCAACCATGCCCCCTCATCGTCACGACCTGTCTGCGTCTGCTCGGCCGGGTGGTCTGCGCCGGGCCGGTCATCGTCTGCTCGTCCTGGTCGCCGCCGCGGTGGTCGGCGCGGGCCTGCTTGCCGCCCCGGCGCACGCCGCGCCCACGGTCGACGAGATCGAGGCGCAGATCGACAAGAAGTGGGAGCAGTTGGAGCCCACCATCGAGCAGTACAACAAGGTCAGGGCGCAGCTGAAGGTCAACCGGCAGAAGTCGGCGGATCTACAGAAGAAGATCGAGCCGCTGGCGTTGCAGAGCGAGTTGGCGCTCAACCGGGTCGGCGATCTCGCCTCCCGCTACTACATCTCGGGACCGTCGCACGACATTGGCGCACTGCTGGTCAGCGCCAAGCCGGACACGCTCACCGAGCAGCTCACCATCCTCGACCGGCTGGCCGCGCAGGAGCGCAAGGAGGTCGAGGGCGTCCTCGCCGTGCGGGCCAAGTACGACGGCGAGAAGCAGAAGCTGGACACCCTGATCGCCACGCAGACCAAGCAGCAGAACGAGCTGGCGGCCAAGAAGAAGCAGATCGACGCCGAGATCAAGCAGCTTGAGGCGTCGATGCCGAAGACCACGGTCAAGACCGCCGGCTGCCCGACCATCAACGGTGTGCTCGCCGTGGCCGCCCAGAAGGCGATCAGGACCGCCTGCCAGCAGGTCGGCGATCCGTACGTCTGGGGTGCCACCGGCCCGAACTCGTTCGACTGCTCGGGGCTGACCCAGTACGCCTACAAGTCGGCCGGGATCTCCCTCACCCACCACACCGGAGACCAGTGGAACGAGGGCAAGGCCGTGGCGCGAGCCGAGGCCCGCCCCGGTGACCTGGTCTTCTTCTACTCGGGCCTGAGTCATGTCGGGCTGTATCTGGGTAACAACCAGATGGTGCACGCACCACGAGCCGGTAAACCGGTGCAGGTGTCCAGCATCAACACGATGCCCGTCGCCGGATTCCGGAGACCCTGACCCACCTTGTTCGACACGACGGCCCCCGGTCACCGACCGGGGGCCGTCGTCGTTGTCAGCGGGGTGCGCCCACCGGGGACGGCAGGAGCTGCACGTCGGCCAGGTCGACGTACATGATGCGGTGGCCGAACTGGATCTGTGCGTACCTGTTCTTGCCGCGGATCACCGTCCAGTCACCGGGCGAGGAGCCGTCGACCGTGCTGGCCCGGTAGTACTCGCCCGGCAGCACCGCGCCGACGGCGTACCGCTGCCCGGCGGCCAGGGTGTACTGCAGTGGTGAGATCGTCTGGTAGGGCACGCCGGCCGGGTAGGCCGCCTGTTCCGGGTAGGCCCGCCCGTACACCGGGATGGTGGTCCGGCCGGGCTTCGGAGTGGCCACCAGGCCGACCGTCCAGCTGGCGGTGGGCGCGGACGCCGGGTTGTGGAACCAGGCGCGTTGCCCGAGATACCAGATCGCCGTCCAGTCGCCCTGCCGGCCGGCCAGCGCGTACGTCTGGCCGGCGGAGGCGCGGGCGCCGTGATCCGACACCTCCATGGAGTTCGGGGTGCCGTCGGGGCGGAGCGCGATGTCGTTCACCAGTGGCGCCTCCGCGGCCGGCGCCGAGCGCAGCACCACCGCCGAGGAGCCGCGTGGCGCGCACGGCACGCTGGCGGTGACGCAGCCGACGAACGCCGGCTGGTTGGTGGCGAAGTCCGGGTCGATCCGGACCAGACCGGTGGCCGGGGTGCCGGTGTCCAACCGGGGCGCGTGTAGCAGCTCGAAGTAGTGGTTCCAGTCCCAGTACGGGCCGGTGTCCCAGTGCATTCCACGGACGTTCGCGGCGATGGTGCCGGGCACGTTGTCGTGGCCGATGATGTGCTGGCGGTCCAGCGGGACGCCGAGGCGCAGCGCGAGGTGTCGGACCAGCTTCGCCGAGGTCCGGTACATCGCCTCGGTGTACCAGGTGCCCTGCGCCGCGAAGCCCTCGTGCTCCAGCCCGACCGCCTTGGCGTTGACATACCAGTTGCCGGCGTGCCAGGCGACATCCTTGGTCTTGACGTGCTGGGCGATGTGCCCGTCCACCGAGCGCAGCGTGTAGTGCCAGCTCACGTACGTCGGGTCTTGGACGAGTCGCAGGGTGGTGGCCCAGCTTCCCTCGGTGTCGTGGATGACGATGTACTCGATCTTCTGCCGGGCGGGCCGGTCGGACAGGTCGTGGTTGCCGTAGTCCCCGTCGCCGAACGCCGCGTAGGGCGCCGGGATCCACTCGCAGGAGATGGTCCGGGGGCATTCCAGCCCGTCCGGGCGGGCGAGCCGACGCAGACCCAGCCGGTCCAGCCACGATCGCTGCGGCCGGATCGCCCGGGCCGGCAGCGTGATCCGCTGGCCGTCGTCGGTCACCCGCGACTCGCCGCTGCCGATGGTGGTGAAGACCTCGTCGGCGAAGGCCGCCGCGGCGTCGGCGCTGTCCGCGCCGGCGTAGCGGGCCACCGCGCCGTACCAGCTGGCCGGGTCGGTGCCGGCACCGACCGGCGCGCCCAACTCCCGCTGGTACGAGGCCAGCAGCGCGGCCCCGCCCCGGATGTTGACGTCGGCGTCGGTGCGTAGCGCGTCGGGGGTCGCGCCGGTCAGCCCGGCGGCGGCATCCACGGTCTGCAACGCGGCGGCGGGTGGCGCCGGGTCCTCGGCCGGCCGGGGCGCGGGTGCCAGCGCGGTACGGGAGTCGTCGCCACGCGGGTCCTCGGCGCCGGTGTCGTGGTGGCCGCCCACGGGCAGGGCGGCCACGTGTCGGGCGTCGGTCAGGTGCATGGGGCCGTAGCCGCCACTGGTGCTGGGTGTGCCGGCGTTGCTGTCCCAGCGGGACTCCAGGTAGGAGACGCCGAGCAGCACGTCGGTCGGTACGCCGTACTCGGCCGCCGCGGCGGCGTACCGCTGCTGCCGGTCGGTGGTGGGTGCGGCGACGGCGGTGGCGGGTGGTGGGACCGCGGTCGCGGCGGCGACCACGGCGGCGACCACGGCTGCGGCGAGCAGCGCGCGCCGGCCGAGGAACAGGGTTGGATGGTGCATCGAACCCCCTAGATTTCGCGGGTCAAGGTGAGGTCACCCTCGCTCCGCCCGGGAGTCCGCGTCAATACCTTTCCATGTGTCGACTCGTGGGGGAAAGAATTCTTCACCTCCGGCCGGTGATCCGCTCCGATCGGTACGGAGTGTCACGGCCGCACGGGTTGCGGAGTGGTAACAAGCGTCTCTACTCTGGTCATTCGTCGGCCCGATAGCAGCTCCGTCCAGCCCGGGCGGTAACGGTCCGACACCGCCGAGTCGTTTCCGAACGAACCGGGGACCCATGTCCCCCGGGGTGAATCCGCAGTCACTGCGGTAGGGCGCCCACTTCCCGCCCGAACCCGTCAGCTAACCCGGTAGGCGGTCAGGAAGAAGGAGTACGGAACCCCGGTGGCACTCCATGCCCCGCGGCCGTCGTCCGAGCGGTCGGCAGCAGCCGGCCCGCCGTCGATCGCGCCGCGCCCACGCTGGTCCCGCTTCACCACCGCGCTCGCCGCCCTGGCCGGCGTCGCCGTCGTCCTGACCGGCAGCGCCACGGCGGCCCACGCCGACCCGTCCGTCGCCGAGATCGAACGCCAGATCGACGCCGACTGGAACAAACTCGAACCGATCATCGAACAGCACAACGCCACCCGCATCGACCTGGCCAACAAGCGCAGGCAGGCCCAGGCGCTGGCCGCCCGGATCGCCCCGCTGGAGCGTCAGGTCGACGCCGCCATGGACAAGGTCAGTGCCCTGGCCGTACGCGCCTACAAGGGTGAGAACGTGCTGACCGTCAACGCGGTGCTGGGCAGTCAGTCACCCAGCGAGGTGGTCGGCCAGCTCGAAATGCTCGACCGCTTCGCGCACAACCAGCAGCAGGACGTCCGCGAGGTGGCCGACCTGCGCGACGAGCTGGCCAGGCAGAAGGCGCCACTCGACGAGATGGTGACCCAGCTGACCCGTACCGAGTCTCAGTTGGCCGCGAAGAAGAAGCAGATCAACGACGAGATCGACAAGCTGCAAAAACTGCGCCTCAAGGTGTACGGCAGCGGTGGCGGCGGTCCGTTGCGCCCAGCTCCCTGCCCCGGCAGCTATCCCGGCGGCGCCGCGGGGACGGCTGTCAAGTTCGCCTGCGCGCAGATCGGCAAGCCCTACGTCTGGGGTGCCGAGGGCCCGAACTCGTACGACTGCTCCGGGCTGATGCTGGCCGCCTGGGCGAAGGCCGGGGTGTCCCTGCCGCACAACGCCGCGGCGCAGAGCCGCGTCACCAAGAACGTCAGCAAGGCCGACCTGCGCCCCGGCGACCTGGTCTTCTACTACAGCGACATCCACCACGTCGGCATGTACGTCGGTGGCGGCTGGGTGGTGCACGCCTCGCAGGCCGGTCAACCGGTCAAGATGAAGAAGGTCGACGACGGCCCGATCCACAGCTACGGCCGTCCAGGCTGATCATGGGTACTGACCGAGGGGCCCGTCGCGATTCGTCGCGGCGGGCCCTCGTCGTTCACGGGGTCAGCGGGTGGGCCAGGTGCGCCAGTGCTGCCAGGCGCGGCTCGGCGTCGGCCCCCGCTGCCCCTGGTAGCGCGAGCCGTAGACCGCCGAGCCGTACGGGTGCTCGGCCGGCGAGGAGAGCCGGAAGATGCAGAGCTGCCCGATCTTCATGCCCGGCCAGAGAGTGATGGGCAGGTTCGCCACGTTCGAGAGTTCGAGCGTGACGTGACCGGAGAAGCCGGGGTCGATGAAGCCGGCGGTGGAGTGCGTCAGCAGCCCGAGCCGCCCCAGTGAACTCTTGCCCTCCAGCCGGCCGGCGAGCTGGTCGCCCAGCGAGATGACCTCAAGCGTCGAGGCGAGCACGAACTCCCCGGGGTGCAGCACGAACGGCTCCCCGTCGGGCACCTCGACCACCGAGGTCAGGTCGTCCTGCTGCATGGCCGGGTCGATGTGGGTGTAGAGGTGGTTGTTGAAGACCCGGAAAAGTCGGTCCAGCCGTACGTCGATGCTGGAAGGTTGGACCAGGGTGGGCTCGAACGGCTCCAGGCCCAGCGTGCCGGCCTTGATCTCGGAGACCAGGTCGCGGTCGGAGAGCAGCATCGGACCACCTTAGCGGCGGGCCGCAAAACCCCCGAATTCAGTGCCGGTGACCAGCGCGTCGAGGTCGCCCCTCGTACATTTGTTCGATAGAATGCCCACATGGCTTCCTGGTCCGAATTCGCCGCCGACGAGCCCCGACTCGCCGACGGGATCCGCGTTCTCCTCCAGCAGTACGGGCCGGGCTTCGGCTACCTGGCCACGGTCCGTGCCGACGGCGGACCCCGGGTCCATCCGGTCTCCCCGGTCATCACCGACGAGGGTCTGTTCTGTTTCATCATCGACTCCCCGAAGCGCCGTGACCTCGAACGCGATGGCCGCTACGCGCTGCACTCGTTCCCGCCCGAGGAGAGCGACGACGAGGCGTACGTGGCGGGTCATGCCCGCCCGGTGACCGATCCGGCGCGAGTCGCCCGGTTGGCGCAGGGCGCCCGCGCGGAGCCGCAGGTCGACTGGCAGTTGTTCGAGTTCACCGTCGACGTGGCGATGCTGACCCGCCGCGAGCAGTACATCACCGGCGTCCCGGGCCTCGCGCCGGCCCGGCCGGCCGTTCGGGTCTGGCTCGACCCGCAGGCGCCATCGGCGGTGGCGGCCGCGCCGCTCACCGCGCCGCTCACCGTGCCGCAGACCCGCCCGACCCGCCGCAGCCGCGACGTCCAGTGCACGGCCGCCTGACCATGGCCGCCTGATCGTGGCCCAGCGACAGCCGAATGCCGGCTCCGTGCTGACGGAGCCGGCATTCGGCTGTACGCCCCGCGGGCGGGCGGCCGCCTGGCATCGCCCCGCGGACGGCCGCCTGGCATCGCCCCGCGGACGGCCGCCTGGCATCGCCCCGCGGACGGCCGCCTGGCATCGCCCCGCGGACGGGGGCGCTCCGGCATGATCCACTCGGTTTCCGTGATGTCGCGGTCTCCCGGCCGCTCGGATGCCCCGACTTCCAGGACCCCGAGTGGATCAACCCGGGTCGTGCGGCGGGCGGGGGTACCTGGGTGCACGGGCTCGACGACTCGGGTACAGTGGTGCCGCTTGCGGGTGTAGTTCAATGGCAGAACATCAGCTTCCCAAGCTGACAGTGCGGGTTCGATTCCCGTCACCCGCTCCACGATCAAGGCCCTGGCCAGGACGGCAGTCCCAGCCAGGGCCTTCGATGTGCCACGGACCGCCAGTGCCCGGCGGGCACTATGCTTGGCGATCCGGCAGCGTTGGCATGATGCCCGCATGAGTTACGACCTGGCGGTGTGGGAGGCCGACAGGCCTGCCAACGACGAAGCGGCCGGTGAGGCATACGACGCCCTGTATCAGCGGTACTTCGAGAGCGAGGATCAGCCGCCGACACCGCGCATCCGGGCCTACGTCGATGCCGTGGTGGCTCGATGGCCCGACCCGTACGGCCACGACGCCGAGCTACACCCACTGTCGAATGGCCTCATCGATCAAACGTCCGGCCCCATGGTCTACTTCACGATGCGGTTCAGTCGGTCCGACGAGGTCTCCGCTGCGGCGGCACGGATCGCCGCCGAACACGGGCTCGTCTGCTACGACCCGCAGTGGGAAGAGCTCCGCCCCGCTGCCGGTCAGGACGACTGAAACTGGACCCTCACCGGCCGCCGTGGGTCAATGACCATGACGCGCAGTGATCACGAGTGCTCATTTCCCTTCGACAATGGCAGGATTTGGCTATGGGAACAGCCGGTAGCCCGTGGTGGCAGACAACGAAGACGCCAAAGCAGGGCTTCAGCCTGGGTGGTTTCTGGCTCTTTCTTGCCGCGACGTACTGGGTGTTCGCCATCGGGGAGCCGGTCGGTTGGTCGGTGGTCCTCGATGCGCTGGCAGTGCTGCTTGCCGTCGGCTACCTGGTATCCGCCGTGCTGCTGCTCCGGCGCCAGCGCTCAGAGGTCGGCACCGATAGCTAGTGCCTTGTCTCTGAATGTGGATCGGCTAATTTGTCGGTTCCGGACGACAGGGGCAGGGCGTCGTACCGGGCTGGGCAACCCAGGGTCCCCGGCCGGGGACGACCAGGAAGGTAACGAGCTGGGACGGATCACGACTGCCCGACGAGGAGATCCGCCCCCAACGGGAACTCGCAGACGGTGCGCCAAGGGCTGAGGCCCGGCGTACCGGCGATGAGGCAAACCATGTCGATGGCCGCGCTGATCGGCAGCCGCGCCGAGACGGTTTCCGCGGCGTGGCTCAATGTGGGCTTCGGGGCGTCCTGGCCGAACGTCAGATGCGGCACCACATCGGTGTGCGCCCCGGCATAGGGGGCGGTCTCCGGAAACCGCTGCCACACCGCCGCGGTGAGATTCACCAGCGGACGGTCCGGCTGCGGTGCCAGCCAGACGACCGTGTCACCGAACCAGCCGATGTGAGTCAGCGCAACGTCAAACCGCGGTATGCCGGCAATGGTCTCGCGCAGCACGGTCAGGGTCTGGTCGTTGATCTGCTGCGGAGGCAGAAACGGGTAGAGGACGGTCACGTGCGCCGGCACGCCCCATGATGCCGCCGGGTCGAGAGCTTCCCGAAACCGGCCCACCGCTTCCTCGGCCTCGGGTATCGGCACGATCAGTGCCGTCTGTGTCGGGTCCATCCCGGAAGCTTCCCGGTCATGGTCGGTGCTCGTCTAGGGATTCGCCACCGGTGCTGGGCCGTCATGGGAGCAACCAAATGCCATTGGGCGAGGACAGCAGCGGCCACGTCGCCGGTCGACGTGGGCGGCCTCTCCGAATCAGCCTGCCACTGGCGCATGCGCTGCTGCTTGCGCTTGAACGACCTGGAGTGACACCACCGACGCTGCCACTTTCGCGTACCGCAGACCAGGTCTGCTCACGCGGTCATTCCGCCTTCCTGGGCGTCAGGTCGGCGGGCATGCGCTTCCAGGGTCGAATGCACCCACTCGGAGACCGCCGAATCGTCGGGTAGTTCGGTAAGGTCCACGGCTACCCACCGGGCCTGGGAGATCTCTCCGTTGGGGTGGAGCACCTCTGAGATCGCGCGCAGGCGGACAACCTTCAGGTAGCCCGGTCTGCTCCCGTTGGTGGTCACGTGTTCGTCGATCACCGAGGCGGACGGGTCCAATTCAACGCCCAGTTCCTCGACGCACTCACGCCTGGCCGCTTGTTCAGGGGTCTCCCGGTCTGGCTTGTATCCGCCTCCGGGCAGGCTCCACAGCGACTGGTCACCGTAGCTGTGTCGAACGAGGAGGAATCGGTCATCGTCAACCGGATGCATGATCAGCGCCTTCACGCCATGGATGGTCGGCTTGGCGATCCGCCAGTACATCCTGCGCAGGTGATAGAGCACCTTGAACGCGAACGGCGGGATTCTCATGGGGCCGTCCAATCCAATCGGTGAGCCATGCGGTGCGGAAACGCGGGCAATCGTAGTGCCGCGCACCTCACCCGCATGCTGCCTTCAGATTGCGTCGTGACCATCGTCGCGCTGCCGCGACATCGACAGCATCTCACCTGGATGTCGCCCTCCAACGCGGTGCTCAGCGTCGGTCTGCTGCTCCGTGTTGCGCGGGCCTACCAAAGGAGACGGGGTTCCAGGAGGACCACCGGGATCGTCCGCGTGGTCTGCTGCTGGTAGGCCGCGTACTCCGAGTTGGCCGACACCATCAGCCGCCACAACTGCGGACGCTCCCCGGCGGTGGCGGGGCGTGCGTACGCGCTGAAGCGCTCCGTGCCGACGTGCACCGTGACGTACGGGTCGGCGAGCAGGTTGAGGTACCACGCGGGGTGGTTGTCTGCGCCCCGGTTGGAGGCGGCCAGCACGTAGCGGTCGCCGTCGCGTTGGTAGACGAGTACGGTGCGGCGCAGTTCGCCGGTTCTTCGGCCGCGGGTTGTCAGGAGCAGGTCGTTCACTCCAGGGCGGGGTCGGCCGTCGGTCTCCTCGAAACGACGGATGTGTTCCGCGACCCAGGCGTTCAAGCTGTCGTGGACCTCGGGCATCACACCTCCCGGACGCTCGCGGCGGCCCGGTGGTGGCGGGGTGTCTCGATCTCGTCGACAAGTGCGATGGCGAAGTCCGGGTAGCTGATTCGACTGGCCGGGTCGCCGTGTGCGGCAAGCCGGTAGTGGCCGGTGCGGGTGCCGTCGTGGTCGAAGTCGCCGGCGGGAGCCAGGTAGGCCCAGTCGAGGTCGGAGGTCCGGAGTTCGTCGAGGCCCGCCGCGTGACCCAGGTAGAAGGACCGGTACGCGTTCGGGTACCCGGGCTCGTCCATCAGGGCGGCACCGGACGCCCCGGGCATGATCGAGGCGAGGCCGACCACCACGAGGCGACGTACCCCTGCGCTGGTCAGACCGGTGGCCAGGGCCCGCGATGCTGCGGTGAAGAAGTCGTGCGGCGGTACGGACAGGTCGACGGCGGCACTGATGGCGGCGTCGTGCCCGTCGGCTGCCCGTGCGACGCTCCCGGCGCCGACCACGTCGCCCGCCACCAACCGTACGTCGGTCAAGTCGCTGTGCTCGGTGGGGTTGCGCACCACGGCGGTGACCTGATGGCCGCGTCGGTGCGCCTCGGCGACGGCCTGCCGTCCGGCCCGACCGCCCGCGCCGAAGATCACGATCCGCATGACGGGCACCTCTCCGCCGGGGCCGGAGCTGGCATGCCCGGCCGATTCGCCGACGCTATCGAGGGCCGTGGTTACCTCCGGGATACCAGTTATGGTTTGGCGATGAGGCAACCTCTGCCCGACGACATGTTCGACGAGCTGTGTCCGTCCTCGCTCAACCCGAGCCGCTTCGGCGACAAGTGGGCGGCGCTGATCATCCGCTGTCTTGAGCCGGGGCCTCGTCGCTTCTCCGAGCTGCGTGTGCCGCTGCGCCGCGTCACCCCCAAGGTCCTCACCCAGTCGCTGCGCTCCCTGGAACGGGACGGGCTGATCACGCGCACCGTCCTCACCGAGGTCGCTCGGCACGTGGAGTACGAGTTGACCCCGGTGGGCCGCAGCATGCTCGAACCGATCGCGGTCGTCTGCGCCTGGACCGAGCGGCACTGGGACGAGTTGCTTGACGCCCGCGAGTCGTACGACAACGTCGCCGGGCGCGACACCCCGGGGTGAGCCACCCGGCGCGCCCTCGGCGACACGGATGCTTCTCACGTTCGTGGCAGGATCTGCCAGGTGCAGGTCAGGATGCTTGGTCCATTCGAGGTTCGCGCGGACGTCGGCACCGTCATCGACGTGCCGGGCGCGCGGCTGCGCGGGCTGCTGACCGTCCTCGCGCTCAACCCGGGTCGCGTGGTCGCGAAGGGGAGCCTCGTCGACTGGATCTGGGGTGAACATCCGCCCTCCGATGCGGCAAATGCCCTGCACCGCCTGGTTTCCCGGCTGCGGAAGGCGCTGCCGGAGGGGTCGATCGAGGGGCAGGCGGACGGCTACCGGTTGATCGTCGAACCCGATGACGTGGACGCCGTACGGTTCGAACGGCTCGTCGGCCTGGCTCGCGATGACGAGCGCGCGCAGCGGGGACGGCGGCTGCGCGAGGCCCTCGATCTGTGGCGCGGTGCGGCGATGCAGGACGTCGGCCTGGCCGACAGCGCGGCGCTCGACGCGGCGGTCACCCGGTTCGACAGGCTGCGTCTGACCGCCCTGGAGGATTGCTTCGACGTGGAGGTCGGCCTCGGCCACGGTCCGGAGCTGGTCGCGGAGCTGACCGATCTGGTGGCCGCGCACCCGGTACGGGAAAGGCTGGTCCTCGCGTTGATGCGGGCGCTCGCCGCGAGCGGCCGAGACAACGAGGCGCTGCTCGTGTATCAGCGCACGAGTGCGGCGCTGGCCGACGCGCTGGGCGTCGACCCCTCGCCGGAACTTTCGGCGTTGCACGTCGCGCTCCTGCGGGGTGAGGTGCAGCGGCGCGAGGAGCACCGGAAGACCAACCTTCGTGCCGAATTGAGCAGCTTCATCGGCAAGGACGAGGCCGTCGCTGAGGTCGGCGCGCTCGTCGCCGAGCACCGGCTCACGACCCTGATCGGGCCGGGTGGCTCCGGGAAGACCCGGCTGGCCACGGAGACCGCGCGCAGGATGCTCGACGACCTGCCGGACGGGGCCTGGCTTGTCGAATTCGCCCCCATCGGTGCGGACGGTGACGTGGTGCAGGCGACGCTCGTGGGGCTCGGACTCCGGGACGCCCTGCTCGGTGAGCCACCGAGCGTGGAGTTGATCGACCGGCTCGTCGCCGCGATCCGCGAGCGGGAGGCGTTACTGATCCTGGACAACTGCGAGCACGTGATCGAGTCGGCGGCGGTGCTCGCGGACCGGCTGCTCGGGGAGTGTCGGCGGCTGCGGATCATCGCGACGAGCAGGGAACCGCTCGGCATCACCGGCGAGGCGCTCTGGCCGGTCGCGCCGCTGGACCTGCCGGACGTCGACGCCGACCCCAGCGAGATCGAGACCTCCCCCGCTGTCCGGTTGCTGCGGGACCGAGCGGGCGCGGTGCGCAGGGATCTCGCCGTCGACGATCTCACGCTGTCCACGATGGCGCGGATCTGTCGGGCGCTGGACGGGATGCCGCTGGCCATCGAACTGGCCGCCGCCAGGTTGCGCACCATGTCCATCGACCAGCTCGCCAGGCGGCTCGACGACCGGTTCCGCCTGCTGACGGGCGGCAGCCGTACCGCGTTGCCCCGGCACCGGACGCTGCGCGCGGTGGTCGACTGGAGTTGGGAGCTGCTGACCGACGCGGAGCGGGCGGTCCTGCGCCGGCTCTCGGTGTTCTCGGGCGGGGTGAGCCTGGAAGCGGCCGAACGGGTCTGCGCCGGCGACGAGGTCGAGCCGGAGGATGTGCTCGAGTTGATCACCGCGCTGGCCGAGAAGTCGCTGGTGGTCGCCGAGGGCGGTGAGGCTCCGCGCTACCGGATGCTCGGCACGATCAGGGAGTACGCCGCGCACCGCCTCGCTGAGGCGGGGGAATCGGACCTGGCGCGCCACACGCACCTGACGTACTTCATCGAACTGACCGCGACCGCGGAGCCGCAGCTCCGCCGCGCGGACCAGGTGACCTGGCTCGCCACTCTCGAGGTCGAACATGACAACATCGGATCCGCGATGCGCGGTGCGCTCGCCGCGGGCGAAGCGCACGCGGCCATGCGGCTGGCCGCGGGTGCCGGCTGGTACTGGTGGCTGGGTGGTCACCGGACCGAAGGCATGGAGTTGATCACGGCGGCCACCGAGACGCCTGGCGAGGTCAGCGACGAGATCCGGGCCACGGTGTACGCGCTCGTCGTGCTCTTCATCAACTCGGGACCGGGTGACGAACGCCAGGCGGCGGAGTGGATCCACAAGGCGTACGAGTTCAGCCAACGCAGTAACGGCAGCCACCCGGGGACGGCGCTCGTCGTCCCGCTGGAACGCATGCTGCGAGCCCCGGACGCGATCCTGCAGGCGTGGGAACCGCTGCTGGACGACGAGGATCCCTGGGTACGTGCGCTGGCCCGGTTGCAGCTGGGCAAGATGCGGATCATCTTCGGCCAGGATGGTGGGGATATGGAGGCGCATCTCGTGGCGGCGCTCGCCGAGTTCCGGGCGCTCGGTGAACGGTTCGGGATCTCGTTCGCCCTGACCGAGTTGGCGGAGCTGATTGCCGTACGCGGTGAGTTCGCCGGTGCGTGCCAGCTCTACGAGGAGGCGACCGCGGTCGTCACCGAGGTCGGCACCGTCGAGGACATCATCCGGATGCGGTCCCGGCAGGCTCAGCTGTACTGGTTGCTCGGCGATGAGTTGTCCAGCGCGGCAGCCATGGCCGAGGCGCGGCGATGCGCGGCGCGGGTCACGTGGCCCGGTGCGTTGGCCATGCTGGCCCTGTCCCAGGCGGAACTCGCTCGCTGGCGTGGCCAGGCCGAGGAGGTGGCCCACCAGGTCGGTGTCGCGACGAGCCTGTTGGGCGACGAGGCGACGCAGGCGCACATCCGCGTGTTGACGCACGACCTGCTCGGCTATGTCGCCGACGATCTCGACGCGGCTCGCAGACACCATTCCCTGGCCTGCGAGGCGGCAGCCGCGACGGGGCACGCACCCTCGATCGCGCGGGTACTCGTCGGTGCCGCGGACCTGGCGCTGCGCCGTGACCAGCATGAGCTGGCCGCGCGGCTGCTCGCCGCGAGCACCGGCGTGCGAGGACGGCAGGATCATTCCCAGCCGGATGTGGCCCGGATCGAGCGGGAAGTACGGCGCCGCCTCGGCGAAGTGAGATTCGCAGAGGCGGCGCGAGAAGGCAGTCGGACGGAGTGGAATCGGTTGGTCGCGGTCACGCTCGCTTCGTGAACGTGGAGCGTGACCACAGGTATCCGACGAGAGCGATCCCGACACACCAGGCGAGGGCGGGGATCACGTCACCGCTGGACGGCGTGCCGTTGAGGAGTCCACGCAGCGTTTCGATGATCGGCGTGAACGGCTGGTATTCCGCGAACTCCCGCAGCCCGGGTCCCATCTTGTCCGCCGGGACGATCGCGCTGCTGAAGAACGGAAGCATGACCAGCGGTACGGAAGCCAGCCCCGCCGTTTCCGGAGACTTCGCCGAGAGCCCCAGGGCGACCGTGAGCCAGCCGGCGGCGAAGCCGAGCAGCACGATGACGCCGAGCACGCCGAGCCAGCCGAGGAGGCTCGCCGACGGACTGAATCCGAGCAGGAAGGCCACCCCGACCAGCGCCGCGATGGCGACCAGGTTGGTCAGTACGCTGGCGACCACGTGACCGGTCAGCACCGCGCCCCGGGAGACGTGCATGACTTTGAACCGGTTGATGATGCCCTTCGTCATGTCGGAGTTCACCGCCGTCGCGGTGGCCCCCAGCCCGTAGCAGACTGCCAACAGCATCAGTCCTGGAGTGGCGTAGTCGATGTAGTCGACGCCGACGTTGAAGGCGTCGCCGAACATGTAGACGAACATCAACATGATCACGATCGGCATCAGGACCGCGTTGAACACCGAGGTCGGGTTGCGGGTGAGGTGCGTGAGGTTGCGACGCAGCATGACGATCGAGTGGGTCTTGGCGCTCATTTCGCGGAAACCTCCGGGGTGCGGGTGCCCGTCAGGGCGAGGAAGACGTCGTCGAGGTCCGGCGTCTGCACGGAGAACCCTTCGGCGCTGATCGCGTACTCGTCGAGCCGGTCGAGCAGGGCCCGCAGCGAGGCGGTTCCGCCATCACTGGGGACCCGCAGGGCCAGCGCCTCGTCGTCCCGGGTGGCGTCGGCGAGCACCCGGGCGGCGGTGTCGAGTTCGGCGACGGTGGTGAAGCGGAGTCGGACGTGGGTGCCGGGCATCTGGCGCTTGAGCTCGTCGGGCGTGCCCTGGGCGACAACGCGCCCCTGGTCGAGGACGGCGATCCGGTCGGCGAGCTGGTCGGCTTCCTCGAGGTACTGGGTCGTGAGGAAGATCGTCACCCCGTCGGCCACCAGGTCCCGGATGATCGACCACATCGTGCGGCGGCTGCGCGGATCGAGGCCCGTCGTCGGCTCGTCGAGGAAGATGATCCGCGGCTCGCCGACGAGCGTCATCGCCAGGTCCAGCTTGCGGCGCATACCGCCGGAATAGGTCGACACCGGCTTCTGCGCGGACTCCGTGAGATCGAACCGATCCAGCAGTTCCGTGACGACCCTCCTGCCATCCTTCGCGGGCACCTGGCTCAGGTCCACCATCAGCTGCAGGTTCTCGCGTCCGGTCAGCAGCTCGTCCACGGCCGCGAACTGACCGGTGACCCCGATCGCCGCGCGTACCGCCCTGGCCTGGGTCGCGGCATCGTGGCCGGCGACGCGTACGGTCCCGCCGTCGGCCTTCACCAGTGTGGTCAGCACGTTCACTGTCGTCGTCTTGCCCGCCCCGTTCGGGCCGAGCAGGGAGAAGATCGTGCCCGCGGGGACATCCAGATCGATGCCGTCAAGCACGACCTTGTCCTTGTAGGCCTTTCGCAGCCCGGAGACCGCAATCGCTGAACTCGTCATGTGGCTACCATCGGCGGCCGGCCTGTCACCGCCCTGACGCGACCGTGACACGGCCACTGACACGGTGTCTCACCTCGTCCCGCCCCGCGACTGCGAGCAGGACTGCAACGGATCCACCGCGACCGGCAATAGTCAGGTGTGACGAGCCAGATACAACCGTCCGACCAGGATCTGTGGTCGACCATCGCGGCCGGTGACGAGGTCGCCTTCGGCCGGCTCTTCGACAGGTACGCCCGGGCGGTCTACAACCACGTGTTCCGGCTCACCGGCTCGTGGACGCTCGCTGAGGACGTCACGCAGGCGACCTTCCTGGTCGCGTGGCGGAGACGCGGCGAAGCGGCGGTCCTGGTGGACGGGTCGGCGTTGCCGTGGCTGCTGGTGGTCGCCACCAACACGACCCGCACCGAGTGGCGCTCGGCCCGCCGATGGTTGGCAGCCCTGCGGAGGTTGCCACCCGAGCGGGAGGCGACCGCGGACCCGGCCGGCGACATCGTCGCGCGGCTCGATGACGAACGGCAGATGACCGAGCTCTTGGCGGTGGTCCGCCGATTACCTCGCGCGGAACGCGAGGCGGTGGCCCTGTGTCTGTGGTCCGGCGTGCCGTACGCCGAGGCGGCGACGGTCCTCGGCATCAGCGAGGGCGCACTCCGTTCGCGCGTGAGTCGTGCACGGGCTCGGCTGGCACGGATGGTTACCGACGGCAACAAGCAGGAGGAGGAACGATGAAGGACATTCTCGACCTGCCGGCCGAACGCGATCTGCCGCCGGGCAGGGCGGTGCGGATGCGAGCGGAGCTGATGACGTCGATCCGCCGGCCTCGACGCCGCAGGGCGGTACGACTCGGGATCGCCACCGTGGCGACGGCTGCCGCGGTGGTGGCCGGGGTGGCGACGGTGCCGAGGGGGGACGAGGTGCGGCATCTGGCGATGGGTTCGGGTGAACTGTCCCCGACGCTGCACCGGGCGGTGGAGAAGTGCCTGGAGTGGAACGGGCAGATGGAGCGGATTCCACTGTCAATGAACGATGTGGCCGTGGCCGCCGAGCAGGACGACCGCGGCCTGGCGCTGTTTATCACGGACACCGGATATTTCACCTGCGAGGTCACGATGCGGCCGGGTGAGGAGATCAGTGGGGGTGCCACAGGTGCACGTGTCTGGCCGCAACGGGCCTGGTTGCCTGGCCCGGTCCAGCGGCTCCTGCTCATGTCGACCGAAGCCGACGGGGGCGACGTCGGGGTGACCGGCCGGGTCAGCGCTCGGGTGCAACGGCTGGTACTGGAGCACGGCGACGGGCAGTCGACCACGGCGCGGTTGGCGGACGGGGTGTTCGGCCTGCTCACCGATCACGCAGAAGTCACCAGGGACGCCGAGTTGGTCAGCTATGACACCACTGGCGTGGAGATCGACCGCCGACTGCTGTTTCGACCGTCGGACGAGTTCGACAACTGTTACGTGGACTCCGCAGGCACCCTCGTCTACGGCAAGCCGGGGGACTGCCGACCCGCCGAGCCCTGGGGACGATAGGCGAGCCCGGTGAACGCCCGCGTCGCTAGCGGACGTTCACCGGGATCAGCAGGTCGATCTGATCGCGGCGGCGGTAGAACTCGATGCTGGGACGCGTCGAGTCGTGGTCGGCGACCTGCTTCAGCTCCGCGTACCGGGTGGGGATGTGCGAGTAGATCTCCGGCGGCTCGCCCTGCACGGTCGTGGACAGGTAGTGACCGCCGGGGATCGACCCGGACTCGAGCCCGCTCACGGTGGCATCGTCGTCGTCCTGGACCTGCACACAGACCCGGTACGAACCGTCGGGCGGGCCGAAGACCCCGAAGAACTTCCGCCCGTGGAGTGACCCGACGGTCGTCTCCAGGCGCTCCCACGCCTCGGTGATCGCGTCCTGTTCGTCGGCGGTCGAGATGAACAGGACGGGTGTCTCCTGGCGCTCGACGCGCCGGGTGATCGGATCCGGTGCGGGCATCGGCGCATTCATGACCGGCAACCTATGCCACCCGTACGACAGGCTCCTACCCGGTTGGCTGCGGAGGGTCACCCAACTCCTGGTGGCGGCGGAGCAGCTCCCGCAGCGCGTCGATCTCGGCAGTCAACGCGGCCTGCCCCTGCTCGGTGATCCGGATCCAGGTTTTGGGCCTGCGCCCGTGGTAGCCCCGGTCGATGTGGATCAGTTCGGCCTCCGCCAGCACGGCGAGGTGTCGGGAGAGGTTGCCGGCGGTGAGTTCGAGCGCCTCGCGCAGGTAGGCGACCTCCACCTGCTCGGCCTCGGCGGCGATGGTGAGGATGCCGAGCCGGTTGCGCTGGTGGACGGTGTCGCTGAGCCCGTTCGTCGGGTGCCCGCCGGTGCCGGTGCTCATGTCGACCCCTTACCCGTGGTGAAGGTAGCGATGATGCCACCGACGAGCAGGATCGGCGCCGGCAGCAGGGCCGCCAGCAGGACGCTGTAGCGGTTGAGGTCACCCGGCTGGAAGTCCGCGGTCTGGAAGTAGACGTTCACCAGGACGACCGCGATGACGTAGCACACGGTCACGGCCGTCAGTACGCGGCTGCGTTCCAGTCGGGCCAGGACCAGCAGTCCCACCGCGATGACCAGATGCGGAAACATGCCGCGATCGGAGACGCCCAACAGTGGTGTGGTCACCCAACTGGTCGCGCTGGACACTGCCGTCGCAGAGTTGAGCAACAGGAATCGCAGCACGATCGGCAGCACGAGCCCAACCAGCGTGCCGACGATGCCGGCCAGGACGTACCTCCGGGTGGGGGTCTGGACACCCACCCGCGCGCCGTGCCATCGGTACCACCCGAGGGTGAGCAGGTAGCCGCCGACGAGTGCCACCAACCAGTACCACCCGAGGCCCGCCGAGCGTTCGAGGAAGTCCCCACCGAGGCCGGTCAGCGCGGGATTGTCCTGCGACCCGCGCATGGCGAGCGGGTCGGTCGACTCCACGTACAGGGGTGCCGCCGCCGCGATCAGGAGACCGAACAGCAGGAGTGGCAACCAGTAGGCGTGCCGGGCGACCCGGGTGCGGCGGCGGAGCGCGGCCATCGACGCGAGGAGCTCCCCGGGGTTGTCTCTGCTGTTCGGCGCGGTGCTCGATTGTTCCGACACGGTGACCTCCAGGCCCCTAACGCTGCTGCGATACCAATAGGTTTGCATCGCAAATCATTCTGCGCAAGAGAGTCAGCGAACAACGACGCCCACCGGTATCGACAGTGGTTGTTCCACCGGAGCCAAGGCGCGGCTGGGGTCCGGCGCGGAGGTGGTCCGTGTTCACCGAAGCCTTTCCGCGACGCCGCCGTGACCGCTCTGCGCTCGGCCGGCGCGACGGTCGTTGAGGAGCCGGTCGACCAACCGTGGGGTGAGCGGTCCGCAGGGGTCACCGACCCCGACGGCAACCGCATGCTTGTGCTGTCCCGCCTGCCCTAGGGTCGGCTGCCGTCACCGTCGCCAGAAGAGAAGGTGGGTGACCCCGCTGGGGCTGGGCACCGACTCACGGTGGAAGCGGTCGAGAAGGTCGTCCGGGCTGTCCCACAACCGCTCGCCCCGCTCGAGATCGACGGGCGCGACCACGATGTGCATCGTGTCGACCAGGTCGGCCTCGATGAACTGGCGGATGGTGTCGACCCCGCCACCGAGGCGCACGTCCCGACCGTCGGCTGCCTGTTTCGCCTGGGCCAGGGCCTCGGCGGGGCTGGCGTCGAGGAAGTGGAACGTGGTGTCGGAAAGGCTGAACGACGGGCGCCCGTGGTGGGTGAGCACGAAGACCGGCGTGTGGAACGGCGGGTTGTCGCCCCACCAGCCCTGCCAGTCATGGTTCTCCCAGGGACCCCGCTGGGGGCCGAACTTGTTGCGACCCATGATCTCCGCGCCGATGTTGCACTCGGCGTCGCGGGTCAGGTAGTCGTCCAGGCCGCGAGTGCCGCCCGGCTCGGTGCGATACACGAAGCTGGCGGTGGCTGCCCGCCAGGAGAACAGCGGGGTGGGGTCCGCGTGGCCGAAGGGCCGTTCCAGGCTCTGTCCCTCTCCGGTGCCGAATCCGTCCCGCGAAACGTTGAAGCACTGCACCCGCAGCAGCTGCGGCATGGCCATCTCCTCTCGGTTCGACGTGTCGGATTCAGTTGGTGGTCGCCGTCGGGCCACCGCCGCTGCCCCGATCGTCGAGCACGAGGGGCGCCCGACCGTTCACCTCGTACCGGATGTGGGTGACCTGCGGCGTGTGGATGACCCGGGTTGGCGTCAGTTCGATCGCCTCCTTCTCGCCGAGGTCGAGGTCCGCGTCGAACAGCCGGAGTCCGGTGCCGAGAACGACGGGTACGACGTGCAGCTCCAACTCGTCGAGCAGGCCCGCCCCGAGCACCTGCCGCACCAGGGCGCCGCCTCCGGCCACGGCGACGTTCTTACCGCCGGCCGCGGCGCGCGCCTGCTCGACGGCGCTGGCCACGCCCTCGGTGACGTAGGTGAAGCTGGTGCCTCCACCGCGCAGCAGAGTCGGACGGGGGCGGTGCGTGACGACGAAGACCGGCGCGCGAAACGGCGGCTCCTCGCCCCAGGGCACCTCACCGCCGTCGGCCATCCGGCGCCCCATCACGTACGCCCCGGCGGCTCCGAACGACTCGGCGACGACCTCGGAGTTGGCGTCCCGCTCCCCGCCGGCGAAGCCCTGTCGTTCCCGCCACGCCGCCACCTCGGTCGCCCAGCGGGTCACCCGGAAGAACCCCGCGCTCTCCGCCGAGTCCATCCAGTTGCCGTTCCCGTCGAACTGTGGGCCGGCGTAGAAGCCGTCCATCGACACGGACAGTTGTGCGGTCACCTTCGTCATCGCGCCTGGTCCTCTCCTCGGCTGACACCTCGACTCGGGTGTCGCTCCCCGAGGGGTCGGAGCCGAACGCCGGCGCCCTACCGAGCCGGAGTGTGACACGCGTCACCCGTTGCTCCGGCCGGGACGGCTACGACCTGCGGTTGAGGATCGCCGCCTCGATCCGCAGACCGAGGCCGGTCAGGATGAGGAAGGTGGCGAGGATGTGCGGATCAAGCCCGCTGTAGTCGGACGCCATGGTGATGAGCGAGGTCATGAACCCGGCCACCAGCGACACCGTGCCGAGTGCTCGTACGGTCTCGACCCGCTGCGCCGGTAGGTCCACGCCGGAACGGTAGCGGGAACCAGCGCCACGCGGTGCCCTGCGAGGTCGCCGGATACCGAGCGCGATGTCAGGGCAGCTCCGGCGGGCACGACTAGGCTGGTGATCATGAGGATAGGCATCGTGATTCTGCCGGACCAGCGGTGGGCGGAGTCGCGGCATCGCTGGCGGCAGGTCGACGAGTGGGGCTTCGACCACGCCTGGACGTACGACCACCTGGGCTGGCGGGACCTCGTCGACGGCCCGTGGTTCGACTCGATGGCCACGCTGACCGCCGCCGCCACGGTAACGTCCCGCATCCGGCTGGGCACCCTCGTCGCGTCGCCGAACTTCCGGCACCCGGCCGCGTTCGTCCGGCAGATCACCACCGTGGATGACGTCTCCGCTGGTCGGTTGGTCCTCGGCCTGGGCGCGGGCGGCATCGGTTTCGACTCGGCGGTGCTGGGCGGCGAGACGCTGCCGCCACGCCAGCGGGTCGAACGGTTCGCCGAGTTCACCGAGCTGCTGGATCTGATCCTCCGCGAGGACGGCACCACCTGGCGTGGTGACTGGTTCGCCGCCGTGGACGCCCGCAACAACCCCGGCTGCGTGCAGCAGCCCCGGGTGCCGTTCGTGGTGGCCGCCAACGGGCCACGGTCGATGCGGCTGGTGGCCCGCTTCGGCCAGGGCTGGGTGACCACCGGCACCGGTGACGACATGGACCTGGCCGGCTGGTGGGACAGCGTGGCCGCCCTGTCCGCGCGGATGGACCGGACGTTGGACGAGGCCGGCCGCGATCCGGCAACCCTGGACCGTTATCTCTCGCTGGACGCCGCACCGGTCTTCTCGCTCAGCAGCGCGCAGTTCTTCGCCGATCAGGTCGGCCGGGCCGCCGACCTCGGCTTCACCGACGTGGTGGCGCACTGGCCGCGGGCCAGCAGTTGGCACGCGGGCGACGAGGCCGTCCTGGCGGACGTGGCGACCCGACTGCTCCCGCAGTTGCGCGGCTGAACACGCGTCCCCAGTAGGGACCGCGCCAGCGGAGGCGCCCGGGCCGTGCCCGCTCTGCCGACGCGACCAACTCAGGTGCCGAGGTCGCCGCTGGCCACGCCGCCCTCCCCGCCGGAGACCAGCCGCAGGCGGACGCAGACGATCGGGGTGTCGTCGTCGACCGGGGTGCCGAGCCGCGCCCAGTAGGCCGAGTGCCCGGCCCGCCACTCCTCGATCGACCGGTCACCCTCGCCCTCGGAGTGGGCGAAGTCCCAGGACACGTCCGCGAGGCGGACCACCTCCAGCCCGGTGACCTCCACCACACCGGCCAACGCGTCGTCGTCGTCGACAAGCGCCAGCCGTTCGCCGACGTGCTCCAACTCCTCGCCTTCTTCGGCGTAGTAGGCGAGCCGTCCGGCCGTCGCGGTCTTCACGCCGGCGAGTACCAGGGTGTTGAGGGTCGTCCGCAGCTCACCGGGAGTGCCGAGGGCGAGGGTGCGCAGTCCACCGATCCGAGGCCACATCCTGCCGAGGCTAGGCCAGTGCGCCCCGTACCGCCGCCGCAATACGCCGTCAGATGGGCAGATCGGCCGCGTTGATCAGGCCGGTGACGCGCAGCTCAGCCGCGACCTCCGGTGGGCAGTCGACCGCCACCACGGCGGTGCCCAGCACCTCGGCGCCGCGCGCGGCGCAGATGTCGTACAGGGCGTGGAGTTGAGCGCCGGTACGCACCCAGTCGTCGACCACCAGGACCCGGTCGCCGGGGCCGAGGTGTCGGTCCCGTACGGCCAGGTCGACCCGCCGGCCCCGGTAGTCCGGCGGGCTCTGCGCCCAGGTGAGCGGTCCGGCCGGTAACCGCCCGTCGGCGGGCTTGTGGGCGGCCACGAAGCCGACCCCGAGGGCGGTGGCGGCCAGCGGCCCGAGCAGCAACCCGGTGACCGCCGGGGCGAGCACCACCGTCGGCCGGGCGGACCGGTACGGCGCGACCAGGGCCGGTCCCAGCTCCGCCAGCACCGTCGGGTCCCGCCACCAGCCGGAGATGTCGCTGACCAGGTGGCTGGTGCCCGGCCCGGGGTCGACCCACTGGAACAGGGTGGCCAGGCGTGCGGTCAGGTCGGCGGGCATCCGCTCATCCTGCGACACCCGGGGCCGGGACGTCGGCACCCGGGCCGGCCGGCCCACCCGGGGTCGGATGATCGGCTACACGTACCTGTGCAAATACGGGCATACCGCCATGATCACGTTGACGTCGGAAGTGCTTCTCTCGTTACGGTCCGACCCGGTTTGTTCAGACGACGAAAGGACCGGGCCGGTGGCAGCCAAGCACTCCCGTACCCGCATCTTCTCCTCCCCGGCGGGCATCGTGGCCACCGCGGCGGTCGGCGTCGCCCTCGCGGTCGGGGGCACGGTCGGTGCCGTTCAGTTGACCTCCGACTCCGCTCAGTCGGGGCAGACGACCCTCGACTTCACCCCGACCACCGCGGCGAGCAGCCTCACCCCCAGTTCCCCGGCCGCCTCCCCGACCGCCAGCCCTTCGCCGAGCGTGTCCGCCAGCCCGTCGGCCATCCGGTCGCAGCAGGCGGCCTCCCGGGGCAAGGCCCGTACCGCGCCGCCGAAGCCCAAGCCGACCGCGAAGAAGACCACCCCGGCGCCGAAGGTGGTGGAGAGCGGCTCGTGTGGCGCGTCGTTCTACTCCGACGGGCAGTTGACGGCTAACGGTGAGTCGTTCAACCCGAGCGCGCTGACCGCCGCGCACAAGACGCTGCCGTTCAACACCAAGGTCCGGGTGACCAACCCGGCCAACGGCAAGTCGGTCGTGGTGCGGATCAACGACCGTGGCCCGTTCATCGACGGCCGCTGCCTCGACCTCTCCCGGGCGGCGTTCGCCACCATCGCCTCGGTCGACGTGGGCGCGCTCACCGTCCGCTACGAGGTCCTCGGCTGACCGGCTCGGGTCGCGCCGATTCGGCCTGTCCACTGGGCCGGCCGGACAGAACCTTCTCGGACGACGGGTCAGGTTCATTCACCGGTTCACGTGGATCAGGCAAACTGTCAGTCGTACCCACGCGACTCCTCCAGTCGGGCCGTCGCCCGCTGAGCCCCGGATCCCGCGCCGGCCTCGGCGCGGCCCTTGTCCTGCTCGCGATCGTGTCGGCGGTGGAGGCGGCGGACGGCCGTTTCGCCCACTACGTCGCGCTGTTGTCGGCCGTACCGTTGCTGGCCGCCGCCGTGGCGTCGTGGCCGGTGGTGCTGGGTGTGGGTGTCGTGGCGACCCTGACCGGGGCCGGCTTCGCCCTGACCGAGCCGAAGATGTCAATGATCACTCCGGTCAGCGTGGTCGCGGTCGCGGTCGTCACCGGACTGGCCGTGGCGGTGGCGTCGGTCCGGCAGCGGCAGGCGGAGCAGATCGTCGAGCTGACCAAGCTCGCCTCGGTGGCCCAGCAGGCGGTGCTGCGTCCACTCGGGCCACAGGTCGGGACGCTCTCGGTCGCGGGACGCTACATCTCCTCCACCGCGACTGCCGAGATCGGTGGTGACCTGTACGAGGCGATCGACACGCCCTACGGCGTCCGCATGATCATCGGTGACGTGCGCGGCAAGGGCCTGGACGCGGTTCGGCTGGCGAGCATCGTGCTCGGCTCCTACCGGCATGTGGCCTACGAGCGTGCCGACCTGCGCGCCGTCGTCGCCGACCTGGACCGCGCGGTGGCCCGCAACGTCGGCGACGAGGACTTCGTGACCGCGGCACTCGTCGAGGAGCGCGGTGGCACGCTCACCATCGTCAACTGCGGGCATCCGGCGCCGCTGCTGCTGCGCCGGGGTGCGGTGATCCCGCTGGAACCGCCGGCGCCGGCACCCCCGCTCGGGTTCATGCCGGTGGTCCGCCCCCGGGTCGAGCGCCTGGAGCCGGGAGACCGGCTGCTGCTGTTCACCGACGGCCTCGGCGAGGCGCGGCGGGATGGTGAGTTCTTCCCCACCGCCGACCGCGCCTGGCGGCTGCTCGGTCACGGCACGGTCGCCGACGGGTTGGCCTCCCTGGAAACCGCCCTGATCGAGTGGGTGCACGGCCACCTCGACGACGACATCGCCCTGGTCCTGATGGAGTACGTCGGTGCCCGTGCCGGCGCGGCGGCGGCCGTCCCGAGTTGGGAGGTCGGCGCCGCCGAGAGCTGACCGGGCTGGGTTACGGAGTTCTGTGTAATCGCTGTCACTTGGGTGATCCGCTTGTCGCTGCCTACCCGCGAGTAATACAGTCAGGGTTACTGATCGGTAACACCTGTCCGGAAGCGGGGCCAGTGAGCATGACCCACTACAAGAGCAACCTGCGGGACCTTGAGTTCAACCTGTTCGAGGTCTTCGGTGCCGACCGGTCGTTCGGCCAGGAGCCGTACTCGGATCTCGACACTGACACCGCCCGCAGCTTCCTCGCCGAGCTCGACCGCCTCGCGCGCGAGGACCTGGCCGCCAGCTACACCGACAGTGACCGCAACCCGCCGGTGTTCGACCCGGCCACGCACAGCGCGCCGCTGCCGGCGTCGTTCAAGAGGTCCTACCAGGCGTTCATGGACTCCGAGTTCTGGCGGCTCGACCTCCCGCCGGCTCTGGGCGGGACGAACGCGCCGCGCGCCCTCTGGTGGGCGATGGCCGAGCTGGTGCTCGGCTCGAACGCCCCGATCTGGATGTACGCCTCCGGCCCGTCCTTCGCGCACGTGCTGCACGTCGAGGGCACCGAGCGGCAGAAGAAGTGGGCCAAGCTCTTCATCGACAGGCAGTGGGGCTCGACGATGGTCCTCACCGAGCCGGACGCCGGCTCGGACGTGGGCGCCGGCCGCGCCCGCGCGACCCAGCAGCCCGACGGCTCCTGGCACATCGAGGGCGTGAAGCGCTTCATCACCTCGGGCGAGCACGACCTGAGCGACAACATCGTGCACTACGTGCTGGCCCGCCCGGTCGGCGTGGAGGGCGTCGGTGGCCCCGGCACCAAGGGCCTGTCGCTCTTCGTGGTGCCGAAGTTCCACTTCGACGAGACCACCGGCGAGCTGGGTGAGCGCAACGGCGTCTACACCACGAACGTCGAGCACAAGATGGGCCTGAAGGTCTCCAACACCTGCGAGCTGACCTTCGGCGAGCACGGCGTACCGGCCCAGGGCTGGCTGCTGGGCGACAGGCACGACGGCATCCGGCAGATGTTCATGATCATCGAGTACGCCCGGATGCTTGTCGGCACCAAGGCCATCGCCACCCTCTCCACCGGCTACCTCAACGCCCTGGAGTACGCGAAGAGCCGGGTGCAGGGCGCCGACCTGATCCAGCAGGCGGACAAGACCGCCCCGCGGGTCACCATCACCCACCACCCGGACGTCCGCCGCTCGCTGCTGCTGCAGAAGTCGTACGCCGAGGGTCTTCGTGCCCTTGTCCTCTACACCGCCACCTGGCAGGACAAGGTCGCCATCGCCGAGGCCGCCGGCGACGAGAAGACCACCAAGCTGGCCAAGCGGGTCAACGACCTGCTGTTGCCGCTGGTCAAGGGCGTCGGTTCGGAGCGGGCTTACGAGATGCTCGGGCACGAGGCCCTGCAGACCTTCGGCGGCTCCGGGTTCCTCCAGGACTACCCGCTGGAGCAGTACGTCCGCGACGCCAAGATCGACACCCTGTACGAGGGCACCACCGCCATCCAGAGCCTGGACCTGATCTTCCGCAAGATCGTCCGGGACAACGGCAAGGCGCTGATGGCGGTCGCCGGCGAGATCCAGGAGTTCATCTCCTCCGAGGCGGGCAACGGTCAGCTCAAGGAGGAGCGACAGGCGCTCGGCAAGGCGCTCGTCGAGGTGCAGACCATCCTCGGTGTGCTG
Organism: Micromonospora sp. NPDC005203; assembly: GCF_042872705.1. NCBI lineage: Bacteria > Bacillati > Actinomycetota > Actinomycetes > Micromonosporales > Micromonosporaceae > Micromonospora > Micromonospora sp. NPDC005203. Next base: position 26,489 of record NZ_JBIAKV010000005.1, on the reverse strand, counting down.
ACCGGCTGGCTGGGCGAGGCGCAGGGTGGCGACACCCGCGCGCTCTACAAGGTCGGGCTGAGCAGCCGGCGCTTCCTGCTCGCGATCGGCGACCTGGTGGTCGGCTGGCTGCTCCAGCGGCAGGCCGAGGTGGCGCTGAAGGCGCTGGCCGGCGAGGTCACCGCCAGCGACAAGGCGTTCTACACCGGTAAGGTGGCCGCCGCCCGTTTCTTCGCCCGCGAGGTGCTGCCCCGCATCGGCGCCGATCGACGGATCATCGAGAGCACCGACCTCGACATCATGGACCTCCCGGAGGAGGCCTTCTGACCGTGCCACGGCACGGCTGACCTTCCGGGTCGCACCACCCGGGACCGGACACACCGACGGCCGGCGGGGCGCTGGCCCGCCGGCCGTCGCCGCGTATTGGGCGGGGCCGGTCGGGTATGCCGCTGGCGTGGCGGGTAACCGTCGCGTGACCTCGAAAGGGAACGCCCAGAGCCACCGCACGGGGGAGTGCAGCGCACATGGGTGTAGGAAGCGGCATTTTTCTCATCGCGATCGGCGCGATCCTGACCTTCGCGCTGAGAGCCAACGTCTGGTGGATCGACGTACGGGCGGTCGGCTGGGTGTTCATCCTGGCCGGGCTGGCCGTACTGCTGACCACGGTCTGGTTCTGGCAGGACCGACGCAAGCGGGCCCGGACCCTCATCGTGGAGGAGAACCGGCTCTCCCATCCGACGGCGATGATGCCGCCACCGCCAGACCCACCGCCACCAACCGCGCCGCCGTCCTGACGCCGGGACGTGCCCCTGAGCCACCTGTCGCTGATCGACGGGTGGCTCAGCTGCGTGCGATGTGCCGTGCCGTGATCGGCGCTCCCGCCCGCCCCAACTCCGCCCAGGTGAACCGGCCACGGTGCACCGACAGTTCGGCGGTCCGTAACCCCTCGTCGGACGCACCCTCCGGGTCGAGAAGGGCCGCGAGCAGGGAGATGCCCGGGTTGTGGGCAATCAACAGTGCCGTGCCGGCCGCCTCGTCAACCGTGCGGACCAGCGCCAACAACTCCTCCGGATGGGCGTCGTACGCGCCGGGCTCGTAACGCACCGTCGGCCGGGGACCGGTCGGGCCGCCCTCCGGCGGTGTGCCGGTCATCCCCATCGCCACGCCGTGCCAGGTCTGCCGGGTACGTCTCGCCGTCGAGCAGATCACCACGTCGGGCAGCAACCCGTGGTGCGCCAACCAGGCGCCAGCCGCTGCCGCGTCGGCGGTCCCGCGGGCACTGAGCGGGCGCTGGGCATCATCGGCCGCGTCACTGCCCTGCTCGGCCTTCGCGTGCCGGAGCAACACAAGTGTCCGCGTCTCGGAGTCGGCGTCCGTCATGCCCCCAGCTTGCCCGATTGGCGATCTCCGTGCCTGGGTAAGTCGATGGATGCCGCACCCCTACCGACGGCCGCGGCGCGTCGTACGCCAGGTTAGAGCCGAGGAGCGAGACATGGGCATTGGTGGCAGCATCTTCTTGATCGCGCTGGGCGCGATCCTCGCATTCGCCGTGGAAGCCGATCTGGGCTGGCTGGACCTGTCCGTGGTCGGCTGGGTGCTGATGTTGGCCGGTGTCGCCGGCCTGATCACCACCCTCTACTTCTGGAGCAGCCGCCGTCGCACCGTGGTCGCCGCGCCGGTCCGCGAAGAGCACGTGGTGGCCGAGCGGGTCGTGCCGGTCCAGGACAACCAGGTCGTGCAGGAGTACCGCGAGGTGCGTCGGCCGGGCCGGCCAGTCTGATCCTCGCTCACGAACTCCGGGGTCCCGCAGCGTCGCGGGACCCCGGCTCGCGTCTCGACCCCAACGCGTGCGTGCGCGGAGGGAATCGTGCTCGATCCAGGACATCAACGCCGTGAGGCGGAATGACTGTTCGTCAACCGATCCTGCATCGCGATCTTGCACTTTCTGCCCCGACATAAGGTGCATTCCCAATTTAATCGGCGACAGGAAGTGCAAGATCGGCGCGATTGTCCTGCTCGACGCGTCATGATCTACAAGCCACGACAGTCAGCCGTGGCGTTTTGGCCGGGGCGTCTGGGTCAGGCGAACAGCGCGAAGTAGATCGCGATGTGGTGGCAGAGTGCCGCCAGCAGCGTGCAGGCGTGGAAGAACTCGTGGTGACCGAAGACGGTCGGCCACGGGTTGGGCCGGCGCAGCGCGTAGAAGACCGCGCCGATGCTGTAGATCGCGCCGCCGGCGATCAGCAGCACCAGTGCCGCGACGCCGCCGCCGTGCAGGATGTCCGGCAACATGGCCACGGCCACCCAGCCCAGCGCCAGGTAGAGCGGCGCGGACACCCAGCGTGGCGCGTGCGGCCACACCACCTTGACTGCCACACCGGCCAGCGCACCGCACCAGACCAGGGCCAGCATCACCGTGGCCGGCCGGGGCGTGAGCAGCATCGTGCAGAGAGGCGTGTACGTGCCGGCGATGAACACGAAGATCATCGAATGGTCCATCCGGCGCATCACCTGGTAGCCGCGCTCCGACCACACCCGACGGTGGTAGAGCGCGCTGGTGCCGAAGAGCCCGCACACCGTGACGCTGTAGATCAGGCAGCTGACCAGGGGTGCCCACCCCGGCCGGGTCGCGGCGATCGAGCACAGCACGACGCCGCAGATCAGGGCCACGAAGAAGGCGTACGTGTGCAGCCAGCCGCGCATCCGGGGCTTACCGATGTCGACCGGCTTCAGGCGAAGCGGGGCGGAGGTACTCACGCAGTCAGGTTACGGCACCGTAGGTTACTTGCAAGTAGTGGTATTGGTGACGCCGGGCACCGCCCTCGTGAACTCCGTACCGGCACGACATCGGCGAAGATGAGCGGATGCGGATCCGACAGGTCGGGGCGCACGCCCTGCTACTCGACTGCACCGCCCCCGCCGGCACGTCCGAAGCCGCGCTCGTGGAAGCGTGGCGCGCCGAGCTGTGGCGGCGTCGGGAGCGGGGTGACCTGACCGCCGTGGAGATCGTGCCAGCGGCCAGCACGGTCCTGCTCGACGGGCTGCCCGACCCGGCCGTCACGATCGAGCAGCTGACCCGGTGGGCTGCCGATGTCCCCCGTGCCGCCCGTCCCAACGCCGCCGACGAGCGCGGCGCCATCGAGTGCAGCGCCGACGACAGCGCCGACATCGAACCTGGCACCGACAACCGCGCCGGCGGTGCGGAGGTCATCGTTCCAGTCGAGTTCGACGGGCCGGACCTGCCGGTGGTGGCCGCGCACTGGGGCGGGGACGTGCCCGCCGTGCTGCGCCGGCTGACCGGCACCCGGTTCCGGGTCGCATTCTGCGGTTTCGCCCCCGGGTTCCCCTACCTGACCGGGCTCCCCGCCGAGCTGGCGTTGCCCCGGCTGGCCACCCCTCGCCCCCGGGTGCCGCCCGGGTCGGTCGCCCTGGCCGGCCCGTACGCCGGCATCTACCCGAGCGCGTCCCCCGGAGGTTGGCTGCTGGTCGGCCGGACCGAGCTGGTGCTCTTCGACGTGTACGCCGACCCGCCGGCCCGACTCGGACCCGGCGCCCGGGTGCGGATGGTGGCGGCATGACCCGTCCGGCCGCCGTCGAGGTCCTTCGCGCCGGCGCGCTCACCACCGTGCAGGATCTGGGCCGGCCCGGTTGGGCGCACCTGGGCGTACCCCGCTCCGGTGCCCTCGACCCGGCTGCTCTGCGGCTGGCCAACCGGCTGGTCGGCAACCCGGAGCACGCCGCCGGCCTGGAGGTCACCCTGTCCGGTTGCACGGTGCGGCTGACCCGGGCCACCACGGTGGCGGTCACCGGGGCCGAGGTGACGGTCCAGGCGGGCGATCGGCCCGGTGACACCGGACGACCGCTCACCGTGCCGGCCGGGACGGTGCTGCGGATCGGCCCGGCCCGTCGGGGCGTACGGAGTTGGTTGGCGGTGGCGGGTGGCATCGACGTGTCGCCGGTGCTCGGCAGTCGGGCCACCGACACCCTGTCCGGGCTCGGCCCGGCTCCCTTGCGCGATGGCGACCGGCTGCCCCTCGGCGAGCCACCCGGCCCACCCGCGCCGGTGGACGTGACCGTCTGCTCCGCGGCGGAGTCGGAGCTGCACCTGATGGTGGGTCCCGGTCCTCGGGAGGACTGGTTCACGCCTACCGCGTTCGACCGGCTGTTCGGCACCTCGTACACCGTCAGCCCGGTGAGCAACCGGGTCGGCGCGCGGCTTGCCGGCGCCGCCCTGCCCCGCGCGGTGGCCGGGGAACTGCCAAGCGAGGGCATCGTGCTCGGCGCGGTGCAGGTGCCCGCGAACGGACAGCCGCTGATCTTCCTCGCCGACCATCCGACCACCGGTGGATACCCCGTCATCGGGGTGGTCACCGACGTGACCCCGCTCGCGCAGGCCCGGCCAGGTACTACCGTCAGATTCCATGGACCTCAACGCTGACCTGGGCGAGGGATTCGGCATCTGGCGTCTCGGCGACGACGAGGCGCTGCTGAGCCTCGTCACCTCCGCCAACGTCGCCTGCGGCTTCCACGGTGGCGACCCGTCCACCATGCGGCGGGTCTGCGAGGGCGCCGCGCGACGCGGGGTCGCGGTGGGCGCGCAGGTCGGCTACCGGGACCTGGCCGGCTTCGGTCGACGGCACATCGCGTACGACTTCGCCGAGCTGCGCGACGAGGTGACCTACCAGGTGGGGGCGCTGGACGCGTTCTGCCGGCTGTTCGGCACCCGGGTCCGCTACCTCAAACCGCACGGCGCGCTCTACCACGCGGCCAGCACCAACGAGTCCCAGGCGGCGGCGGTGGTCGCGGCGGTCACCGGCTACGACCCTGAGCTGCCCATCCTCTGCCTACCCGGCTCGATGCTCGCTCAACTCGCCGTCGGCGCGGGCCTGCCGGTCGTCGCGGAGGCCTTCGCCGACCGTGCCTACCTGCCCAACGGGGCGCTGGTGCCGCGCGGCACACCCGGCGCGGTCATCACCGACCCGGAGCAGGTGGCCGAACGCGCGGCGCGGATGGCCACCGAACGGATCGTGGTGGCGGTGGACGGCACGGTCATTCCCTGCTCGGTCGATTCGATCTGCGTGCACGGCGACACCCCGGGAGCGGTCTCCGCCGCCGAACTGGTCCGGGCCAGCCTGATCGACGCCGACATCACCCTGGCGCCCTTCGCGTGAGATCGGAGGGGTCCGGGTGGACCCCTCCGATCACCTCAGGCGTCCAGGCCGCGCAGCACCAGCGGCAGGCGGGTCACGGCGCCGTCGACGACCCGGACCGGTACGCCCCAGTCCTGCCGGGTCAGGTGACACGCCGCGTGTTCGACGTCCGCGTCGCAGGTCGCCGCCTGAGCGGTCACCTGGAGCACCCCGGCGGTGACATCGCCGTTGAGCACCAGCCGACGGGTCAGCTCGGTGCCCGTGCCGGCACCATCCACCAGCAGTTCCGGCGGTGACGCGGAGACCACCAACCGGGTCGACGGCCCGAACGTCTCGTCCAGTTTTTGCCCTGGCGCCGGGGTGAAGACGATGTCCAGGGTGACCTCACCGGCCGCGACGTCGGTCGGCTTGCGCTCGGTACGGTGCCGGGGACCGTCGACCGTGCTGGCACCCGCCGCCGACAGGGCACCCGGGGCGATCCGGGTCAGCCGGTGCGCGGCGGACTCCACCACCAGCACCTCGCCGGCCGGGCTGAGCACCAGGTCGCTCGGCTCCGCCAACCCCTCCGCGACGGTGGAGACCTGGTTGGTGGCCGGGTCGAAGCGACGAACCGCGCCGTTGTACGTGTCCGCGATCAGCACCGAGCCGTCCGGCAACGCGCACACGCCCAGCGGGTGTTGCAGCAGCGCCGACTCCGCCGGACCGTCCACGTGCCCGAAGTCGAACAGGCCCTGCCCGACGGCGGTGCCCAGCACGCCGTTTTCCACGTACCGCAGGGCGCTGGTCTCGCTGTCGGCGATCCAGAGCCGGGCGCCGTCGGTGGAGACGGACAGCCCCGACGGCTGCGCCATCCACGCCTCGGCCAACGGGCCGTCCCGCAGCGCCTCGACAGTGGTGCCGGCGTACATGCCCGCGGTCCGCTTGATCGGGTCGAACCACCAGAGCTGGTGGATGCCGGCCATCGCAATGATCAGTTTGTCGTCGTACCAGGCCAGATCCCACGGGGAGGAGAGATCCACCGCGAGCGCGTCGTGGGCGTGGTCGTCGACCTCGGCACGCCACTGCCGGCCGCTGCCGGCCACGGTGACCACCTCGCCGGACTCCAGCCGTACGCCCCGCAACAGGTGGTTGACCGTGTCGGCCACCACCAGGTCGTAGCCGGCGACCTCGGCGACATGGGTGGGCAGCAGGCACACCCCCTGCGGCTCGGAGAACGTCGCCGCGGCACCCGGCCCGTCGGCCCGGCCCCGCTCGCCCGAGCCGATCCGGCGCACCGGCGTCTCGCCGTCCGGGGCCACCTCGACCAGGGAGTGTCGGGCCGAGTCCGAGACCAGCAGGTTGCCGTTCGGCAGCAGCACCGCCTTACCCGGGAAGCGCAGCGCCGTCTCCGGGGCCGGCGGCGGAACGTACGGCCCGTCACCCCGGTGCAGGGTGCCCTTGGCCTCGTGGGTGGCGACCAGCTCGTCGATCAACCGGGCCAACCCCTCGGCGTGACCCTCGCCCGCCATGCTGGCCACCACGTAACCCTCGGGATCGATCACCGACAGGGTCGGCCAGGCACGGGCCGCGTACTGCTGCCACATGTCCATGTCCGGATCGTCGAGAACGGGGTGGTGCACCCCGTACCGCTCGACGGCCGCGACGAGCGCGTCGGCGTCCTTCTCGTGCTCGAACTTTGGCGAGTGCACACCGATCACGACGAGCACGTCGCCGTACTTTTCCTCCAGCGGGCGCAGCTCATCCAGAACGTGGAGGCAGTTGATGCAGCAGAACGTCCAAAAGTCCGCGATCACGATCTTGCCGCGAAGGTCCTGCAAGGTCAGGTTCCGCCCGCCCGTGTTGAGCCACTGGCGGCCCCGCAGCTCGGGCGCACGTACACGCGCTGTCGTTCCCATGCCTGTCAGCCTGCCACGCCCTGGTCCCGGCCGCCGTGACCCGGACGACAGATCCCGTCGTCGTCGCGGAGGTACGACGACGGCGGGGTCACGGTTGCCCCGTGACCCCGCCGTTGGTGGAGTTATTTGTTGGCCGGCTTGAGGCAGAGCACCCGGTTGGCACCGCTACCCGGCAGCACCACGTGCGGCTGCGTCGTGTCGGTGCACTTCTCCTTCGCGTCCACCTTGGAGACGACGCTGAAGGAGCCCGCCTCGCCGCAGGTTGCTGCCGAGGCGCCACCCTGACCGGACTGCTTCACGCAACTGCCGACCGCCGGGTCGAAGGCCGGTGGATCGTCCTCGCCGACCTTCCCGAGGAGCAGCAGCAGGCCGAGCGGCACCGCCAGGATGAGCACCGCGGCGATCAGTACGGCGGACAGCACCCGACCGTTGCGTACCTTCGGTGTCGGCAGCTCTGCCTTGGGCTCCTCGGCGTCCGGCTTGAACGCGTCGAACCGACCGTGATCCGACTTGCCGGGCTCCTGGCCCCAGGACGGCACGGGCTGCTGCGGTGGCGGGAAGGCTGGCGGGAAGCTGCTGCCCGGCCCCGAGTCGATGGCCGGCCCGCCGAAGCCCTGCCCGCCGGAGCCCGGTCCGCCGAAGTTCGGCGCGCCGAAGTTCGGCGCGCCGTAGGTCGAGGCGCCGCCGACCGCGGCGGTGCCGGCGGCTGGCGAACCGGGGCCGCCGAACTGGTCGGCTGGCCGCTCGGCGCCGCCGTGCGGCCGCGTGCCGTTCACCGGCCGGTTGTTGCCGGGCGCGTCGACGAACGACGGCACGCCGGGCGGGAACGCCGGCGGCGGTGCCTGGGCCTCGCCGAACGCGTTCGGGGTGGGCTGCCGGTCGTCGAAGCGCGGCTCAGCGGCGGATTCGCCGCCCCAGCCGGAGCCGACCTGCCGCTGCGGGTCGTTCGGCCACTCGGGCGTGGCCTGGCGCTGCGGTTCGTTTGCCCACTCGGGTGCGGCCGGCCGGGACGGTTCGTTCGCCCACTCGGGTGCGGCCGGGCGGGACGGTTCGTTCGCCCACTCCGGTGCGGCCTGGTGCGGGGAGTCGTTCTGCCACTCCGGGGCGGCCTGGCGCTCGGCACCCGGGTCGGCCGGGAACGCCTCCGGCTCCGGCTCGTTCTCCGGCTCGGGTCGGGCCGGCCGGCCGTACACGCGGGGTTGTGGTGTGGCCGTGCCGGTCGGACGGATGGCCTGGTCGGTCGGGGGCATCACCCGGCTGGCCAGCGGCACCGAAGCGCTTGCCGTGGCCCGGGCCGCCGCGCCGGCTGCCGACTCGGCGTCCGACACCGGCACCACCGCGCGGCCCGCTCCGGACTCCGGTGAGGTACGCGGTGCGGGCACCACTGCGCCACTCGCGGGAACGTCCTCAGCGCGGCCCCAACCGGCCTGGTCCGCCTCGTACTGCGCGGCGGCGTCCGGAATCTCCCGCTCGGCGTACGCGGGCTGCTCGGGGATCGGGGGGAACTGGGCGGCCTGGGGCGCGTAGTCGGCCGGCGGGGCAGCCGCCAGGCTGGCGCCGGGCACGCGCTGCTCCTGCGGAGGCAGCGGCACCGCGTTCGCCGGTGAGATGCCCGGCGCGGGGCCGGGCTGGTAGGCCGGAACCTCGTCGCCCCGGTCCGCCTCCCAACCGCCACGGGCCTGCGCGGAGGCTTCCGCTTCGGCGCGACCCCACACCTCGCCGGGTGCCCAGGGCTCGACCTCCGACGGGCCGTCCTTACCGGGCGCGCTGGGACGCGAGGGCAGTGCGCTCTGCTCCGGGGGCGTCCACCCGACCGGCTCCGGCCGCTCGGCGGGCTGCTCCTGCGGTGAGAGCACCCAGTCGGGCTGCTGCGGGCGGCTCTCGGCATCGCCCCAGGCGGCCGGCTGCGCGGGCTGGTCCTGCCGCGCGTCGCCGTCACCCCACCCGGCGGGCTGCGCCTGCTGCTGCGCGGCCCACCCACCGGAGCGGGCCCGGTCGTCCTGCCCGGGCCAGTTCGTCGCCGGTGCTGGCACCTGGGCTGCGCCACGGGCCGCGGCGGGCTGGGCGGCCTGACCCCACCCGGGGGCGGGTTCGGCCGGTTCGGCGGACTGACCCCAGGCCGGCGGCGACTGTTCGGCCGGCGTCCACGCGGGCTGGTCGTCGCGTCCCGCTGTGGTGGCGGGCCAGCCGCCGCTGCCGGATGCCTCGTCCTGCTGGGCACCGCCGGACCAGGTGGTGGCCTGCGGCGGCTCGGCCTGCGGGGCTTCGGCTCCGCGCCACTCAGTGGTGGGCGGGTTGGTCTGCGCCGCGCCAGCCCAGCCACCGGAGGTGGCCGGGTCTTCCTGGGCGGGCCAGGCGGTGGTGGCGGGCGGCACCTGTGCGGCGCCCCGCGCGGGCGGCTGGGCCTGCGCCCAGTCGGGCTGCTCGGCGGCGTTCGCGGTCCAGGTGGGTGCGGGCGTGCTCTGCTCAGCCGGCGTCCAGCCCTGCTGTTGCGGTGCGGCCCAGGCCGGCTGCGCCGGGGCTGCTGCGCCCTCGCTGCCAGGCCAGGCGATCGGCTGCTGTTGCGGCGGCTCGCTCACGCCACCGCCGGACGCCCACGCCGGCTGCGGCGGGTCGTTGGGCTGCGCCACGGGGGCGGCACCCCAGGCGGGCTGCGGCGGGTCGGTGGGCTGTGGGGCAGCGGCGGCACCCCAGGCGGGGGCCGGCGGTTGCTCGGGCTGAGTCGCCCATGCCGGCGTCGACGCGTCGGGCCGCGCCGGTGGCGGGGGTGCCCAGCCCAGGTCGGGGCCGGCGGCGTTGTGGCCGTTGTCCGGCTGCGCCGGGCGGTCGCCGTACGGCGCCGGTCCGCCGGCGCCCGGTGACACCTCGTCCGGCTCCTGGCCGGTGCGGTGCGGGCCCTCGGACGTCATGGGTGCGCCTCCTCCATCACATGTCGGCTCGCCGGCGCCGATCGGTCTCCTCGGCACGGCTGCCGGCGTCACCGGCGTACCGCTGTGCCGGCTCCCCGCACGGTATCGGGTGCGGGCACGGCACGTCCAAGGAGCCCGGTCGTCACTCCCCGTTGCCGGTCGGTGTCGAGCAGCTTCGGTTTGCTCGGCCTCTGCCGGGTCGGCGGGCGGCGACCGAAGCCCACCGTACCGGGCGCTGCGGCAGGGCGGAATCCCGGTGGCGGGTGGCCGGGAACGCCGATGGCCCACCCGGTGGGCCGGGTGGGCCATCGATCTGGAGGAGGTGCGGAATGTCGTGGAGCGTCAGCTCATGTGACGCTGGGCGATGACGAGGAGTTCCTCGCGAACTGCCGGCGTGTTCGCCGAGCGCAGCGCGTGCTCGATGGCACGGGCGCGGCGGGTGGCGTCGCGGTGGTTGCGGATTCGCTCGATCATGCTCATTGGTGGGTCCCCCTAGCTATTCGGTTGTCAGCCCCTGATGTGTCTATTCAACAGCAGAAGCCGGGGAACTTCCAACGATTATTAGGTGAGCTGAGACACCCGCCTAACAATCGAAGGTCAACAAGCCATCCGACCAACGGTTACGTCGCCCAACGGACACGGCCGGTGTGCCGGGCGTTAACCCGTGGCACACCGGCCGTGGCTGGCGTCTCGAACGATCAGGTCCAGGCGAGCAGCGCCGCCTCCGGATCCGCGAGGAAGTCGCCGACGTCGCGGAGGAACTTCGAACCCAGCTCACCATCGATGATCCGGTGGTCGAAGCTCAGCCCCAGCGTGGTGACCTGACGCACCTTGACCTTGCCCTTGTGCACCCAGGGCATCTCCCGCACCGCGCCGAGGGCCAGGATCGCGGACTCACCCGGCGGCAGGATCGGCGTGCCGGTGTCCACCCCGAACACGCCGACGTTGGTGATGGTCAGGGTGCCGCCGGACATGGCCGCCGGCGAGGTACGCCCGGACTTCGCCGTCTGCACCAGGTCGGTCAGCGCGTCCGCCAACTCCCGCAACGAGAGCCGGCCGGCATCCTTGACGTTCGGCACGATCAGACCGCGCTCGGTGGCCGCCGCGATGCCGAGGTTGACGTACTCCTTCACCACGATCTCGTCGCCGGCCCAGGTCGAGTTGACCATCGGGTGCCGACGTACCGCCAACAGCACCGCCTTCGCCACCAGCAGCAGCGGCGAGACGCGCACGTCGCGCCACTCCCGCCGACCCCGGAGCCGGTCCAGTGCCTTCATCGCCCGGGTCACGTCGACGGTCAGGAACTCCGTCACGTGCGGGGCGGTGAACGCCGAGCGGGACATGTTCTCGGCGGTCAACTTGCGGACCCCCTTGACCGGGATGCGCTGCTCCCGGTCCGCGCCGAAGCTGGGAGCCGTCGTCGCGGCGAGCGGTTCCGCCACCACGACGGCGCCGCTCACCGCCCGCTGCACGTCCTCCCGGGTGATCGAGCCGAGCGGCCCCGACCCGGTCACCGTGCCGAGATCGACCCCGAGGTCCTTGGCGAGCTTGCGCACCGGAGGCTTGGCCAGGACCAGCCCACCGGCTGCCATCGCGGACTGCCCGTTACGAGCCGGCGCCGCCACGGGCGCGACCACCGGCTGCGGAGCAGGTGCCGCCGGAGCAGGTGCCAATGCGGCCTGCGCCGGGACGCCGCCCTTGCGCGGGCGGCGCTTCGCGGCGGTCGTACGCGGGCCGTAGCCCACCAGCACCGCCGTCCGCCCGCCCGGGGCGGCACCGCCGATCAGGCCCGGCTCGATCATGCCCTCGGCCGGTGCCACCTCCACCGCCGCCAGCGAAGCCGCCGACGGGGTGGGCAGGTCCGCGCTGGGCGTGGCCGTGGTCGACAGCGCGTCCAGCGGCCCGGCACCCGGGTCGGTGTCGATCGCGATGATCGGCGTACCGACCTCGACCGTGGTGCCCTCCGGGTGGTGGATCGCCTGCACCTGGCCGGCCCACTTCGCCGGGATCTCCACGGCCGCCTTGGCCGTCTCGACCTCGACGATCGGCTGGTTCAGCTCGATCGTGTCGCCGACCTTGACCAGCCAGGCCAGGATCTCGCCCTCGGTCAGCCCCTCGCCCAGGTCGGGCAGGTTGAACGTCTTGATCCGGGACATGTCGATCACCAGCCGAAGGTGCGGTCGACGGCGTCGAGCACTCGGTCGAGGTCGGGCAGGTATTCCTCTTCCACCCGGGAGGCCGGGTAGGGGGTGTCGAAGCCGGTCACCCGCAGCACGGGCGACTCCAGGGAGTAGAAGCACTCCTCGGTGATCCGGGCGGCCAACTCGGCGCCGAGGCCGATGTTCGACGGCGCCTCGTGCACCACGATCGCGCGGCCGGTGCGCTTCACCGACTCGTAGGCCGCCGCCAGGTCCAGCGGGGAGAGCGAACGCAGGTCGATGACCTCCAACTCCCGGCCGTCCTCCGCGGCGGCGGTCGCCGCCTCCAGGCACGTCCGCACCATCGGCCCGTAGGCCAGCACGGTCACGTCCGTGCCGGGCCGCACCACACGGGCCGAGTGCAGCGGGTACGCCTCGGACAACGGCGCGTCCAGGTCGACGGGCCCCTTCTCCCAGTAGCGCCGCTTGGGCTCCAGGAAGACGATCGGATCATCCGAGGCGATGGCCTGCTGGATCATCACGTACGCGTCCTGCGGGTTGGAGCAGGTCACCACCTTCAGGCCGGCCGTGTGCGCGAAGTACGCCTCGGGCGACTCGGAGTGGTGCTCGACGGCGCCGATGCCACCGCCGTACGGGATCCGGATCACCATGGGGATGCTGAGCTTGCCGCCCGAGCGGTAGTGCATCTTCGCCACCTGCGACACGATCTGGTCGTACGCGGGGTAGACGAAGCCGTCGAACTGGATCTCGCAGATCGGCCGGTAGCCGCGGATGGCGAGACCGACCGCGGTGCCGATGATGCCGGACTCGGCCAGCGGGGTGTCGATCACCCGCTGGTCGCCGAAGTCCTTCTGGAGCCCGTCGGTGATCCGGAAGACGCCGCCGAGCTTGCCGACGTCCTCGCCCATGATGATGACCTTGGGGTCGGTCTCCAGGGCGCGGCGCAGGCCGGTGTTGAGGGCCTTGCCGAGGGTGAGCGTCTCCGTGGCCATCAGTGGGCGCTCCCTTCGAACGACTCCATGTAGCGGCTGAACTGCGCGCGCTGCTCGTCGAGCAGGGGAGACCCGTTCGGGTAGACGTGGTCGAACATCGTCACCGGCTCGGGGTTGGGCATGTCGAGCACCCGCTCACGCAGGTGCACCGACTCGCGGCGGGCCTCTTCGTCCACCTCGGCGAAGAAGGCCGCGTCGGCGATCTGCTGCTTCTGCAGGAAGGCCTTGACCCGGGCGATCGGGTCCTTGGCCTGCCACGCCTCGACCTCGCTGGCGATGCGGTAGCGGGTCGGGTCGTCGGAGGTGGTGTGCGCGCCCATCCGGTAGGTGTACGCCTCGATCAGGCTCGGGCCCTGCCCGTGCCGGGCGTTGTCCAGCGCCGTGCGGGTGACCGCGTACGAGGCCAGCACGTCGTTGCCGTCCACCCGTACACCGGGGAAGCCGAAGCCGGCGGCCCGCTGGTAGAGCGGGACGCGGGTCTGCCGCTCCAGCGGCTCGGAGATCGCGTACTGGTTGTTCTGGCAGAAGAACACCAGCGGGGCGTTGAACACGCTGGCCCAGACGAAGGCCTCGTTCACGTCGCCCTGGCTGGTGGCCCCGTCGCCGAAGTAGGCGATCGCGGCCTCGCCGTCGTCGGTGCCGACCTTGCCGTCCATGGTGATGCCCATGGCGTACCCGGTCGCGTGCAGGGTCTGCGCGCCGATGACGATCGTGTACATGTTGAACTTGAACTCGTTCGGGTCCCAGCCGCCCTGGTCGACACCGCGGAACAGGCCGAGCGGCATGATCGGGTCGATGCCCCGGCAGTAGAGGACGCCGTGCTCGCGGTAGGTCGGAAAGGCCATGTCCTGCGCCCGCAGGGCGCGCCCGGAGCCGACCTGCGCGGCCTCCTGGCCGAGCAGGCTGGCCCAGAGACCCAGCTCGCCCTGGCGCTGGAGAGCGGTCGCCTCGGCGTCCAGCTTGCGGACGAGCACCAGGTCGCGGTAGAGCCCGCGGTATTCCTCGTCGGTGAAGTCGACGCGGTACTCGGTGCCGTCCGGCCCGGTGGCGCTGTCGATCCGCTCGCCGTCGGGGGTGAGCAGCTGCACCAGCTCGGGGTCGCCGGCCGTGCCCTTCTTGGAGCGGGGTGTCGCCCGCCTGCCGCGGGTGGTACCCCCGGGGTCGCCCTTTGCCATCGGTCTCTCCCTGTCGTGTCTGCGTCGGCACCGGGGGGTCACCCGGCCACGCAACTCGTGCGCCTGTCCGGCTCTTGCCGGACCGGTTCCTGGCGGCCGCGCCTAGCCCCGGTGGGGGTTGCCGCACGGCGTGAGCCGGGTTCTGGCCGAACCCGGATCGGGAGCGCCGGCCCCGGGCCGCGCCTGCCGCGTGGGTGCGCGGAGGTCACGGCTGCGTTGCCGTCGTGCTCCATATTCGCAGAGCAGGTGAGCGCGCCCACAGTACGCCCGCCCCGTATTCCGACCGCCCACCCTTTGCCGCTGTTTGTCGCCCTCCTGCCGGCCTGCCGTTCCGAGACGTTCCGGCACTGATTCGTCACGGTTCGGTCAGCCCGGCGTGTCGACACGCGGTGGAGGTTGGCTGACGGAGGGTGACTGGGCCAGGCTGATCCCCGCAGGATCATCTTTGTCGGGTTATATGCCTGTTTTATAGCTGACGGCGGCGAGCCTGGCGGCGGTGGCGGCCAAGCGATGACGCGGCGTCCATCCATGTCCACTGACGGCCGACAACAAGGGGTGCGCGTTGTACGAGCCAGGTGACGGTCCCGGCCCGCCAGCACTCGGCCGGCATCGGTCCGCCGGCGGCTACCGCCGGGTGGTCGGCGTCCACCGCGCCCCCGGCGCGGGCGGGCCCTCCCGGGGTTACCTGCTGACCGTCGCACTGCTGGCCGGCACCGCGTCGATGCCCATTCTCGCCGCGATCAGCGCCGGCTCGGCCACCCCGGGCAGCACCGCGCTGCCCGACAGCAGCACCCCGTTCATCCCGACCCCGTCGATTGGGCCGGTGGTGATCCCGATGCCGATGACCAGCCAGCCGGCGCTGCCACCACCCGGCACACCCAGCGTCGGCCCGACCAGCGGCTGGCTGCCCGCCGCTCCCCGGCGTACCTCGGAGAGGCCCGGATCGGAGACCGTGACCGGCACGGGGCCCGGTCGACCGGCGACCTACCCGCCGCTGGCGCCGAAGCCCTCCCGCGGCACCTGGCCCGCCATGCCGCCGGCCGGCCCGCCAGCGCCGACGACCGGCCCGCCGACCGACCTCCCGGATCCCAACCCGACCGACCCCATTGACCCGGACCCCACCGAACCTGACCCGACGGATCCCGGCCCCACCCCGACGCTGGACCCGACGCCGACGCTGGATCCGACGCCGACGCTGGACCCGACGCCGACGCTGGATCCGACGCCGACGCTGGATCCGACGCCCACGCTGGATCCGACGCCCACGCTGGGTCCGAGCCCGACCGACGTCCCCACCGCGACCGCCGTACCGACCAGGGCGCCGTCAGCGCCGGTCACCACCCCCGGGTCACCCGCCGCTCCCGCGTCACCGACCAGCCGGCCCGGCCCAGCGGTCCCGACGCCTCCGGTCGTATCGCAGACGCACCCGGTCGGTGGTTCCCCGGTGGCCTGACCAACGCACCCCACGGTTGACGCCCCGACGGTACGGTGACCCTCAGGCGTGACCCATCCGGTGCCGGCGGTGTGCCGGCGTCAGGCACGTACCGGAGGGGGTGACGTGGGCGGCGGTGCGAGACTCCGCCCGGTCACCACCCGACCCGGCCCGGGGCTGCGGGTCGCCCGGCTGGTCACCGAGGTGAGCGCGCCGGCCGTGCTCGTGTCGCTGCTGATCATCACCGTGAGCTGGCACAGCGCGCGCCGCCCGGGTGAGGGCCTGGTCTGGGGTCTGCTCGCCACGCTCTTCGTCATCGGCATTCCGTTCGCCTACGTCGTCGGCGGGGTACGCCGTGGCCGCCTCACCGACCACCACGTCGGCCGCCGGGAGCAGCGCCGCGCCCCGCTGCTGGTCGGCCTCGCCTCGGTGACGGCAGGGCTCGTCCTGCTCGTCGTCCTCGGCGCGCCCCGCCCGGTGCTGGCGCTGGCCGTGGCCGGGCTCGTCGGTCTCGTGGTCAGTGTGTCGGTGA
Organism: Micromonospora sp. NPDC005203; assembly: GCF_042872705.1. NCBI lineage: Bacteria > Bacillati > Actinomycetota > Actinomycetes > Micromonosporales > Micromonosporaceae > Micromonospora > Micromonospora sp. NPDC005203. The sequence goes on along the minus strand of NZ_JBIAKV010000005.1, from coordinate 10,266 downwards.
GCCACTGGTGGAAGATCTCGATCCACTCGGCGGTGGCCGCCGGCACACTCGTCATCCTGATGCTGACCTTCGGGACCCGGCTGGTCGTCGCGGCACCGCTGCTGGTGGTGGTCGGCTGGTCCAGGGTGCGGCTCAGGGACCACACGGTGTCGCAGGTGCTCGCCGGCGGTGTGCTCGGCGCGCTGATCGCCGCAGTGGTCTTCGGCGCGCTGCGCTGACCGCGATCTGCTCCCGACCGAGGCCCGCCGCCGGGGCGGACGAGAGCCGGGGCGGACGGGGTGTCGCCCGCCCCGGGTAAACCGTCAGGCGCCGTCGTCGGCGAGGCGGTGCCGGTTCGCCTCGATCCAGGCGTCCAGAGCGGCCGGATCGTCCGGGTCCACCCCGTCGGCCATCAGCTGCGCCACCGCCGCGGTCGCCGGGCTGCGCCGCTCACCCGTCGAGTAGAGGCGGGCGAACTCCGGCACCATCTCCTCGATCGCCTCGTCGGTGCGCGTCGCCGCCGCCTCCGGCAGTCCGCGCTGGCGGGACGCGTACCGTGCCCAGGCGCGCAGCACCCGGGGCAGCATCGCCGCGTCGTCCATGTCCAACACCGCACGGCGGTGCACCCAGTCGAGCAGGAACAGCCCGGACACCGCCGGGCTCCAGCGCATCGGGTCGCCGTCCGGGAAGCTCGCCGAGTGGTCCAGCACCAGGCTCAGGCAGAAGTGCAGTGAGGCCAACTCCGCGCCGTCGACGGCGTCCAACCCGAAGCGGGCGGCCTCCGGCGCGGCGAGGAACTGCCGGACCAGGTCGGTGCGCTCAGCAGCGGAGAGCGGCTCGACCGCCGCCGGGCCGGTCGGCTCGGCCGCGGTGGGCAGCAGCGCCAGTCGGGCACCGACGAGCGCCCGGTCGGTGGCGAGTGAACCCTCGCCGGGCAGCTCACTGAGGTCGTCGGTCACCGCGAGATGGCGGGCCACCTCGCCCCGGAGCCGGGCCGGATTCTCGGTACGAAACCAGGTCAACTCGTCGTCGGCGCACATCTGCCGGACCTGGTCCAGGATCCGTTCCGCCGGGCCGCCGACGAAGATGTCCTTGGTGATCCCGATGTTGTGGTCCACCAGGGCCACCAACGCGTGCTCGGTGCCGCCCGACGCGTCGTCGTAGGCGAAGGTGGCGAGGTAGGAGGTCTGGTCGCCGTACACGTCGCCGTACGCCCAGGTGCCGGTGAGGTGCACCCGGCCGAGCTGCCCGGACCAGGGGGGCGCCTGGCTGCCCGGACGGACCCGATCGGCGCCCCCGGCGTCCGGGACGAGCGCGGCGAAGACCTGCCGGATGGTGGTCGCCGCCGCGACCCGGCGACGGGCGGTGGCGGCGAGGAACCCGGTGACGAACTCCCGTACGGCGGTGTCGCGGTCGGTCTCCGCGATGGCGTAGACACTGCCCAGCAGCGCGCTGCCGAGCATCTCGGCGTCGAGGGCGGACTCCAGCTTGGTCACGTCGCGTGCGGCGTGCAGCACCGCGTCGTAGGGGGTCTCAGGCGTGGCCATGCTCCGACCCTACGCCGCCCGGGGCCGATGGAGAGCGGTAGCGAGCCGTGCGAGGCGTCAGCGGTGGGCGGCGTCCCGCAGCGCGTCGCGCGCCTGCGCGTACGAGTCGAGCACGGTCCGCACCGGTGCCAGCACGTACTCCTCGCCGACCAGGGCGACCTTCGCCGTCAGCCGCTGCTCGGCTCGGGCTCGGGCACGCCGCGCGGCCCAGCGCACCACCGGGCGGGTCAACGCCGCCACCAGCAGCCCGGCCAGCAGGCCGCCGAGCAGCAGCAGGGTGGGCAGCGGCACCTGACCGACCGTCGGGTTGTCCAGCGCCGGCAGGCCCAGTGCTCGCAGGGCGTACCCGAGCGCAAGCCAGCCGAGCCCCACCACGGCGGCGAGGGTGACCAGCCACTGGACACCGCCGACGGCCCGCCACCACAGCGGTCGACGGTCCAGGCCGAGGTCGGTGCCGGCGATCGTGCGGTCCAGCGCGTCCGGCAGGTCGCCGAGGCGGGACCGGGCGGCCGAGGTCACCGCTCCGGGCCAGGCGGCGGGCAGGTCGGCGGCGGCCCGATCGGCCACCGCGCGGATCGCGAGGCTCAGCGCCGAGCGCTGGGCGGCCGATGGTTCCGGCACCGAGGTGGCCGCGACCAGACTCTCCGCCGGGTCGTCCCGGCCGCCGGTCGGGCCGGGCAGGTGCAGTCGCCGCAGCGGGTCGGGTCGCAGCCGCCGCCAACCCCGGACCACGGGCCAGCCGGTGGCCGCGCCGGCCCGATGCCGGTACGCCTGCTCCACGGCGGCGGTGACCGCGGGCACGCCGGCCGCTCCGGCCAACGCCCGGTTCAGCCCGTCGACAGTCGAGTTGCCCGGTCCACCCGTGGGGCGGGCCGAGCCGACCAACTCGTCCAGGCCGGCGACGACCGTGTCGACGTCACCCGCGAGTCGGCGCAGCGCGGCCTGCCGCTCGGCGACGGTCCGCTCCAACGCGCCGCGCAGCCCCACCATGCCGGCCGGGTCGATGGCGGTGGTGGACAGCAGCGGCACCCCGGTGAGCCCGTCCGAGTCGAGCAGTCGACGCAGGTCGTCCAGGACCCGGGGCACCTCGGCCGGGGACAGCCGGTCGGCCTGGTTGAGCACGACCACCGTGACGTCGCGGTGCCGGTGGAACTCGCGCAGGTAGCTGTCGTGGATGACCCGATCGGCGTACTTCTGCGGGTCGACCACCCAGACCACCTGGTCGACCAGGCCGAGGAGCCGGTCCACCTCCAGGCGGTGGGAACGCTGCACCGAGTCGAAGTCGGGCAGGTCGAGCAGGACCAGTCCGTGCAGCGCCGTCTCGTCGTCCGCGTCCAGGGCGCTCTCCCGGACGAAGCGGTGTCGGGGCAGCACGCCGGTCCAGTCGAGCAACTGGTTGGCGCCCGCCAACGGCCCCCACACGCAGGCGTGGGTGACGCCGGTGGTCGGCCGGCGGACCCCCACCGGCGAGAGCTCCAGCTGGGCCAACGCGTTGAAGAGGCTCGACTTGCCGCTGCCGGTCGCACCGGCCAGCGCGACCACTGTGTGGTCCCGGGACAGTGTCAGCCGGGTGCCGGCCCGCTCGACCAGGGTGTGCGCGGGCACCAGTTCGGCGTCGGGCAGCAGGCCGTCCACCGCGGTCAGGAAGCGCCGTACCGCGTCCAGTCGGGCGATCAGCGCGTCGGCGTCCACCCGCTGGTCACCGCGGAACGCCTCGCGTACCCGGCCGGTGAGGTTGGTCACCGGAAGCCCTCCTCGTCGCGGGCCGGCGGGGTGTCGCCGCCAGCGGACAGGCCACTGCGGTGCCGGGCCAGCTCGACCCGGCCGGCGGCCCGGCGCAGCCCGTCGCCGACGTCCGCGGCGGGGCGGGCGTCGGCGGTGCGGCTGAGGAACCGGTCGGCCTCCGCGTCGAGCAGCGTCCGCACCCGGGCCAGCAGGTCGGTGCGGGCCTTGGCGGCCAGGGTACGCACCGCCTGGTCGCCGAAGATCGCCTGGAGTACGGCCTGCGCGGCGACCGTGGTGCCGGCCCCGGTGGCCAGCTCCAGCCCGGTCGGAATGAACGCGGTGGAGGCGAAGACGGCGATCATCACGGCCAGGCCGGTGGCGTTGACCGCGTACGCGGCGGTGCGGGCCACGAACCGCTTGTCGCCGCCCTCGACCCGGACCAGCTCCAACACCCCACGCTGCCAGTCCCGCACCATCCGTTCGGCGCGTTCGGGCAGGTCGTCGCTCGGGTGGGCGAGCGCCGGCTCGAGCAGCTCGCTGCCCGCCGGATGCGCCTGCCAACCCGTGTACGCCGACTCGGCAGCCTCCGAGGCCACCCCGCGCAGTAGCGTGACCAGCTGCGACTCGATGGCGTTGCGCAGCTCGACGGCGGGTGCCGGTCGACCGGTGACAGCGGCGACGACCCGGTCCCGGAGGCGGCCGATCCGTGCCTCCAGCGTGCGGAAGAACTCTCCGGTGCCGACGAACTCCTGCCAGCGGGCGAGCACCTCGCCCCGGAGCAGTCGGCCGTCCTGAAGCCCCTGCTCGACGGTGCGCTCGGCACCCCGGTACGCGGAACGGACCCGGTCGTCCAGTCCGTCGGCGGCGGTGACCTGCTCGTCGGCGGCGTCGGCCAACTCCTCGACGGCGGGGTGCAGCGCGGCCAGCGCACCGTCCAGCGTCTGGCGGACCACCGCCGCCCGAGCGTCCGCGTCGCCGGCCAGCCGGGCGAACCAGTCGGCGAGCGCCGCGGTCGCGCCCTCGGGCAGCAGTCCCTGCCCGTCGACCCAGGTCTCCGGCAACACGAACAGCGGCGCCCGGCCGAGATCCTGTTCGGCGAGCATCTCGGTCAGGTGCGCGGCGATCTCCTCGGTGGCCTCGGCGGGCACCCGGTCCAACACCATGGCGATCACCGCGCCGCGCGCCCGGGCGCTGCGCAGCAGCTCCCAGGGCACCGCGTCGGCGTATCGGGCGGCGGTGGTGACGAAGAGCCAGAGATCGGCGGCGGCCAGCAGTTGGGTGGCGAGCGCCCGGTTGGCGTCGACCACCGAGTCGATGTCGGGCGCGTCGAGGAAGGCCAGCCCGGCGGGGAGGGCGGGGGCGGTGACGAGGTGCAGGGCGCGGGGGTCGTCGCTCGGCTCGGTGGTGCGGGTCAGGCCGGGCAGCAGGTCGCCCTGCCGGAACCACGCCGCGTCGGACGGGTTGCAGACCAGCACCGGGGAGCGGGTGGTCGGCCGGAGCACGCCGGCGGCGCTGACCCGGGCCTTGACCAGGCTGTTGACAAGTGTCGACTTGCCCGCGCCGGTGGAGCCGCCGACCACCACGAGAAGCGGGGCGTCCAGCCGGGCGAGCCGGGGCAGCAGGTAGTCGTCGAGCTGGTCGGCGAGGGCGGTGGCGGTGTGCCGGGCGGGGCCGGCGGAGGGCAGCGCGAGGGGGTACCGGGTCGCACCGATCGCCTCCCGGAGGCCCGACAGGGCGCCGGGGAGGCCGTCGTCCCCGGTGGTGGCGGGCGGCTCCTCCGCGGCGTCCGGCGGACCGGTGCGGGCTGCGACGGCGGGCACGCCGGAACGGGTGGCGGAATCGCCGGGCGTCGTCACCGCTAAAGCGTGCCCGACCGATGCAAGGGAAGACAACCGGACGGTAGTAACGGGTGGGTTGCGTCGGGTTGACTCAACCCGACTTGACGATTCGCCAACGCGTGGCACTATTGAGTCCAGTTCACTCAACTTGTGGTGGGGCCCGCTGCCGGCGGTGTTCGCCAGCAGCCCACGGGCGACGCCCGTCACCTGCACAACCTTATGAAGCGAGGAAGCGAAGATGGCACGTGCGGTCGGTATCGACCTCGGCACGACGAACTCCTGCGTCAGCGTTCTCGAGGGCGGTGAGCCCACCGTCATCGCCAACGCTGAGGGCTCGCGGACGACCCCGTCGATCGTCGCGTTCGCCCGCAACGGTGAGGTGCTCGTCGGTGAGGTCGCCAAGCGCCAGGCAGTGACCAACCCGGACCGGACGATCCGCTCGGTCAAGCGCGAGGTCGGCACGAACTGGTCCGTCGACATCGACGGCAAGAAGTACACCCCCCAGGAGATCTCGGCCCGGACGCTGATGAAGCTCAAGCGGGACGCCGAGGCGTACCTGGGCGAGCAGATCACCGACGCGGTGATCACCGTTCCGGCCTACTTCAACGACAGCCAGCGCCAGGCCACCAAGGAGGCTGGCGAGATCGCCGGCTTCAACGTGCTGCGGATCGTCAACGAGCCGACCGCGGCCGCCCTGGCGTACGGGCTGGACAAGGGCTCCAAGGAGCAGACCGTCCTGGTCTTCGACCTCGGCGGCGGCACCTTCGACGTCTCGCTGCTGGAGCTGGCCGAGGGCGTCGTCGAGGTCAAGTCGACCAGCGGTGACAACCAGCTCGGTGGCGACGACTGGGACCAGCGGATCATCGACCACCTGGTCAAGACGTTCCGTGGTGAGCACGGCATCGACCTCGGTCAGGACAAGATGGCCCTCCAGCGCCTCCGTGAGGCCGCCGAGAAGGCCAAGATCGAGCTGTCCGCCGCCACCACCACAAACATCAACCTGCCGTACATCACCGCCGGCGCGGCCGGCCCGCTGCACCTCGACGTGACGCTCAGCCGCGCCGAGTTCCAGCGGATGACGCAGGACCTGCTGGACCGCTGCAAGGGCCCGTTCGAGCAGGCCGTCAAGGACGCCGGGATCAAGATCTCCGACGTCGAGCACGTCATCCTGGTCGGCGGTTCGACCCGGATGCCGGCCGTGACCGACCTGGTCAAGCAGCTCACCGGCCGCGACCCCAACAAGGGCGTCAACCCGGACGAGGTCGTCGCCGTCGGCGCCGCCCTCCAGGCCGGTGTGCTCAAGGGTGAGGTCAAGGACGTCCTGCTGCTCGACGTGACCCCGCTGAGCCTGGGCATCGAGACCAAGGGTGGCATCTTCACCAAGCTGATCGAGCGCAACACCACCATCCCGACCAAGCGCTCCGAGGTCTTCACCACGGCGGACGACAACCAGCCGTCGGTGCTGATCCAGGTCTTCCAGGGTGAGCGGGAGATCGCGGCCTACAACAAGAAGCTCGGCACCTTCGAGCTGACCGGTCTCCCGCCGGCGCCGCGCGGCGTGCCGCAGATCGAGGTCGCCTTCGACATCGACGCCAACGGCATCGTCAACGTGCACGCCAAGGACCTGGGCACCGGCAAGGAACAGAAGATGACGATCACCGGTGGCTCCTCGCTGCCGAAGGACGACATCGAGCGGATGCGCCGGGACGCCGAGGAGCACGCGGAGGAGGACAAGCGTCGCCGCGACGACGCCGAGGCTCGCAACGTGGCCGAGGCGCTCCAGTGGCAGACCGAGAAGTTCCTCGCCGAGAGCGGCGACAAGCTGCCCGGTGAAAACCGGGAGCAGCTCAACGAGGCGCTCGGCGAGCTGCGCGGTGCCCTCGGCGGTCAGGACATCGAGAAGATCAAGTCCGCCCACGAGAAGCTGGCGAAGGTCTCCCAGGAGGCCGGTTCGCTGCTCTACTCGTCTCAGGCCGAGCAGGGTCAGCAGCCGGGTGGCGAGGCCGGCCCGGGTGCGACCGGCGCCCAGCCCGGCCCGCAGTCCGGCGGTGCCGACGACGTGGTCGACGCGGAAATCGTGGACGAGGACGGCAAGAAGTGACCGTCGGCCTCCGACACCTGGTCACGGCGAAGGGGATGAGGTAGCCGCATGACGCAGAAGCCACGAGCCGCCGACCCGGGCGACACCGGGTCGACGCCGGGTGGCTCCGCGCCCACGGAGCCGACCACCGGCGACGGGGAGCGGGTCGTCATCCGCAACAAGCGCAAGCTCGTCGACACGGCGGAGCCGGAGGGCACCGCCGCCGACGCGGAGACCGGTGTGCCGGCCGAGGGTCTGGTCGAGGACGCCGAGGTCGTGGTCGACGAGATCGAGGTCGAGGTCAACTCCACCGATGGTCCGGAGCCGTCCGGTCCGCCGGTGGTGGACGCCCCGGCGCAGCCGGTTGACGGCGCCGGCACGGGCACGTCGCTCGGTGCCGAGATGGAGGCGCTCCGGGCCGAGTTGGACGAGCGGACCCGGGACGTGCAGCGGGTGTCGGCAGAGTACGCCAACTACCGCAAGCGGGTCGACCGCGACCGCAACCTGGTGCAGGAGCAGGCGACCGGTTCGGTGCTTGCCGCGCTGCTGCCGATCCTCGACGACCTGGACCGGGCTCGGGAACACGGCGACCTGGTCGGGCCGTTCGGCACGGTGGCGGAACAGCTCACCACCGCGCTGGGCAAGTTCGGCCTGAACGCCTTCGGCGAACAGGGCGACCCGTTCGACCCGACCCGCCACGAGGCGGTCGCGCACCAGACCTCGGCCGAGGTCACCGAGCCGACCTGCGTGCAGGTCATGCGGCGCGGCTACCAGCTCGGTGAGCGGCTGCTGCGCCCCGCGCTGGTCGCGGTCGCGGATCCGGAATAGTGCGAAGCAGTGACCGGGCCGTGCCCCCCCCCCCCCCCCGGGGGGGGGGGCGGGCGGGGGGGGGCCGGGGGGGGGGGGGGGGCCCGGGGGGCGCCCCCCCCCCCCCGCGGGGGGGGGGGGGCCACGGCCGGGCGGCGACGGTCGAGAGGGGGTGGACCGGTGAGTTCCAAGGACTGGATCGAGAAGGACTTCTACGCCGTGCTCGGCGTGGACAAGGCCGCCTCCGCGGATGACATCAAGAAGGCGTACCGCAAGGTGGCCCGGGAGTCGCACCCGGACCACAACCCGGGCGACGCCAAGGCGGAGGAGCGGTTCAAAGCCGCGTCCGAGGCGTACAACGTGTTGTCGGACGCCGGCCGCCGTCGCGAGTACGACGAGATGCGCTCGCTGTTCGGCTCGGGTGCGTTCCGGCGCAACGCCCGTGGCGCGGGTCAGCCGGGCGGCATGCCGTTCGACGTCTCCGACATGTTCGGCGGCGGCGGGGCCGGCGATCGTCGCTTCGGCGGCGCCGGCTTCCAGGACCTGTTCAGTTCGATCTTCAGTGGCGGCCAGGGCGGCGGGCAGGCGGCGCCCCGCGGTCCGGGCCGTGGCCGGGACGTGGAGACCGAGGTGGCACTTGACTTCGGCGACGCGGTGCGCGGGGTGACGCTGCCCCTGACACTGCGCGCGCCGGGCGTCTGCGAGACCTGCCACGGCAACGGGGCCAAGCCCGGCACCCAGCCGCGGACCTGCCCGGTCTGCCACGGTGCCGGGGTGACCACCCGCGACCAGGGGTCGTTCAGCTTCTCCGAGCCGTGTCGCAACTGTCAGGGCGTCGGCACGGTGGTCGAGGAGAAGTGCCCCGAGTGCCACGGCAGCGGCGGGGTCACCAAGACGCGCACCATGAACGTGCGCTTCCCGGCCGGCGTGGCCGACGGTCAGCGCATCCGGTTGGCCGGGCGCGGTGAGCCAGGCGAGCGCGGCGGCCCGGCTGGTGACCTGTTCGTGCACGTCAAGGTTCGGCCGGACGAGCTGTTCGGGCGTACCGGCGACGACCTGACGCTGAGCGTGCCGATCACCTTCGCGGAGGCCGTGCTCGGCACGGACCTGCGGGTGCCCACGCTCGACGGCGCGGTGACCCTGCGGGTCCCGCCCGGGACGCCCAGCGGGCGGGTGCTGCGCGCCCGGGGCAAGGGTGTGGTCCGCCGCGACGGGCAGGCCGGCGACCTGCTGGTCACGTTGGACGTGGTGGTGCCGGCCCGGGTGTCCGACGAGGCGCGCACCGCGCTGGAGGCGTTCGCCGAGCAGAGCCCGCCAGCGGCCCGGGACCATCTCGAGGCTCGGGTGCGTCGGGTCAGTTAGTCCGGTGGAAGGGACGCGGAGGTGAGCGGGATGTCGGGCGAGTTCCTCGGTTCGGGTGACCCTGCCTACGAGGCCAAGGTGCTGATGATCTCGGTTGCGGCTCGAATGGCGGGGATGCACCCGCAGACCCTGCGCCAGTACGACCGGCTGGGGCTGGTGCAGCCCGGCCGGGCCGCTGGTGGCGGACGTCGGTACAGCGTCCGTGACGTGGTGCTGCTGCGCGAGGTGCAGCGGCTCAGTCAGGACGACGGGATCAATTTGGCCGGCGTCAAGCGGATCATCGGGCTGGAGCGGCTGTTGGAGCAGGCGCAGCAGCGGGTGGCCCGACTGGAGGCGGAGCTGGACGCCGCGTACCGACGGGTGGCCGAGCTGGAATCACTCGCCCGCTTTCCGGGACGGGATCTCGTGCCGACCCATCGCACGTCCACCGCGCTTGTGGTGTGGCGACCCCGTCGTACTCCCGATCGTTGACCTGCCGCACATCCGGAGCTGTCTTCTCGGCCCGGACGGCACCGGATTCCCCGGCGCGGTCCGGGCCGCTTCGGTTAGCCTGTTGATACGGGTCCAATCGGCTTAATACGGACCTATCGGCATGGCGAGGGGGAGCGATGGCGGAACCGGCGAAGAAGGTCGCCCAGCAGACGGAAGATCGGTTGGACGACCTGGCCGAGACCGTCCGCAAGAAGTTCGACAAGGTGACCGAGGGGACCTACCGGGACCGGATCGTCGAGGGCCGGTTCGCCGAACAGGGCGACCATGGCGGCGACCGGAGCCGAGCCGAAACTGAACGCAAGCAGGACTGACCGGTGACCGACGTGCGGGCCGGGACCCACGGGGGGTCCCGGCCCGCACGCCGTCATGAGTGCGGGCCGGGACGCGGTGATGCCAGGGTGGGGGTCGCGGCCCGTTCGTCGTCATGAGTGCGGGC